>NZ_JAHXZI010000004.1:0-153855 GCF_019429605.1 Actinoplanes hulinensis | reverse complement strand
GCGGTGGTTGGGCGTCCAAGGTCTGGGGGAGCGTGGGCTGGGGCCTTGGTCTCCTCTTTGTGCTGCGGTTCGCGGATCTTGGACGCTTTGCCGCCGGATGCGGTGGTTGGGCGTCCAAGGTCGGGGGCAGCGATGGCGGTGGGGCCTTCGTTTGCCGCGTGGCCTGCGGATTTTGGACGTTTGTCCCCTGGAGGCGGTGGTTGGGCGTCCAAGGTCTGGGGGAGCGTGGGCTGGGGCCTTGGTCTCCTCTTTGTGCTGCGGTTCGCGGATCTTGGACGCTTTGCCGCCGGATGCGGTGGTTGGGCGTCCAAGGTCTGGGGGAGTGGTGGGGTGGGGGTTTTCGCTTGCTGCTTGGCCCGTGGATCTTGGGCGTTTGTCCCCTGAGGGCGGTGGGTGGGCGTCCAAGATTCGAGGGAGCGTGGGAGCGGGGGCCTTCGGTTGTTGGTTGACTTGTGGATCCTGGGCGTTTGCGGCTCGGAGTAGGGCGGGGGTGGGCGTACACGATCTGGGGGTGGGTCAGGAGAGGGACTTCACGGTGAGCCAGTCCGCTGAGCGGGGGCGGTAGCCGTACCTGATCAGGCCGTGGACGATGGCCGGGACGTGGCCCGCGCCGTAGACGACGGCCACCTCGATCTGTTCGGCGTGGCGTTCCTCGTGCAGCCGGTAGAGCGCCTCCAGCAGCATCTTGTCGCGGTCGCCGAGGAGGGCGTCGTGCAGGCGCGGGTACTGTTCGGCCCACTGCTCGTCGGATGTGGTGGGCAGGTCGTTCACTTCCAGGGCCCGTGACCAGATGGTTCGGGTGCCGCCGAACAACCGCACGGCCATGACCGCCGGCAGCAGCAGCCAGATGAGCAGCCGCTGCTGGAGAGGGGCCCGCCGCCATGCGGTGCCGAGTTCGGTCGCCGTCGCGTCCGGGTTCACGATGTCGGCGTTCGACGATTCGTAGTCGATCCTCTGCCCTACCAGGCCGGCCCGCCGGTTGAACCGCAGCACCGAGTAGCTGAGCGTCAGTGCCCGGCCCAGCAGCGAGAAGCTGCTGTCGCCGCCGACGCCCTCGGTGACGATCACATCCGCGGTACGCAGCCGGCGCGATACCGCCGCGAAGAACGCCGGGTCCGCCATGTGGATCATCGGGTAGACGACGAAGCACATCGGCGTACCGCTTCGGCGCAGCCGGACCACCGCGGACCGTACCCCGAAGTCGCTGATCTCGATGATTTGCATGACGGCCCCCGAAACCGCGCAGCCACATCCTCGCCGCCAGAGTGACACCCGCTTTCAACACCCCGGAGGGCTGTCCGAAGGCCGCCGAGACAGCGCTCACGGCCAGCCGAGAAGATCCGGCTGGTCGTGGGGGCTGTTTCGGGGCGGTTGAGACAGCTCTGGGAGCCAGCTGGGTCTTTTGGCTGGGACCAAAGGGGGCAACGGCGTTGAAACGGCTTCTGGGGCCGGTGGAAGGGTGTGGACTGGGGGTCGACGGGTACGCCGCATGGGCGATGGCGACCGCCGGGTTGTGCGGATGATGCACGGCCCAGGGGTTGATCCGTATTGATGGATGTGGCGCGGCTTGGCAACCAGGTCGCCGGGGAGTACGAACGGTCCAGGGAGGGCAATCCATATGACCGCAGTTTCCCCTCGTACCGTGCAGGCGCGGCCGTGGCCGGTGCGACGTGAGGTCAAGGGTTCCTGGCTGGCCCGGACGATCCGCACCACCGATGCCAAGCAGATCGGCATCATGTACATGGCGACGTCCATGGTGTGGTTCGTGCTGGGCGGGCTGATGGCGTTGCTGATGCGTGCCGAGCTGGGCCGGCCGGGCATGCAGGTCCTGTCGCCGGAACAGTACAACCAGCTGTTCACCATGCACGGCACGATCATGCTGCTGTTCTTCGCGACGCCGATCGTGTTCGCCTTCGCCAACTTCGTGGTGCCGATCCAGATCGGGGCGCCGGATGTGGCGTTCCCGCGGCTCAACTCGTTCGCGTACTGGCTGTACTTCTTCGGCGGGATGATCGCGTTCGCCGGGTTCCTGGTGCCGGGCGGGGCCGCGGACTTCGGGTGGACCGCCTACACCCCGCTGAGCACGGCGGCGCACTCGCCGGGCGTGGGCGGGAACATGTGGGTGGTCGGGCTGGCGATCTCCGGTGTCGGCACGATTCTCGGCGCGGTCAACATGATCACCACGATCCTGTGTCTGCGGGCGCCCGGGATGACCATGTTCCGGATGCCGATCATGACGTGGAACATCCTGCTCACGAGCGTTCTGGTGGTGCTGGTCTTCCCGTTCCTGGCGGCGGCCCTCTTCGCGCTCGCCGCCGACCGGATCCTGGGCGCCCAGGTCTTCAACGTGGAGACCGGCGGGCCGCTGCTGTGGCAGCATCTGTTCTGGTTCTTCGGCCATCCCGAGGTCTACATCATCGCGCTGCCGTTCTTCGGGATCATCACCGAGGTCGTTCCGGTGTTCAGCCGCAAGCCGGTGTTCGGGTACAAGACACTGGTCGCCGCCACGATCCTGATCACCATGCTGTCGATGAGCGTGTGGGCGCACCACATGTTCGCCACCGGTCAGGTGCTGCTGCCGTTCTTCAGCCTGCTCAGCTATCTGATCGCGATTCCGACCGGGATGAAGTTCTTCGTCTGGATCGGGACGATGTGGCGCGGGCAGCTCACCTTCGAGGCGCCGATGCTGTTCGCCGTGGGATTCATGGTGACGTTCCTGCTCGGCGGCCTGACCGGGGTGCTGCTGGCGTCGCCGCCGGTCGACTTCCACGTGACCGACAGCTATTTCGTGGTGGCGCACTTCCACTACGTGCTGTTCGGGACGATCGTGTTCGCGGTCTTCTCCGGCATCTATTTCTGGTTCCCGAAGATGTTCGGCCGGATGCTCGACGAGAAGCTGGGGAAGGTGCACTTCTGGCTCACCTTCGTCGGCTTCCACACCACGTTCCTGGTGCAGCACTGGGTCGGCAACGAGGGCATGCCCCGGCGGTATTCGGACTATCTGCCGGGCGACGGCTTCACCACGCTGAACATGGTCTCGACGGTGGGCTCGTTCGTGCTCGGGGCCGCCACGCTGCCGTTCATCTACAACGTGTGGAAGTCGTACCGGGCGGGCGAGGTGGTGACCGCCGACGATCCGTGGGGGCACGGGAACTCGCTCGAGTGGGCGACGTCGAGCCCGCCGCCGCTGCGCAACTTCGACCGGATGCCGCGGATCCGGTCCGAGCGGCCCGCGTTCGATCACAGGTTTCCCGAGTTGGCGGCAGGTGGGCAGTCCGCCGCGGGGCCGCCGGAGGGCGGGGCTCGCCCCTTCACTGAGGAATCCACCGGAGGAGCGACCTATCCGGAAGACCGTACCGATCGTTGAGATACACGGGTTAACAACCATGTATCCCGAAATTTCGGACAAGACGGTACGTGCGAATGGTGCTTTCTGTGCTAAAGCCCCGTAGCCCGCAAACCCCCACAGGCGATGAGAGATCCGACAACTCCCCCAGCCGGAAGAGATCTCATGCCGATCGCCCGTTCCTCGTCCCGTCCCGCCCACCTCGCCGCGGCCGCGGCCGGAGTGGCGGCCGCGCTCGCCCTTCCCGTGGCGCCGGCGGCCGCGACCCCCGCGACGCCCGCCCCCGAGGGCTGCCATATCGGTGACTTCACCGCCCGGGCCGAGGCCGGGCTCGCCAAGATCACGGTGCTCGACCCGGGCCCGCTGGTGCAGGGCCTGCCCGCCCTCGCCGACGTCCGGCTCGCCGTGTCCGACGGCACCGTGAACAGCGAGGGCCGGCCGTTCAAGACGGTCGCCGGAGGCCGGCACGCCGACGCCAAGCTGCTGGGCATCCCGGGCGGCGGCACCGGGGCGCAGCACATGGCCCCGTCGAGGCAGAACGGTCCGGTCACCGCCGAACTGGCCCAGTTCCAGGCGGCCGGGCTGGCCACGGTGAAACTCGGCAAGGCCACCGCCCACGCGACCTGGGAACGGGGGTACCGGTGCGGCCGGACCGGGCCGCTGACCAGGTCGGCCGTGATGCTCGCCGGGCTCTCGCTGCTGGACGGCACCGGACCGGTCCCGGCCCTGCACGCCGACCGGCGCCGGACCGGGCTGCTGCGGGTCGGGCCGAACGGATCCACCCAGACCGCCACGGATCTCGTACCGGTGGGGAGGGGCCGGATCGGCGTACGCTCCGCGGCCGGCGCCGCGCTCAGCGACCTGAGCCTGTTCGCCGGCACCCCGCAGGAGATCTCGATCAAGGTGATCAACCAGCCCAGGCTCGAGGTGATCGCGGGCGGCGACCGGGCCAACTCCAAGGTCACCTACAAGCCGGCGGTGCTCTCGGTGACCGCGGCCGGCGAATCGGCGCACGTGCTCAAGGACGCCGGCACGGCGGTCTCGCTCGATCTGCTCGGCGGGATCGAGGAGCGCAGCCCGGCGGCGCTCAAGGTCCGGGTATCCCTCGGCGACCTGAAGCAGCAGATCAACGGACGACAGGTACGCGCCGAGGCGGCCAGCGTCCGGGTCCAGGTCAAACTCGGCCAGGTGCACGTGCTGGACGTGACGCTCGGACACCTGTCCGCGGCGGCCTGCGCCCCGGCCGCGGTGCATGACGCCAAGCCCCACGGCGAGCACCCGCGCGGCCGTACCTCCCCCACGCCCGCCGCGGTGCAGCCGATCGGCCGGATTCCGGCGTCGCCCTCGCCCGTCGCCTCGCCTTCGCCTTCCGGGGGTACGCCCGACGGCCAGCTCGCCCTGACCGGCACCGACGTGACGGCGTACGGCTTCGGTGGCGCGGCCCTCGTCCTCGGTGGACTGCTGGCCCTGCTCTTCGGTCGCCGTGGCCGCCGCAACTGACGCGCCGCGGTCAGTGCGCCTCGCCGAGGAAGCCGGTCCCGGTCAGATCGGGCGGGGTACGACGGGAAGCGCCCCATACCGGAATTCCCTCACCGGCCCGGGGCCGTCGCCCGAGACGGACCACATCGGCCCCCGCCGCGGCGGCCGCACGAGCCACCACACCCCCGCGGAACCCGCTCGCTCCGGTACCCGCGATCCGCGCCGTCATCGAGCCGCCACGATCAGGCTGGACCAGCCGGGCAGGGCGCTGCGGCGGTCGGCGCGGGCCGCCCGTACCTCGGGGCGGTGGCGGGCCAGCGCCGTGAGGGTGTCGGTCAGCTGGAGCCGGGCCAGGCGCGCACCGGGGCAGGCGTGCGGGCCGGCGCCGAAGACCAGCTGGGCGATCCGGGCCGGCGCCGGGTCGGTGGGATCGGGATCGCGGTGGTGTGCGCCGGCCGCGTGCCGCGCCACCAGGATCAGCCGGTCACCGGCGCCGACCGGGCAGCCGCCGACGACACCGCCGCCCGCCGCGACCCGGGGCAGCAGCGGGGTCGCCGCGGTCACCCGCAGCAGCTCGGCGGTCAGGGCCTCGGGGGCGGACTCGGCGTACGCCCAGAGATCGGCGTCGGCGCACCAGGCCACCGCGCGCGGCACCCCGGCGACGGTCGTGTTGATCGCGGCCACCGCCAGCATCGCCGCCAGCCCGTCCCCGGACGGTCCGCTCGTGCTCGGATCGCCGACGGAAGGGGAGCCGACGGAAGGGGAACCGACGGAAGGGGAACCGACGGAAGGGGAACCGACGGGAGAGGAGCCGGACGGGCCGGCGGGAGCCGGGGTGAGCAGGGCGTTCAGGCGGGCCGCGGCGCGGTGGGCGGCCCGGCGGTGGTGCGGGAGGGTGAGGCCGGGCAGATGTTCGCGGGCGGCGGCCGCGGCGGCCGTGCGGGCCGCCGCGGCGAGTTCGCGGCCGTCCACGTCGACACCGAGCAGGGCGGCCGCCGTGGTTCCGGAGAGTTCGGCGGCCACGTCCACCAGGTCGATCGTCCGGCCGTCGGCGAGTGGGGCCAGGCGGCGTTCGAGGACCGCGAGCCAGACCGGGCGCAGCCGGGCCACCCCGTCCGCGCCGAGCGACTCGGCGAGGGAGCGGCGGGAGCCGCGGTGGTCGTCGCCCTCCTGGTCGAACAGCAGGCCGCCGCCGCCCAGCCGCCCGGCCGCTCCGCCCGTGGTGCCCTCCGCGGTCCGGTCCAGCGGGACGCGGGTGAGACCGTCCAGGTAGGCGGTGGGGGAGTTCGCGATCACCGTCCCGCCGAGCCGGAGCGCCGCCCGGCGCCGCGTGGCCGCGAGCAGCGTGAACAGCACCGGGTGGGCGCGCAGGTAGACCATCCGGTCCCGGCGCCGCGCCCGCCGCTGCCCGAGGTCGGCGCTGCTCATCGGACGTGGACCTCCGTCGAGGTGGGTGGGCGCCAGCGGCGGTCCCAGTACCAGAGGAGCGTCCGGCGGGCGCCCCACGCGCGCAGCCGGCGCAGGCTGGCCTCGACGACCAGGTCCTCGGCCCGGACGATGCGGCTGGTCTCGCGGCGGGCGCGGTTGAGCATGGTGACGTCCTCGGACCCGTCCTCCAGTCGTTCCCGGGCGGTGCCGCCGCAGCGCTGGTAGAGGTCGGCCGTCACGGCCAGGTTGTGTCCGTGGATCAGGACGTACGGGGTGCGGTAGGCCGGATCCCGGTGCGCCTTGCGGTAGCGGCCGTAGAGGGCGGCCAGCCGGACCGCCGCCGGGAAGACGTGACGTTCCGCCCAGGTGGGGTTCTCGTCGCGGCGGGGGACGCTGCGCCCGCAGACCAGTTCGGCGCCGGTGGCCAGGTGGGCGCGGGCGGTCGCCACCCAGTCCGGGGCCGGGCGGCAGTCGGCGTCGGTACGGGCCAGCAGTGTCGCGCCGGTGACGATGGCGTGCCGGAAACCGGTGTCGGCCGCGGTTCCGGCGCCGGGGGACGGTTCGGTGACCACCTCCACCGGGAACGGCGCGCCCACCGCGAACCGGCGGACCACCCCGGCGGTGCCGTCGGTGGAGGCGTTGTCCACCACGATCAGCCGGAAGTCCCGGTCGGTCTGGGCGGCGAGCGCCTCCAGCACGACGCCGATCGTGGCGGCCTCGTCGAAGGCGGGCACGATCACGGCGAGCCCGGGCGGGAATCGGGTGCTCATCCCCGTACCCCCGGAGGTCTTCTCTGATGTGGAACGCCGGCGGCGAGCGACGCGGCCGCGCCCCGGTCGGGTTTGCGGGAGCGGCCGGCGAGCGGGACCGGCGCGAAGAGAACGCGGTCCGGGCGGGCCGACCCCATCCGGCGGAGCGGCTCGCGCAGCGCGGCCTCGACCGCGGGACGGCTGGCGCCCGGCGCCGTCTCGACCACCGCGACCACGTGTTCGTCGCCGTCGCCGGCGGGCACGCCGACCAGGACCGCGAGGGCGACACCGGGTACGTGCAGGGCGGGCTCGTAGAGGCCGGGATAGATGTTCTCGGCCCGCCGCAGGATCATGTCCTTGCAGCGCCCGGCCAGGACGACGCGGCGGCCGGTCACCGCCGCCACATCCCCGGTGGCGACCCACTCGTGCGGCTCCGCACCGAGGTAGCGGTCGCAGACGCCGGCCCCGGCGAGCAGCAGCTGCCCGGTGTCGTCGAGGCGGGCCCGAACCCCGGGCAGCAGGTCACCGACCAGGTCGCCGTCGCCGTCGTAGGCGGCTTTCTCGCCGGACGGGACGGCGGCCGCCGGGAAGACCTCGGTGAGCGCGTAGACACCCCACGCCTCGTCGGCGCCGGCCGCGCGGACCCGGGCGAGCAGGTTCGCCGAGACCGGGGCGGAGCCGCTGTAGACCCGGCCGGTGAACGGCACGCCGGCGTCGAGGGCGGCCCGGATCTGCGGTGGTGTCAGGTAGGTGGCCTGCGGTTTCAGGCCGGTGACCTGCTTCGCGAGGGCACGTGGACGGCGGGCCGGCGCGGCGACCGGCGCCCCGGCGGCCAGCGACGGGACCATGACGAAGAAGGTGCCGCCGAGCACCGGGATCCCGGGGCGTGGCCGGACCAGGTCGTGTACGGCGCGCAGTCCGGTGTCGAGGCCGGAGCGGGTGTGCACCACGGCCCGGGGACTGCTGGTCGTACCCGAGGTGAAGATGATGACCGCGTCGCCGTCGCCGTCGTAGGCCCTCGGAACGGGACCCGTTTTCACAACGAGCGAGGGAGCGTTGCCAGGCAGGCGGGGTCCCACGGTGACAGTTTCGGAAATGTTCGAAAAGTCTGGTAGGGCCAGGCCGATCCGGCGCGCCAAGGGAGCCGCCCAGCCCGCCACCGCCTGCGCCGCCACATCCGCGATGATCAACGCGGGCGGGGCGAGCGCCAACCGCGCCCGGAGCACATCCGGCCCCGCCGTCGGATCCAGCAGGGCCACCCGGACCCCGAGACGGTAGGCCGCCAGCACCATGGCCAGCGCCCGCGGCCCGGGACGGATCGCGATCCCGAGCGTGTCACCCACGGTGAGGCCCCGCGCGTGCAGGGCGGTCGCATACCGGTCCCGCAGCACGGCCAGATCGCCACGGGTCAGCCGGTCGGCGAGCGCGGGCCGGTCGTCGCCGGCCCGCAGGCCCGCGCTCAGCTCATCGAGCAAGAGGGCACCTCGGCACGGTTCTCATCGGGGGTCGGGGGAGAGCGGGCCGCTGCCCCGGTCGAGGTACCAGCGGGCGGTCCGCAGCACCCCGTACGCGCGCAGCCGCCGGGTCGAGTTCTCCACCACCATCGACCGGCTGTGCACGATCGATGAGGTGGTCCGGCGGACCCGGTTGAGGAAGAGCCGGTCGGTCGGCGACGGCCGCCGTGGCATCCCCCCGCAAGCCTCGTAGAGCGCCGCCGTGATCGCCATGTTGTTCCCGGCGTGCATCCGGTACGGCGCCAGGTTCCCGTCCCCCCGGTGCGCCGGCCGGATCCGCCCGAACGCCGCCGCCAGCGTCACGAGCAGCCCGAACACCGCCCGCCCGGCCGGACCGTGCTCGTCACGCCGGGCGGTGATCCGGCCGCACGCCATCCCGGCGCCGCCGTCCAGCGCGGCCCGGGCCGCCGCCACCCACCCGGGCCGGGGCAGGCAGTCCGCGTCGGTACGCGCGATCAGGACCGCCCCGCCCCCGATGGCGTGCCGGAACCCGGTGTCGACCGCGCAGCCGACCCCCTTCTCCGGCTCGACGATCACGTGCACCGGGAACGGGGCGCACGGCGCGAACGCCCGGACCGCCTCGACCGTCGTGTCGGTGGAGCCGTTGTCCACCACGAGCAGGGTGAAGTCCGTGTCGGTCTGGGCGGCGAGGGCGTACAGGGTGGCGCTGATCCGGGCCGTCTCGTTGTAGGCGGGCACCACGACCCAGAGGCGGGTCATGAGCGTTCCCAGACCATGGTCATGATGCTGACGCCGCCGCCGAGACCCATGAACAGCACGCGGTCCCCGGGCGACAAATACGGAAATGTCCTGTCTAACTGGACACCGAGCGTGGCGCTGGCCATGTTCCCCAACGAGGTGACGGTGATCTCCAGCCGATCCCGGGGCACCCCGGTCACCTCGACGAACCGCTCAAGGTACGGCAGCGTCACCTGATGCACCAGGATCTTCGTGTAGTCGGTGAACTCGAACCCGGTCCGTGCCCGCACCCGGTCCAGGATGCTGGCCCCGATCTTCTCGAACACGCCGCGCAGCCGGTGCCCGTCACCGGTGAAATACGAGTACTCGTCCCCCCGAGGGTGCCGCGACCCGCCGCCGGGGATGCCGCCGACCGTCCAGTGCTCGGAGAACGTCTCGGTGTCGACGTCCAGGATGCCGCCACGATCCACCGGCTCGACCACCACGGCCGCCCCGGCGTCACCGAACGTGAACCCGGCGAACGACCGTCGCGCCTCCGCCATGTCCGCCACCCGCGGCCGCATCACCCGGCTCGGCGTCTCCCCGGTCACCACCAGCGCCCGCCGGGCCCGGCCGGCCAGGATCATCGACCGGGCCAGGTCGATGCCGTTGACGAAGCTGTTGCAGGCGTTCGTCACGTCCAGGGCGTGCGCCCGGCTGCCGAGGGTGTCCTGGAGGATATGCGCGGTGGCCGGCTCCACCATGTCCCGGCTGGCCGAGGCGAACAGCAGCAGGTCGATGTCGAGCGGGTCCAGCTCGGCGGACTCCAGCGCGGCGCGGGCGGCGTGCAGCCCGAGGGTGGAGGCGTACTCGCCGTCGCCCGCGATACGCCGCCGCTCGATGCCGGTGAGCCGGGCGAGCAGGCCGCGGGGCAGCCGCCCGATGCCGTCCTGGAGCTCGGCGGTACCGACCTCACGCTCCGGCAGATGCGCGCCCACCCCGGTGATCCCTACCCGCACTATCCCCCCACAGCAGCCGCCGGTCCCTCAGCATGACGGTTCAGTGTCCGATAGGACGACCGTGCCGGAACAGCTCTTCCTGCTGGGAAACCTGGGCACCATGATCACCTATGCGGCGATCGCGGTGGCCATCGCGGTGCCCCTGGCCCGGGCGGGTCAACTGCGCGCCAACCGGCTCGCGGTCGCCACCGCGCTCATCTTCCTCACCTCGGCGATCGGGCACGGGCTGCACGCGTACCTGGCGCTCGCCAACCTGGGCCAGGCCGATCACTCCGTGGCGATCGGCTGGCTCTGGGTGCTGGCCTGGTGGAACGTGGCCACCGCGGCGGTCGGGGTGTACTACTGGACGGTCCGCCGGAGACAGGCGCCACTGCGCGGCTCGATCTACACCGGCCCGCACCAGCAGCGGCTGCTCGACGAGGCGGACGCGCACCGGGCCACCCTGGAGGCGGTCGTCGAGCACACCGACGACGCGATCATCGGGCTGACCCTGGAAGGCGTCGTCACCGCGTGGAACGGCGGCGCCGAACGGCTCTTCGGCTACACCGCCGCGGAGATCATCGGGCGGTCCGTGGCCGTCCTCGCCGACGAGGAGGGCGCTGCCGAGCAGCGGGACATCCGGCGCAGGATCATCGACCAGCGGGAGCGGGGCGTCACCTACGAGACGCGGCGCTTCGCCAAGGACGGCACACCGATCGAGGCGTCGCTGAGCGTGGGGGCGATCCGGGACCGTAAGGGCCGGCCCACCGGCATCTCGGTGGTGGCCCGGGACATCACCTCCGTCAAGGAGGCCGCCGAGCGCCGCCGGGCCGTCGAGGAGCGTACCCACCAGGCGCAGCGCATGGAGAGCCTCGGCAAACTGGCCGGCGGGGTGGCGCACGACTTCAACAACATCCTGGCGATCATCGTGAACTACACCGACTTCGCGACCGAGGAGGCGGCCGGCAACGAGGCGCTGGAGACCGACCTCAAGCACGTGCGCAGCGCCGCCGACCGGGCCATCAACCTGACCCGCCAGCTGCTCACCTTCACCCGCGGCGACACCATCCAGCCCCGGGACGTCAACCTCAACGCGGCCCTCGCCGAGGTCCAGGCCATGCTCGCGCGGACCATCGGCGAACACATCAACCTGATCACCGTGCCGTCCGCCGAACCGGTCGTGGTGCACGCCGACCCCGGCCAGATCCAGCAGGTGCTGCTCAACCTGGCCATCAACGCCCGGGACGCGATGCCGGACGGCGGGACCCTGGTGCTGGAGGCCAACGCCGCCGCCATCGACGGCGACGAGCTCGACATGCAGCCGTCGCTGCCCGCCGGAACCTACGCCCGCCTGCTGGTCAGCGACACCGGCGAGGGCATGACCGCGGACGTGGCGGCGCACATCTTCGAGCCCTTCTACACCACCAAGCCGCGCGGCAAGGGCACCGGACTCGGCCTGTCCACCGTCTACGGCATCGTCTCGGAGGCCGGCGGCAGCCTCAACGTCTACTCCGAACCCGGCGTCGGCACGACCTTCCGCATCTACCTGCCGATGGTCACGGTCCCCGGCACCGCCACCCCCGGGGCGTCGCGCCAGGACGATCCGCCGCCCGGATCCGGCCAGACCGTCCTGGTGGTCGAGGACGAGCCCGCCCTGGCCCGGGTGGTCACCCGGATCCTGGCCGGCGCCGGCTACCACGTCCTCACCGCCACCGACGGCCGGCAGGCCCTCACCCTCTTCCGCCAGCACGACTGCGACGCCCTCCTGACCGACGTGATCATGCCCGAGATGTCCGGCCGCCGGCTCGCCGAGATCATCCACGACACACACCCCGACCTGCCGGTCCTCTACATGTCCGGCTACAGCAACGGCCTGCTCGGCACCACCCACGTGCTCGACGGCGACATCGCCTTCATCGAGAAGCCCTTCACCGCGAACGACCTCCTCCACAAGATCGCCGAGGTGGTCCCCACGGCCGTCCGCCACTCCCGCTGACGTCGATTCTTTCCGGTACGGGCTACCCGCCCCCGATCCCGCATACCCGCGAGGCGCTGCGACTCCAGGCACGTGGACGCGCCCGCCGGGCGTGAGTGGCCGGTCACCCTCACCCCGGCCGGCTCCCAGGGCTGTCCCACAAGCCTCGAAACAGCCCTGGCGTCCAGCCGCGAAGATCCGGCCGGCTCCCAGGGCTGTCCCCGCTGGTCGATTGCCCCACTGCCATCCGCCGTCCGTGCTGTCCGCTCCGGTGGGCGCTCACGTCGCGCCGTCCGTGTGCCCGGCCTGCCGCTATACGCCGATCAACTGCCCGCCCTCCGGCCCGGCACGCGCACACGTTGCGCCGCCCGTGGGCCTGGGCTGCCGCCGGAACGCGGGTATGCGACCACGGACGGCGTTGCGTGCGCGCCGGCCGGCGCGAAACGGGCCGGAGGAGTAGGCGGCGATCAATTGACCAGCGGGGTCAGCGCTGAGAGCCGGCCGGGGTCAGGTGCCGGAGCGGGGGCCGAAGGAGGCCAGGACCACGGTGAAACGGTCCAGTTCGGACGCCCACGACGAGCGGAGTGTCCGCCACTCGATCACATAGGACCGTCCACCGCTGCTGGTCACCCGGCGCAGCGCCCGCATGGAGGTGCCGTCCGGGGCGCGGAACGTGTACTCCCAGACGGCGCTGAGCGGCTCGGGCAGTTCCTGGAGGCGCAGGCGGCGGTAACCCTCCAGGCCGGCGTCACGCTCGGCGTCCTCCAGCGAGGCCACCACGTCGCGGGGCGGCCGGTCGAGCGGGGTGATGCCCAGGACGGTCCGGCCGCGCCTGCCACCGGTGAAGGACAGCCCACCGGCCGCGAGTTCGCCGGGCCGCCAGTCCGCCGGGATCGCCACCCGGAACCCGCTCGGGTCGATCCACCAGGTGAAACCCTCCGGGGCCGGTGGCGTCGACGTCACGACGGCGGGGATGCGGGTGGGGACCGCGGACGGCGTACCCGAGCGCTCTCCGCCCTCGGCGTTGGCCGCGACGGCCGTGAGGGTGGCGGCCAGCGTGACCGCCGCGGCGATCGCCGGAACCCGGCGGCGGAACCGCGAACGTGACCGCTCCCGCCCGGCCTCGACGATCCGCCGGAGGCGCGCCTCCACCTCGGCCGCCGGCATCCGGCGATCCGGCTCCCGCCGCAGCAGCCCGGCCAGCACCGGCGTGAGCGGACCGGCCCGGCGTGGCGGCGGTGGCCGGTCCGCGCCGACCGCACGCAGGATCTCGGTGGTGGTCTCCCGCTGGAACGGTGGCCGGCCCTCCACCACCTGGTAGAGCGTCGCGCCGAGCGACCACAGGTCGGACCGCTCGTCGGAGACGTGGTCGAAGACGCGTTCCGGAGCGATGTACTTCGGGGAACCGAGGATGACCCCGGCGTCGGAGAGCCGGCGCACCCCGGCCGGGGTGACCGCCGGGCCGAAGTCGGTGAGCACGACCCGGCCGTCCAGCCCGATCAGGACGTTGCCCGGTTTGACGTCGAGGTGCAGCACCCCGGCCTCGCGGGCGGCCCGCAACCCGCCCAGCACGGCGAGGCCGATGGCCGCGACCCGGGCCGGTGGGAGTGGACCGGACTCGTGGACCACCTGGTGCAGGGACTTGGACGGAAGGTACTCCATCACCAGCCACGGCCCGTCCCACGACGGGAGCACGGCGAGGGTGCGGATGACGTTGGGGTGCGCGACCCGGGCGGCGGCCTCGGCCTCGGGGTGGGCCAGACGGCGGATGAGCTCGTGCTGCGCCGGCGGCAGCCCGGCCGGGACGGTGCAGTGCTTGACGACCACGAACTCCGGCCCCGCGTCGCCGCCGGACTCGTCCGTGGCCAGCCAGACCCGGCTCATGCCGCCACCGGCGAGCGGGCGGACGAGACGGTAGCGCCCGGCAACGACCTCTCCCACCGTCGCCATGCAGTCACCTCGGTATGCCTGGTCGGAAGCAGCCTCGACGCTACCGCTGAGCCGCCACTCACCACCGCGTGACGTAACTCTCGGGAGTCACCTGATTATCCACTGTGACCAGCGGTATGGCTGTCTTCCATCCGCCACGCGGAGGAGCGGAGACGGTGTTTACCCGGATCCCGAGTGATGGGGCGAAGCGGGCAACCACCATCAAGCGGCCGCCCGAACGTGTGCACCCGCCCGTCCAGCCGAATGGCTGGACGGCGCGAAGGGAGCCGGTCAGACCTGGGCTTCCTCTTCCGTGCGGTGGTCGGTGAGGGCGCGCAGCCGCAGCTTGGTGATCGCGCGGCCGGTGATCTCGACGACCTCGGCGGTGTGGCCGTCGATGGTGACGGTCTCGCCGGGGGCGGTGGGGATGTGGCCGAGCCGGGCCAGGATCATGCCGGCCACGGTGGTGTAGTCGCCGGCGTCGGTCTCCTCGATCTCGACACCGATGTCCGGCAGGTCGTGGATCGGGAAGGTGCCGGGCAGCAGCATGGCGCCGTCGTCCTCGTGGATCACCGACTGGACGTCGCGGTCGGTCTCGTCGTAGATCTCGCCGACCACCTCCTCGACCACGTCCTCCATGGTGACGATGCCGTCGATGGCGCCGCGCTCGTCGACGACCAGGGCGAACTGCTGCCGCTGGAGGCGCAGCTGGCGCATGGCGTCGGAAACCTTCAGCGTCTCGGGCAGGAACAGCGGGGTGAACATGTGGTCGTGGACCGAGCCGTCGGCGGCGATCAGGTCGCGCAGGTGGACCACGCCGAGCACGTCGTCGAGGCCCATCGGGCCGGTGACCGGCGCGCGGGAGTGGCCGGCCTCGACCAGACGGGCCAGGCCTTCGGCGGCGGGCAGGCCGGCCGGGAGGATCAGCACGTCGCGGCGGGGGACGAGGATCTCCCGCAGGATGCGGTCGGCGATCTCGAAGGCGCCGCTGATGATGGTGCGCTGCTCGGCGGTGATGTCCTGCTGGGCGGCGACCATGTCGCGGATCTCCTCGGTGCTCACCTCCTCGCGGCCGGCGGCCGGGTCGCCGCCGGCGAGGCGGACGACCAGGTCGGTGGACTTGCCGAGCAGCCAGACGACCGGCCGGGAGAGGGCGGCCAGTATGTCGAGCGGCCGGGCCACCAGCATCGCCCAGCCCTCGGCGCGCTGCATGGCGATGCGTTTGGGCGCGAGCTCGCCGACGACCAGGGTGAAGAACGTCAGGACGATGGTGACCAGGATGATCGACGCCGGTTCGGCGGCGCTGCCGAGGAAGCTCAGCGGCTCGATCAGCGGCTGAGCCAGCGACACGGCCGCGGCCGCGGAGGCGAGGAAACCCGCCAGGGTGATCCCGATCTGAATGGTGGCGAGGAACCGGTTCGGGTCCCGCGCCAGCTTGGCGAGGGTCCGTCCGGTGCGTGACTGCTTCTCGAGACGCTGCAACTGGCTCTCCCGCAGCGAGATGAGCGCCATCTCGCTTCCCGAGAACGCCGCGTTGAGCAGCACCAGCACCACGACGAGGACGACTTGCCAGCCGTATCCGCCCACGGCGGACATCAACTCCTTCGTAAAGAGGCGAAGGTCCCAGGCTATCCGGAGACCCTGAGAGCATTCCCAGCGAGATCAGGAGTTATGCGGCACTATTGCACCCTTTTGTGATGGTACGTCCGAGGCGTCCCGCCACCGCGATAGCCAAGATCACATTCGTGGGCAATGTCCGATTGTTTTCCTTGACTACCGCGAAGGCTGGGTGTCAAATCCGGTTCATGCCGCTGAAGAGATACGGGGTATTGCGCGCCGCCGTCGTCGACCGCCGCGTGGAGACCACCGGCACGCCGCATTATCAGATTCATCTTCGGGCGGCCGGGACGGATTTCCGGGCGGCTGTCAACGTGCGTTCCCAGCAGAGCCCACCCGACCTGCTCTACCTGGGCGTCGACGACTTCCGGCACCCGATCCTGGACCGGGTTCGCGCATTTCCGGACGGCTTCACCGAGATCGAGAGCCGGCCCGGCACGGCGGCGGTCGACTACATTCGTGGAAACCTTTTCGACCGGACCATGATGCGCCCGGTTCCGGCCGCGGCGCCCGGGCCGGATAATGATCTCGGCGATTTCCTCGATCATCATGTGCGGCGGGCGCTGGGTGATCTGGACGCCCGGGCGTACGTCTTCGGTGAGGCCTGGGGCCCGGAGCCGAAGGCCGACAAGGTGTTCGGTTTCCGGCCCGGCAACGGCATCCACGACGTGCACATGAACCAGGGCAACAACGGCCGGTTCGCCGGTGACGACGGCGTCTTCCAGGACGGCGCGCTGCTGCTGCACTTCCCGGCGGCCGACGACTGGGTGGCGATCTTCCTGGCCTTCCAGTCGCAGGTCTGGCACACCGACGACATCACTGGCCACCGAGTGCCGGGGATCCCGTCGCCGGGCCCGGCGCCCGCCCCGTCGCCGGAGGAGCCCGACCACCTCGTCCGGATCGTCGCGGCGCTGGTCAACCCGCCCGGCCCGGCGCCCGAGCCGGAGAACGTGACGCTGCTGAACACCACGCCGCGGGAGATCGACCTGGCCGGCTGGTCGCTGTCCGACCGGGCCGGGGCCCGGCATCCGCTGACCGGCCGGCTGGCGGCCGGCGCGGTGCTCCAGGTCGGGGTGGCGCCGGCCCAGCTCGGCAACGGGGGCGGCACGCTCACCCTGCTGGACGCCCGCGGGCTCAAGGTGGACGGCGTGGCCTGGACCGGCGATCAGGGCCGGCGCGAGGGCTGGACGGTCGTCTTCTAGAGCGGGTCCTCCTCGGATCAGTCCGGTAGGAAGACGCCGTCGAGCACCAGGTCGACGGCGCGGTCCGCAGCGGTGTGGGCGGACGCCACGTCGGCGGTGGCCTCGGAGACGCTCTGCACCATGGTGAAGAGCAGCACCAGGTCGTCCGGGGTGAGGTCGGCGCGGACGTGCCCGTGGTCGCGGGCCCGGCGCAGTGGCGTGGCGAAGGCGGTGACCAGCCGCCGCATGTAGCGCTGCTGGGTCGCGAGGTCGAAGCGGCGGGCCAGCCGGACCAGGGCGCGCATCCCGATCAGCGAGTGCAGCACGTCGCGCAGCAGGAGGCGGAGCCCGGCCGGGTCGCTGGAATGGGCGGCGATCCGGGTCTCCAGCAGCTCCATCTGGTAGCCGAGGACCGCGGCGGTCAGCGCGGTGCGGTCCGGGAAGTGCCGGTAGAGAGTGGCCTGTCCGATTCCGGCCCGGCGGGCGATCTCGGGCATCAGGGCGCCCGGCTCCTCGCGGGCCAGCACCTCGCTCGCCGCCTCGAGGATGGCCGCGCGGTTGCGCTGGGCGTCACGGCGCCGTGCTGTCGGGGTTCCGTAGATCACTCGCGCCCCCCTTGCTACCGACGAGTTACGTTACTAGCCGGTAACGAGAAAGTCACCATCTTCAAATTCTCGGAACCGGTTTCTACGCTGCCGCCACGTTCGCTCCGACCATCGAGGAGTGTTGATGGCGCTTCGTCGTCTGATCACGTTGTTCACCGCGCTCGCCCTGGTGGCGTCCACTTCGGCCATCACGTCGCCGGCCCACGCCGCCGTGGCCACGACCGGTTTCAGCGCCGTCGACATCACCGGTGACGGCGGCGTCGTCCTCAAGGCCAACGTCATCGCGCCCTCGGCGGCCGGGCGGCACCCGGCCGTGATCCTGCCGTCCAGTTGGGGACTCAACGACCTGGAGTACCTGGCGCAGGCCCGGGTGCTCGCCGGGCGCGGCTACGTCGTCGTGTCCTACACACCGCGCGGGTGGTGGCTGTCCGGCGGCGAGATCGACACCGCCGGGCCGAAGGACATGGCCGATCTGTCCAGGGTGGTCGACTGGACGATTGCGAACACCGCCGCCGACCCGGCCCGGATCGGGGCGGCCGGCATCTCGTACGGGGCCGGGATCAGCCTGCTCGGCGCCGCCTTCGACAGCCGGATCCGCGCGGTCGGGGTGCTCTCCGGCTGGACCGATCTGCCCTCCTCGCTGTACGCCGACTCGACCCGGCACCGGCAGTCGGCCGGTCTGCTGGAACTGGCCGCGGACCTCGTCGGAAAGCCGAGCGCCGAACTGACCGCGATGTTGCACAGGTTCAACACCAACCAGGACGTCGCCTCCGTGATGGCCTGGGCGAAGGTGCGCTCGGCGGCCACCTACCTCGACGCGATCAACGCGAACCGGCCGGCCGTGCTGATCGCCAACGGCTGGGGCGACACCTTCTTCCCGCCGAACCAGATGGTCGACTTCTACGGCAAGCTGACCACCCCGAAGCGGCTCGAACTGCGGCCCGGCGACCACGCGATCGCCGAGTTGTCCGGGGTGCTGGGCCTGCCCAACGACGTCTGGACCAGCCTCTACTCCTGGCTCGACGAGCACCTGGCGAGCGGGGCGACCCGGGCGAACCCGATCTACCTGAAGCCGCTGAACGCCTCGGCCGAGACGTACCCGAGCTGGTCGGCGCAGACCACCGCGACGGTCCGCCACGGCCTCGGCCGGATCCGCCCGCTCGACGGCACCGGCCTGCTCGGCGGCGCGGTCAGCAGCGGCTGGACCAAGCAGATCCCCACCGACGAGGACACGGTCGCCTCCGGCGGCGTCGTGCTGCTCACCAACGGCGCGGCCGCGATCACCGGCGAGCAGCCGGAGATCTGGCTGCCGTTCGTGGACCGTGGCGAGGCCGGCGTCTGGGCGGCCGAGCGGCCGTCTACGGTGCAGCGGATCCGCGGGGTGCCGAAGCTGCACCTGGAACTGTCCGGCACCGAGTCCCGGGGCACCGTGGTCGCCTACCTGTACGACCTGGACGCGATCGGCAACGCCAAGCTGATCACCCACGCCCCGGCCACCTGGCTGACCGGCGCGGCCGGCGCCCGCGGCGTCGACCTGAAGCTGCCGGCCGCCGCCTACGACGTGCCGGCCGGGCACTCGCTGACCCTCGTGGTGGACACCGTCGACCCGCTCTACTACGACGAGAACGCCGCCGGCGACTCGATCACCATCGGCGGCGGGTCCTATCTGGACGTGCCGATCGGCTGACCGGACCCACGGGTATGGATCACCGGCGGCCCGGCCGGTGATCCATACCCGGCGGTCCTCCACGGGCCCTCGCCGGCCGCGCGACAATCCGGCCATGACCGTGGAGTTTCTGGGAATGCGGCGGCACATGCGGCTGGGTGTGCTCGATGTCGGGTCGAATACGGTCAACCTGGTGGTGGCCGACGCGGAGTCGGGGCTGCCGCTGCCGGTACACACGTGGGAGCGGCGGCCGCGGCTGGCGCACCGGCTGCCGGCCGACGGCACGATCGGCGACGAGGCGATGCGGCGCATGATCGCCGCGGTGGGCGAGGCGGCCGGCGAGGCCCGCCGTGCCGGGGTGAACCGGATGTTCGCCTACACCACGGCGGTGGTCCGGGACGCGCCCAACCGCGACGAGGTGCTGGCCGTGGTCGAGAAGGCGACCGGCGTACGCCTCGGCACGCTCTCCGGCGTCGAGGACGCCCGGCTCACCTTCCTGGCCGCCCGGCGCTGGCTGGGCTGGCAGGCCGGCCCGATGCTGATGGTCGACATCGGCGGCGGCTGCCTCGAGATGGCGTTCGGCCGGGACCGGCTGCCCGAGTCGGCGATGTCCCTGCCGCTCGGCGCCGGCCGGCTGACCCGCGAGTTCCTCCGCGACGGCGATCCGCCCTCGCCACGTGCCGTCGAACGGCTGCGGCGGCATGTGCGGGACCGGTTCGCCGAGGTCGCCGCCCGCACCTCCTGGGAGTCGCCGCGGACCTCGGTGGCCGCCTCGAAGACCTTCCAGCAGCTGGCCCGGCTGACCGGGGCGCCGCCGCTGCGGCTCGGCCCGTTCGTGCCGCGCGAGCTGACGGCCCGGGCGCTGCGGCCCTGGATCAAGCGGCTGGCCGCGATGCCCAGCCCGAAACGGGCCCGGCTGCCCGGTGTGTCGCCGCACCGGGCCCGGCAGATCCTGGCCGGGGCCATCGTGGCGCACGAGGTGATGCGCCGGCTCGGCGTCGAGTCGCTGCGGATCTGCCCGTGGGGCCTGCGCGAGGGCATCCTGCTGCGCGAACTGGAGGCCCGGCAGGTTCCGCTGGGCCACGCCGCCTGGGTGCCCTGGGACTGAGAACTCCGGCTAATCAGAAACCGGAACGGGCCGATGGGTCGGATGACCGTTCCCCCAGGTTGAAGGAGACAGTGCGTGCGGTTGTTCGGTGCCCGAACCGTGAACGACCTCGAAGTGGCGCGGCCGGCCCCGCGGATCGTCGAGGCGCTGGAGCGGCTCGTGCCGGCCCTCGACAACGCGACGGACGAGACCGGCGCCTGGCGGCTGACGCTGGACAGCATGGTCGAGTCCTACGGCTTCGGCTACGGGGCGGTGTGGGTGCCGGAGGGGCAGGGCCGGATGCGGCTCGTGCACGAGACCGGGACGATCCGGGACCGGATGCGGACCGCGCCCCCGCCCGGGCCGGGCGACAACGGGCCGGTCACCCGGGCCGCGCGTGGCCGTACCCCGGTCTTCGGGGAGCCCGCCACCACCGGCTCGGCCGACCCGCGCTCCCAGGCCGCCGCGAAGGCCGACATGGTGGTCACGGTCGTCCTGCCGGTCGTCACGGGCGCGGAGGTGCCGGCCGTCTTCGAGTGCTACTCGCCGATTCCGGTGGACGACAGCGGCCGGCAGGAGCTCGCCTCCCTGATCGGGGTCGCCGAACGGGCCCGGGCCGGCGCCGTCGCCGCGGCCGAGCTGCGTCAGGTGACCGACGACCGGACCGCCGTCACCACCGTGGTCGCCGGGGTCGGTTCGGCCACCGACAGCCAGTCGACGATCCGGGCCGCACTGGACAGCGTGCGGACCGCGTTCGGGTGGGCGTACGGGTCGTACTGGGAGATCGACGAGGAGACCGACGTACTCAAGTTCGAGATCGAGTCCGGGTCGGCCGGTGACGAGTTCCGCCGGGTCACCCTGGCCGCCACGTTCGCGGAGGGCGTCGGGCTGTCCGGTCGCGCCTGGCGGGCCAGGGACCTGGTGTTCGTACGGGACCTGGCGGAGCTGACCGACTGCGTCCGGGCGCCCGCGGCGCAGCGGGCCGGCGTCCGCTCCGGTGTCTGTTTCCCCATCCTGAGCGGTGACCGGATCGTCGGCACCATGGACTTCTTCACCACCGAGTACATCGACCTGTCCGAGTCCCGGGCGGCCGCGCTGCGCAACGTGCAGCAGTTGGTGTCGCAGCGGCTGGACGTGGTCCGCGGCACCGAGCGGGCCGCCGTCAAGGCCCGCGAGCTGCTGGACACCGTCGACCGGCTGCGCAACGCCAGCCAGGACGCCACCTCGGTGGCCGAGCAGGCGGTGACCCGGGCCTCGGCCATGACCACGGAGGTGGCGGCGCTCGGCCAGGCGTCCAGCGCGATCGGTGACGTCATCAAGATCATTTCTTCGATCGCGGAGCAGACCAACCTGCTGGCCCTCAACGCCACCATCGAGGCGGCCCGGGCCGGTGAGTCCGGCAAGGGCTTCGCGGTGGTCGCCGGTGAGGTCAAGGAACTGGCCCGGGAGACGGCCGAGGCCACCCAGCGGGTCGCCGACCAGATCGCCGGGATCCAGGCCAGCGCGGAGACCGTCGCCCACGGCATCCACACCACCAGCGAGACGATCGGGAAGATGGACGCCGTACAGGCCCGGATGAACGACGTCCTGGCCGAACAGGCCGAAATGGCACGCGCGCTACAGGGATGACCCCGATCGGTCGAACATTCGTCCTAGAATCCCCAGGGTGATGTGACGCGCACCATCATGCGTCTATGGGTCGACAGGAGGGGAGTGGAACGTGAGCGGTGTTCGATTGCTGGTCGGGACGCGCAAGGGACTGTTCATCCTGACCTCGGACGGCAAGCGCGAGGACTGGAAGGTGGACGGCCCGCACTTCGCCGGATGGGAGATCTACCACGCCAACGGCTCGCCGGTGGACACCGACCGGCTCTACGTGTCGCAGTCCGGCGGCTGGTTCGGCCAGATCATCCAGCGCTCCGACGACGGCGGCGCCAACTGGGAGACGGTGGACAACGACTTCACCTACACCGGCGACGTCGGAGACCATCTCTGGTACGACGGGACGCCGCGCCCGTGGGAGTTCAAACGGGTCTGGCACCTGGAGCCGTCCCGCACCGACCCGGACACGGTGTACGCCGGGGTCGAGGACGCCGCCCTCTACAAGAGCACCGACGGCGGCCAGAAATGGGTGGAGCTCACCGGCCTGCGTACCCACCCGTCGGCGCCCAAGTGGCAGCCCGGCGCCGGCGGCATGTGCCTGCACACGATCCTGCTGGACCCGGTGAACCCGGACCGCATCTACGTGGCGATCTCGGCGGCCGGCGTGTTCCGCAGCGACGACGGCGGCGAGACCTGGCAGCCGGTCAACCGGGGGTTGCAGAGCAACATGGAGCTGCCCGACCCGGACGCCGAGGTGGGCCACTGCGTGCACCGGCTCGCCATGCACCCGTCCCGCCCGGACACGCTGTTCATGCAGAAGCACTGGGACGTGATGCGCAGCGACGACGCCGGCGCCAACTGGCGTGAGGTGAGCGGGGACCTGCCGACCGACTTCGGCTTCCCGATCGCGGTGCACGCCCACGAGCCGGAGACGATCTACGTGGTGCCGATCACCAGCGACCAGCAGCACTTCGTGATGGACGGCCGGCTGCGCGTCTACCGCAGCCGGACCGGGGGCGAGCGGTGGGAGGCCCTCACCGCCGGCCTGCCCCAGGAGAACTGCTACGTCAACGTGCTCCGCGACGCCATGGCGGTCGACACGCTCGACTCCTGCGGCATCTACTTCGGCACCAGCGGCGGCCAGGTGTACGCCTCCGCCGACAGCGGCGACACGTGGCGCGCCGTCGTGCGCGACCTGCCGCCGGTGCTCTCCGTGGAAGTGCAGGTGCTGCCGTGATCCGTGTCGTCCTCCCGCCGCACCTGCGCGATCTCGCGCACGTGACCGGGGAGGTGCGGGTCGAGGTGCCCGGGGAGGTGACCCAGCGGCACGTCCTCGACGCGGTCGAGGAGCGCTATCCGATGCTGCGCGGCACCATGCGGGACCGGGCCACCGGTAAGCGAAGGGCGCTGGTGCGTTTCTTCGCCTGCGAGGAGGACCTGTCCAACGACTCGCCGGACGATCCGTTGCCGGACCGGGTGGTCAAGGGTGAGGAGCCGTTCATGGTGGTCGGCGCGATGGCCGGCGGCTGACCCGGCCCCGGCCTGCCGGGATCGTCGATGCTGGTGGCGGCATACGATCGGGGGCATGGCCAGGCGTACCGGGGAGGCGACCCGCGAGGAGATCCGTAACGCGGCGACCCGTCTCTTCCGGGAGCGTGGCTTCGCCCGCACGTCGGTGCGCGACATCGCGGCGCAGGCCGCCACCAACCCGGCGCTGGTGATCCGGCACTTCGGGACCAAGGAGCTGCTGTTCCTGGACACCATGCACCTGACGATCGACGACGAGCCGCTGCTCGACGTCCCGCTGGAGCGGTTCGGCGAGCGCTTCATCGAGGTGCTGCTCGCCGACGACGACATCCGCGGCGTCTACCTGGCACTGGTGCACGGCAGCAACGAGCAGCGGATCCGGGCCCGCCTCCAGGACATCCACGAGCGCACCTTCGTCGAGCCCGTCCGGGCCCGCCTCACCGGCCCGGACGCCGACATCCGGGCCCGGATGGCCGCCGCGGTGGTCGGCGGTCTGCTCTACGCCCTCTGGGTGGTGGAGGACGAGCATCTGGTGACCGCCGACCGGCCGTTCCTGGTGGCGCACTACGGCGCGCTGTTGCAGCAGGCCCTGACCCCGCGCGGGTGACCGGTCACTGCACGGACCAGCCGCCGTCGGACGGCAGGACCACGCCGTTGAGGTTCACCCCGTCGTCGCTGAGCAGGAAGGTGATCGACGCGGCCAGGTGCTCGGCCATCGCCACGCCCGGGATGAGCTGGAGGAACGGGCCGGTCCGCCCGCGGCCGAACTCGGAGGTGTTCACCGGTGCCATGCCGGTGGCCACCCCGCCGGGCGCCACCGCGTTGGTCCGGATGCCCTGCTGCCCGTACATGAACGCGGTGTTCTTGGTGATGCCGACGACCGCGTGCTTGGACGCCGTGTAGGCGACGCCCGCGGCGTTGCCGCGCAGCGCCGCCTCGGAGGCGACGTTGACGATCGCGCCGCGCCCGGCGGAGAGCATGGCCGGCAGGACCGCCCGGGTGAGGCGGAAGACACCGTCCACGTTCACCGCGAAGACCTTCTCCCAGACGGCGTCGGCCGTCTCGTGGGCCGGGCTGAAGTCGTCGACCACACCGGCGATGTTGGCCAGGCCGTCGATGCGGTCGCCGGCGGCGGCCACGATCCGCTCGATGTCGCCCGACCGGGTGATGTCGCCGGCGACCGCGACGAACGACTCGCCCAGCTCGGCCTCGGTCTCCTTGAGCTTCTCGGCGGTGATGTCGACGCCGATGACCCGGCCGCCCTCGCGGACGATGCGGGACGCGGTGGCCCGCCCGATGCCGGAGGCGGCGCCGGTCACGATGACCGTCCGGCCGTCGAACCGGCCGGCGGTGATCCTCTCCTGCCAGCCGGCGCTCTCGCCGGACCCGACCGGGGCGACGCCGCCGTTGACCTGGAGCACCAGGTCGTCGATCACCGACTGCGGCATCTTGCCCTGGCTGAGGGAGACCAGCTGCTGGAGCGGGATTCCGCGGACCGGCGCGAGCGAGGAGGCGTCGGCGCCGCCCGCCGCGAGCAGCTCGCCCAGAGCCGGGCCGCCCACCGGGTGGTCGAGCCATTCACCGACGGTGTTCGCCGCGGTCAGGGGCTTCGGCGCGGTCGTCATAGGGGTGGTTTCCCTTCGGTCAGGGGGAGCGGGGGCGGAAGTCAACTTAGTTTACTTCGGCTCGCCCGGCGAGGCCCGGCCAGGAGCGGACCGATCTGGCGAAACACGCTACGGTCCACCAATGGGACTGCTGGACAGGTTCGCCGGTTCGCCGCGGCGCCGTTTCGCCCAGCTCGCTCTCCGGGTGGCCCGGCGTACCCCCGGCGTGGAGCGTGCGGTCTACCAGCCGGACGACTTCGCCATCGCGATCCACCGGACCGGTGCGGCCGGTCCGGCCCACCTCTACCTCTCCAACGTCTTCCGGGAGACCGCGGACGCCTCCCCGGCGGAACGCCGCCAGCAGCTCGAGCGCCTCATCCGGCTGATCGCGCCGCTTCCGGAGGAGGATTGGGACGCGGTACGCGCGAAGCTGCGCCCGGTGCTGCGCCCGGTGACGTTCGGCGCGGCCGGGCCGACCGGGATGCGCCCGCCGCTGTCCCGCCCGGCCATGCCGCACCTGCGCGAGCTCGTCGTGATCGACACCCCGGAGGCGATGGCGTACGTGTCGCCGGACCGCCTGGAGACGTGGGGCGTACCGGTCGACGAGGTGTTCGCGGTGGCCCGGGAGAACCTGGCCGTCCTCGCCCGCGGCGCCCTGGACCGGCCGTGGCGCGACGACACGGCGATCAGCATCCTCGACGACGGCGACGGCTATTTCACCTCGCTGCTGCTGTCGCCGGGCTGGCTGTCCGAGGTGGGGGAGCGGATGGGCGGCCCGGCCCTGGCGTTCGTGCCGGACAGCAACACCCTGCTGGTCACCCCGCTGCCGGACACCGGCGCGGAGCAGATCTACGCCGCCGTCGAGCACTCCTTCGGCGAGGCGGTCCGCTACCTGTCCCCGGTCGGCTACGTGGCCGGGCCGGACGGGCGGTCGGTGCCGTACGCTCCGCCGCCCGGGCACCCGCACCACCGGCCGGCCCGCCGCGCCGACGCGGTGCTGGCGCTGACCGAGTACTCGAACCAGACCGAATGGCTCGCCGACCAGTACGAGAAGGCCGGCGTCGACGTGCACGTGGGCAGCCTGATCGCGGTCGAGCCGTCCGGCGACGGCCCGGTCGAGACCATCGCCACCTGGACCGACGGCGTCTGCACGCTGCTGCCCCGCGCCGACTCGGTGGCGTTCGCCCGGGCCGGCGACGGCATCGACTTCCGGGTGCCGTGGCGGATCGCCGAACAGGAGGCCGGCCTGTGCCCGGAGCCGCTGCTCGCCCCGGCCCGCTACCGGGTCGAGACGTGGCCGTCCGCCGACGTGCTGGACGGGATGCGCCGGCATGCTCTCGACTGAGCATGCTGAGGTTGCCGATCCCGCACGGCGAGGCGCACGGTGGTCGAGGGAGACTGCACCCGCAAGGTGTGCCGCGACGGGAGGGTCCGATGACAGCCTTCGACGAGGAAGAGGCCCGTCTTCGGGTGGGGCCACCGGCCGATCACGCGGCCGGTCTCCAGGCGGTCCGGCTGAGCCTCGCCGACGCCGTACGCAAGATGGGTGTGCGCAAGGCGGTGCGCAACCTGCGCACCCTGAATCAGCACGACGGCGTCGACTGCATGAGCTGCGCCTGGCCGGACCCGCAGGGCCGCCGGCACACCGCCGAGTTCTGTGAGAACGGGGCGAAGGCGGTCTCCTGGGAGGGCCAGCGGGACACCGTCGGGCCGGAGTTCTTCGCCGCGCACGGACTCGCCGACCTGGCCGGGCGGACCGATCACTGGCTGGAGAAGCAGGGCCGGCTCACCCACCCGATGGTGCGCCGCGACGGCGGCACCCACTACGAGCCGATCTCCTGGGACGACGCGTTCACCCTGATCGGCTCGTTCCTGAAAGACCTGGACAGCCCGGACGAGGCGGCCTTCTACACCTCCGGGCGGGCCAGCAACGAGGCGGCGTTCGTCTACCAGCTGCTGGCCCGGGCGCTCGGCACCAACAACCTGCCGGACTGCTCCAACATGTGCCACGAGTCGACCGGCACCGCGCTGATGCGCACCATCGGCATGGGCAAGGGCTCGGTCACCCTGGAGGACCTGCACCAGGCCGACCTGATCGTGGTCTCCGGGCAGAACCCGGGCACCAACCACCCGCGCATGCTCACCGCGCTGGAGATCGCCAAACGGGACGGCGCGAAGATCCTGGCGATCAACCCGCTGCCGGAGGCCGGGCTGATCCGCTTCGACAATCCGCAGAACGTGCGTGGCCTGGTCGGCGCCGGCACCCCGCTGGCCGACCGGCTGCTGCGGATCCGCTCCAACGGCGACCTGGCGCTCTGGCAGGCCATCGGCCACCTGCTGGTTCTGAAGGGCGTCGCCGACCGGGAGTTCATCGCGTCGTCCACGGTCGGGTTCGACGCCTGGGCCGAGCACGTCGCCGGCATCGACCGGGACACCGTGCTCGCCGCGACCGGGCTGAGCTGGGACGAGATCGAGGCCGCCGCCGACATGCTGGCCTCCGCGAAACGGATCGTGCACTGCTGGGCGATGGGCATCACCCAGCACCGCAACGCCGTCGCCACGATCAAGGAGTTCGTCAACGTCGCGCTGCTCCAGGGCATGATCGGCAAGCCGGGGGCCGGGCTCTGCCCGGTGCGCGGCCACTCCAACGTGCAGGGCGACCGGAGCATGGGCATCTGGGAGAAGCCACCCGCGGTGTTCCTGGACCGGCTGCGCGACGAGTTCGGCTTCGAGCCGCCGCGCGCACACGGCCACGACGCCGTCGACACGGTGCGCGCCTTCCGGGACGGCCGGGCGAAGGTGTTCATCGCCCTGGGCGGCAACTTCGTCGGCGCCATGTCGGACACCGAGGTGACCGCGGCCGCGATGCGCG
This sequence comes from Actinoplanes hulinensis, assembly GCF_019429605.1. Lineage (NCBI taxonomy): Bacteria > Bacillati > Actinomycetota > Actinomycetes > Micromonosporales > Micromonosporaceae > Actinoplanes > Actinoplanes hulinensis. Next base: position 125,998 of record NZ_JAHXZI010000004.1, on the reverse strand, counting down.
ACGCGGCGCTGACCGTGCAGATCTCCACGAAACTCAACCGCAGCCACGTCGAGGCCGGGCGGACCGCGCTGATCCTGCCGACGCTCGGGCGTACCGAGCAGGACCTGACCGGCGGCCGGGTGCAGCGGGTCACCGTGGAGGACTCGATGTCGGCGGTGCACGCGTCCCGGGGCCGGTCCGCGCCGGTGGGGCCGCTGTTGCGCTCCGAGGTGGACATCGTCTGCGGCATCGCGGCCGCCGCCCTCGGCGACCGGCACGACATCCCGTGGGCCGCGTTCGCCGCCGACTACGAACAGATCCGGGAGCGGATCGGGCGGGTGGTGCCGGGCTGCGACGACTACGCCGCGAAGATCCGCGACGGCGGGTTCACCATGCCGCACCCGCCGCGGGACTCACGGACCTTCCCGACAGCCGAGGGGAAGGCGGTCTTCACGGTCAGCCCGGTCGAGGTGATGACCGTGCCGGAGGGCCGGCTCGTGCTCCAGACGCTGCGCAGCCACGACCAGTTCAACACCACGATCTACGGGCTGGACGACCGGTACCGGGGGATCCGCCGGGGCCGCCGGGTGGTGTTCATCAGCGACGCCGACCTCACCGAGCTCGGGTTCGCCGACGGTGACGTGGTGGACCTGGTCTCCGAGTGGGCCGACGGCGTCGAGCGGCGGGCCGAGCGGTTCCGGCTGGTCGCCTACGACACCCCCAAGGGCTGTGTGGCCGCCTACTACCCGGAGACCAACCCCCTGGTCCCGCTCGACTCGCAGGCCGAGGAGAGCGGGACGCCCACGTCGAAATGGGTGCAGGTCCGTCTGGAACGGATCCGGACCTAGACGTTGTCGGTGGTGGCCGGGGCGCTCTCGAAGATCCCGGCCAGGGTCTCCACCCCGCCACCCCAGGCGGCCGCGAGGACGGCGGCGACCACGGCCATCGCCTGGAGCGCGTGCGCGGCCCCGCGGCCGGTCATCGCCCGCGTCAGGTTGCGGCCCACGGCGCGCGGCAGCGTACGCCGCAGGTAGTCCTTCTCCGCGCCGAGCTCCTGGTCCTTCGGCATCAGGCCGGCCATCTGCACCTTGCCGCGGCCCTCGGCGTAGCAGCGCCGGATCAGGAACCCGAACGTCGACCGGTCGGCCGGCACCTCGTGGTCGATGGTGGCGTGCGGCACGTACATCCACCGGCCGCCGGCCGCCGCGCTCATCCGCAGGCACAGCTCGGTGTCCTCGGGCCGGTTCTGGTCGCCCAGCTTGCCGAACCCGGTACGGAAGCCGCCGACCGCCAGGAACGCGTCCCGTCGCACGATCATGTTCGCGGACCAGACGTTGCGGATCGGCGCGGTCGTCGTCGGCATCCCGGTGTAGGAGACCCCGACCGCCCAGAGCAGCTCGTCCGGCATCCACGCCGGGCGCGGTCCGGCCCAGGCCGGGATGATGCCGCCGCCGGTGCCGACCACCGACTGGTCGGCGAACGGCGTCAACTGGTACGCCAGCCACTCGGGGCTGGCCACGGTGTCGTCGTCGAGGAACGCGATGAACGGCGTACGGGTGTGGAAGGCCCCGGTGTTGCGGTTGCCGGACGCGCCCCGCGCGTACGCGTTCTCCAGCACGGTCACCCCGGAGAACGTGAGCTTCACCCGGTTCGCCATCTCCGGGTTGTGGTCGACGACCACCACGATCTCGGCCGCCGGGTGCGTCTGCGTCTGGGCGGAGGTGATCGTACGGGTGAGCGACGCCCACCGTTTCTCACTGTGTGTCGGGATGACGATGCTGACATCGGAACTGCTGTTGTGCTCCAAGCCGTTTGCTCCTGGGCGACGGCGCATGACGCGGTGGGGGGCGCGATTTGCGTTACGGGTGCGGACAAGGGGAAAGGGGATCCGGGGGCGGAGACGGGACCTCGGAATGCAGCATCCTACGCGTAAAAGGCGAATCAATTACGCGTTGGTGACGAGGGTGGTCGAGGTGATGTCCGGCACCCCGCAGGGGCGGTGGCCAGAGCTTTCCCGAGAATCCTGTGGTGAGCCTGTGGATTCGGGAAACCCTTGTCGACGGCGATGTGAGCCCCGTCGCTCCCCGGCGGGACGGGCTCCGAGCGAAATAGGATGATCGCCCATGGTGGTGGCGGAAACGGGTGCGGCTGAACGCATAGTCGCGTGGGCGGAGGCCCGGCGCCCGCCGATCGGGGACCGAAGGGTCCTCGCGCTGGAAGGCCGTTCCGGATCAGGCAAGACCACCCTCGCGGCGGCCCTCGCCGACCGAACGGGGGCGCCGACCATCCACATGGATGATCTCTACACCGGGTGGGACGGGCTCCGCCCCGGCGTCACGGCCCTGCGCGAGTGGATCCTCGAACCGCTCGCCGCCGGAGAGCCGGCCGCGTGGCGGCGCTGGGACTGGGCCGCCGGCGCCTACGCGGAGGAACACCGGGTGCCGCCGGGCGGGTGGCTGATCGTCGAAGGGGTCGGCACGGGGGCGCGGGTGCTCACCCCGTACCTCATCGGTCTGGTCTGGCTGGAGTGCCCCACCGCGGAGCGCAAGCGGCGCGCGCTCGCCCGGGACGGCGCCACCTATGCCCCGCACTGGGACCGGTGGGCGGCGCAGGAGGCCGCCTTCCACACGGCCGAGCAGGTCCGCGACCGAGCGGACCTGCTCATCGAGACGTGCTGACTCACTCCGCCATGGGCGTGTCACCGGCGTTCCATCAGGGTGATGCCGAGCAGCGGGTAACTCCATCGCCGGGTGATCCGGTAGGCGTCGCTGATCCGGTCGCGTTTGGCGGCCGTCATGTCCTGTAACGGATCGGCCGGGCTGTCCACCCGGATCACCCAGATCCGGTCGGGGGCGCCGAGGCAGGCGGCGTCCGGGCACTCCCGGGCCTGGAGTCGTCCGGTCAGCCGCTGGCCGGTGGTGGCGAGCACGTCCGGGGGGCGTGGGGCGGGCAGATAGCGCTGGTAGAGGTCGCGGGGCGCCCAGCCGATGCTGTAGTGAGAATCGGGGAAGACGGCCACGTCGCCGGGGCGGTAGAGGGGGCGGATCACCGCGGCGATGCGGGCCGAGTCCTGACCGTGGCCGGCCGGTTCGCGGATGTCGAGCTGGGCCGGGTAGCCGAGGAACGCGGCCAGCGCCACGACGGCGGCCAGACGCGCTCGGGAGAGGTTCCACGCGGCGAGCACCACCAGGGCGGGGACGGTGATCAGCACGTACCGGGCCACCCACACCGGGGTGAACAGTCCGGCGGCGAGGAGGATCGCGATCGGGACGAGACCGGCGCCGGCCAGGGCGCGCTGAGACCAGGGGCCCAGGATCGCGAGACCCAGGATCAGCCCGCCGACCACGGCGGACACGAAGAGTTGCGGTGGCAGGTTCCGTACGGTCTGCGTGCCGACCAGGGCGATCCACGAGATCTGCGCGGACTGTCCGGCCGCGGTCAGGCAGAGTGCCAGCGCGGGCAGGCCACCGGCGGCCGCGGCCGGCAGCCACAGCCGTGGCAGACGCCATCCGGCCAGGGCGTGCCCGGCGATCATGAGCAGGCCGCTGAGCGGATGGCACAGGCCGGTCGCCGCGACGGCCGCCGCGTAGAGCGCGGCCCGCCCGGCCGTCGGCCGCTCCAGCAGGCGGATCAGCGCCAGCAGGGCGAGCGCCGCGCCGAGCATGGCGAGCGCGTAGGGGCGGGCCTCCTGCGCGTACCGGGAGGTCGCCGGCAGGACCGCGAAGAGCAGCCCGGCGCCGAGCCCGGCCGCGTCCCCGCCGGCCCGGCGGCCGAGCGCCACCACCACCAGGGTGGTCAGGATCATGGCGAGCAGCGAGGGGATGCGCAGGGCCGTCGTACTGGTTCCGGCAATCGCGGCAAAGGCCTTCAAACCCGCATAGTACGGCGTGAGCACCACGTCCACCGCCTCGGCGAGCCGCCACAGCCGCTCCCAGCTCAGCCGGACCGCTCCCCAGGTGGCCAGCTCGTCCGCCCAGAGCGCCGCCACGGTCAGCCGCCAGCCGCCGAGCACCGCCGTGACCACCGCCGGAAGGGCCCACACCAGCGGGGTCGTCACGCGTTTCACCGGACGACCCTAGGAGCGGCCACCCGGCGGCACGACGGTCGCCGCTCGAACAGTCCGTGAACGTCAGGTGGGCGCCGGGGTGAGGTCGACCCGCCGGGCCAGTTCGGCGATCGCCTCGCGACGGCCGGTGCCGAGGCCGTGCCGGGTGACGTTGAGCGCCCCGGCCGCCGCCCCGGTGCGCACCGCCTCGCGCAGGGTCCCGCCGCGGGCCATCACGGTGGCCACCCCGGCGGTCATCGAGTCGCCGGCCCCGCGATGGTCCACCACCTGGAGTGGCGGCAGGTCGACGAGCAGCGGCTCGTCGTCGAGCAGGGCGATCCCGGGCCGGTCGGCGCGGCTGATCAGCACCGACCCCGCGCCCTGTCTCCGCAGTTCCCGGGCGGCCTCCACGAGCGCCTCGTCGCTGTCGCCGGCGGCCCGCCCGCCGTCGATAAGCTCCTCGTGGCTCACCTTCAGGAAGTCGACACCGCCGTCCAGCACCGCGGTCAGGTGGTCGCCGGACAGGTCGGCGATCACCGTGCCGCCGTGCGTGCCCAGGTCGGCGGCGAGCCGCCGGTACACCTCCGGTGGCACCACCTCGGGGGCGGCCGGACCGCTGAGCAGACTGACGTCGGCGAGCAGCCCGGCGGCCAGGGCGGTGCTGTACAGCTCGTCGAGGTCGTGCCGGCCGAGCGGGGCGCCGGCGTAGTCGGCCACGGTGTCCCGGGAGCCGTCCCGCCGGTCGTGCACGTACCAGCCGCTGCCCCCGTCGCGGCGCACCGTCCGTACCTCGATGTTCTCGTGGCGCATGAGCGCCGAGACGACCTCGCCGATCTCCCCGCCGACCGCCGCGCAGAGGGTGACGTCGGCGCCCAGTCCGGCACACATCCGGGCCTGCCAGACACCCTGCCCGCCGGGGTGCACGTGCAGTTCCGGATGCCGGCCGGAGGGCTGCTCGACGGTGACGGTGAGCTGGGGGACCGGTGCGAAGACCATGATGGTGGGCATCCGGGTCGCGTACCCGGGGGCTGTGCCGGTCAACCCTTGACGGCGCCGGAAGCCGGGCACCGCCAGGGGAGATGGCCGGGGGATCGCGAACGGCGGGGGACGGGCGTCCCCCGCCGTTCGACGGCCTTACTGGACGACGAAGAGCAGGCGGTTCGGGGAGCTGGTGCCGGGGCTGGTGACCACGCTCGGGGTGGCGTTGGTGGTCAGCGCCGACGAGACCTGGGCCGGGGTGTAGCTCGGGTTGCGGGACAGCACGAGAGCCGCCGCGCCGGCCACGTGCGGCGACGCCATCGAGGTGCCGCTGATCGTGTTGGTGGCCGTGGTGCTGGTGTACCAGGACGAGATGATCGACGAGCCGGGCGCGAAGATGTCCAGGCAGCTGCCGTAGTTCGAGTAGCTGGCCCGGGCGTCGGTGCTGGTGGTGGCGCCGACCGTGATGGCGGTGGGTACGCGGGCCGGCGAGTAGTTGCAGGCGTTCGCGTTCGAGTTGCCGGCCGCGACGGCGTAGGTGATGCCGGCCGCGATGGAGTTGCGCACCGCCGTGTCGATGGAGGTGCTGGCGCCGCCGCCGAGGCTCATGTTGGCGACCGCCGGCTTGACCGCGTTGCTGGTCACCCAGTTGACGCCGGCGATGACCCCGGCCGTGGTTCCGGAGCCGGAGCAGTTGAGCACCCGTACGCCGACCAGCCTGACCGCCTTGGCCACGCCGTACGTGCTGCCGCCGACCGTGCCGGCGACGTGGGTGCCGTGGCCGTTGCAGTCGACCGCGCCGCTGCCGACGGCGTCGTAGCCGGCCGTGGCCCGCCCGCCGAACTGGCTGTGGGTGTAGAGGATGCCGGTGTCGATGATGTAGGCGGTCACGTTGGAGGCGGTGACCGGGTAGGTGTACGTGGTGCTCAGTGGCCGGGCCCGCTGGTCGATGCGGTCCAGGCCCCAGGGCGCGTTGTTCTGGGTGGCGGCCAGCGAGACCACCTGGTTCTGCTCGACGTAGGCCACCTTCGAGTTCGCCGCCAGCCGCTTGGCCTGGGCCTCGGTGAGGCCGGCCTCGTAGCCGTTGAGCGCCTTGCCGAAGCTGCGCCGCACGGTGCCGCCGTACGACTTCGTCAGGCCGGACTCCACCGCGCCGGACTTGAGCACCACGATGTAGCTGCCGGGGATCGCGTCGGCGGTTCCGGCCAGCCGGATGGTGCCGGTCGCCGGTGCGGCCGCGGCCGGGGTTCCCGTTGCCACGACCGCCGTCGCCAGTGCGAACAGGCCGGCTGCCAGGATGCGGCCGCCACTGCGTCGAATCGCCATGATCTTCCTCTCTCGCGCGCGCCGGCGGCGAGCAACCGAGGGATCGATGCCCATCGCTCGACTTCTTCGGTGAGCGTACGGGCGTCAGGCGTTCACACCTAGATATTGAAATGTATATATCTTGTTGCCGTGGTGTCCTCAGCCGGCGGCGGGCAGCATGATCCGGGCGACCGTGCCGGACGGCGTGCCGGTGACGGTCAGCGTGCCGCGATGCGACTCGACGATGTCGCGGGCGATCGTCAGACCCAGACCCACCCCGGGTACGGCCTGATCGCGGGCGTGGCGGCCGCGATAGAAGCGGTCGAAGACGTACGGCAGCTCATGCTCCGGGATGCCGACTCCGGCGTCGGCGATCTCGACGTACGGCTGCGGCGTGGCGCCGGTCCGGACCGTGATCGGCCGGTCCGCCGGGGTGAACAGCAGCGCGTTGCGCAGCACCTGCGTGATCGCGTCGGCCAGCCGCGGCAGGTCCGCCCGGACCGGTACGGCCGCGCCGGTGTGCAACCGCGGTGGCTCGGGGCGCAGCGCGATCAGAGGCCGGCAGGACTGGAACGCGCCCTGCACCACGGTGTCCAGCTCGACCCGGCCGACCGGCGGCGGCAGCGGCGCCTCCCCCGGCCGGGTGCCGGCCAGCAGGTGGTCGACCATGCGCACCAGGCGCTCGCCGTTGCGGTGGATCGGTTCGATCAGCCTGCGGTAGGCGGCCAGCTCCTCCTGGTCGCCGAGGATCTCCAGATAGCCCTGGATGGCGGTGACCGGCGTACGCAGCTCGTGGCTGATCGCCGAGACCAGGTCGTCCTCGCGCCGCACGGCCCGGGACAGTTCGTCGCCCAGATCCGCCATCCGCATCCGGTCCCGGATCGAGGTCAGGTGGACCGCCGCCTGCCCGGCGAGGGTGACCAGGTTCTCCACCTGGCGGTCGTGGATCACGCGCGGCCTGTCGTCGATGACGCACATGACGCCGAGCGTGTGCCCGTCCGCGTCGATGATCGGCGCGCCCGCGTAGAAGCGGATGTTCGGCGCCCCGGTCACGGTCGGAACGGACGCGAAGCGGGGGTCGAGGGTGGCGTTCGGCACGACCAGCGGGGCGCGGGCCGGGATCACGTGCTTGCAGAACGACCGGTCCAGCGAGGTCTGCTCGTCGTCCAGGCCGACGCTGCCGGCGAACCACTGCCGGTCCCGGTCGACCAGTGTGACGGCGGCCATCGGAGTGTCGAACATCGATGCGGCCAGCCGGGTGAGATCGTCCAGCACGGCGGGGCGGGGCCGGTCCAGTACGCCGTACGAGTGCAGCGCGGTCAACCTGGCCTTTTCGTCCTCAACGGGGGATTCGTGGCGCACGCCTGTCATTCGGCGGTGGGCCGACGCAGTTGAGCTTTCGGGGCGTCCGCGCCGCCGTGCTCACCACGACAGTGATCACGGCGACCGTGACGTCCGTTCCGGGACTCAGCCGACGGCGGCCCGGCGTGCCGTGTACTCGCCGCCGCCGCCGCGGTGGCTCGGGTACGGGATCAGGTTGTCCGGCTGCTCCTCGTACGCCGGCTCGGCCCAGCGGCGGCCGGCGCTCTCCAGCGGGTCGCTGTCGTAGGCGGACCGGCTGTGGAAGCGCTGCGCGTACTCCATCATGCCGTCGACCAGGCGGTCCACGTCGGCGGCCGGGCGCACTACGAGGCGCATGAACTGGCTGGTCATGCCGAGCTTGTTGCCGCACTCGCGGGTCATGATGCCGTGGTTGGCGACCAGGTAGTCGCGCAGTGCCACGCCGGACCACTCGTTCGGCAGCTTGACCAGGAAGAAGTTGCCCTGCGAGGGGAACACCGTCATGCCCTGGATGCGCTGGAGCTCGCGGCCCATCGAGCGGCGGTCCCGGCTGAGCAGGCGCAGACTCTCCTCGTACTCCATCTCGTGTTCCTGGATCATGTGGACGACCTTCTCCGCGAGGGAGTTGAGGTTCCACTTCGGCAGCATCTTCGCGATCTTCCCGGAGATCGCCGGGTTGGCCAGCATGTAGCCGAAGCGGATGCCGTGCAGGCCGAAGTTCTTGCCGAGGCTCTTGAGCACCACCGCGTTGGGGCGGATCACCGCGTCCGGGCCGACCGAGGGGAAGCGCTCGGCGTCGGAGAAGTCGATGAACGACTCGTCGACCACGACCAGGTCCAGGTCGCTGAGCGCGTCCATGAAGCGGATCACGTCGCGCCGCGGGATGTAGTGGCCGTCCGGGTTGTTCACGTTGCAGATCACCGCGACCCGCGACTTGCGCTCCCGGATGAACTCGACGTACTCCTCCAGGTCGAGGCGGAAGCCGTCGCGCTCCTGGAGCGGGAACATGTCCACCCGCTTGCCGGTCTCCATCGGCTGGTCGGTCCACCGGCCGAAGGTGGGGATCGGGATAGCCACGCTCTCCTTGATCATCAGGTGGTCGATCCAGGTGATCAGCTCGGTCGAGCCGTTCGCCATGGCCACCGTCTGCGGGTGCAGGCCGAGCACGCTGGCCAGCTTCTTGGTGATGGTGGCCGAGTCGCTCGGGTAGTACTTGAGGATGCTCTTCAGGTCCCGGGTGAGCTCGTCGAACATCTCCGGTGTGGGGAAGTAGGGATTGCACGGGATGCAGAAGTCGACGATCTCCACGCCCTCGCCGGCGGCCCGGGAGACGTCGAAGAACGACGCGCTGTGTGAGCCCTTGTGCAGCATCGACGTATCGATTCCGGTCCGTGCCACAGTAGTCCTCCCGAACCCCTCGGTGATGCTGCCGCCACCGAGTACGGGGGAGTCGCCCGGATCGTTCACAAAATCATCGATGCTCCCCGAGGCTTAAGGCACAGGAAAGAATCGGCCCCCGCCACCGATGATCAACTTGCTCGTTCTCCCTCCAGGTGGCTGTCGTGACAGGGGTGGTGGAGATGCGCGGTTTGATCAGGGTCGGCCTGGGCGGTGTCGTCGTGGTCGGGGCGGTGATGACCGCGAGCCCGGCGTACGCCACACCCGGGCACGGGGTGACCGTCAAGGTGATCGGGCAGTGGACCGTGAAGGACACCGACTACGTGCTGCGCGAGATCACCATCCGGCCCGGCGGCGCCACCGGCTGGCACCGGCACCCCGGCCTGGTCTTCGCGAACGTGCGCGCCGGCACCCTCACCCACCGGATGTCCGACTGCGTCACGGTGCACCGGTACCGGGCCGGGGAGGACCTCATGGAGGCCCCGGAGGAGCCGCGTGCCCACCTGGGTGAGAACCGGGGCGGCGAGCCGCTGATCCTGGACGTCGTCTACGTCTCCCCGAAGGGCGTCCCGCTCTCCGTCGACGCACCGGACCCCGGCTGCGCGCGATAGTCCCTGGACCGCGCGGAGATTCTTAGGTTAGGTTTGCCTAACTATGGCGAACTTCAAGCTCCGCAAGCCGGTCGACCCCCATGTCCTGCTGCTCGAGGTGACCAAGAGCGAGCGGATCTCGCCGAACGTGGTCCGCGTGACGCTCGGCGGCGACGGCCTCGACCGGTTCACCCCGCTCGGCTTCGACCAGTGGTTCCGGCTCTTCCTGCCCCGCCCCGGACAGGACACGCTCAAGCTGCCCACCCGCACCTCCGGGCTGTGGTACGCGCAGTACCTGGCCACCGCCAAGCCGAAGCGGCCGTTCGTGCGCAACTACACGGTCCGGGCGTACCGGCCGGACGGGCTCGACATCGACTTCGTGGTGCACGCCGACGAGCACGGCCACAGCGGGCCGGCCAACGCCTTCGCCCTCTCCGCCGATCCGGGAGCCCAGGTCGGCCTGCTCGACCAGGGCGTCGGCTACCACCCGCGCCAGGACCACGACTGGACGCTGCTGGTGGCCGACGAGACCGGCCTGCCGGCGATGGCCGGCGTCCTGTCGTCCCTGCCGGAGGACGCGAAGGGCGTGGCGATCGTCGAGCTGCCGTCGATGGCGGACCGGCAGGAGTTCCGGGTGCCGCCCGGGATCGCGCTGCACTGGGTGGCCCGGGAGGGCTCCGGCGACGTCCCGGGACGGCAGGCGCTTGCGACCCTGCGTACGGCGACCCTGCCGTCCGGGCCGGTCTACGCCTACCTGGTCGGTGAGTCCGCGCTGGTCACCGGCGGCCGGCGGCATCTCGTCACGGACCGTGGCATCCCGAAGGGGAGTGTCGACTTCATCGGCTACTGGCGACAGGGCCACGCGGCCGGCTCCTAGCGGGGCAGCGTCACGGTGAACCGGGTGCCGCCCGCCGGCCCCGGTTCGGCGGCGATCGTGCCGCCGTGCGCCTCCACGATCGCCTTGGTGACCGCCAGGCCCAGCCCGGTGCCCTTGATCTTGTGGTCGATCGCCGTGCTGGCCCGGAAGAAGCGGGTGAACAGCTTCGGGTACTGCTCGGGCGGGATCCCGATGCCGGTGTCGGTGACCGTCACCGTCACGGTGTCGGCGTCTTCCCGGGCGGCGACGGTGACCGTGCCGCCCGGCGGCGTGTATTTGATCGCGTTGGACAGCAGGTTGTCCAGCACCTGCCGGAGCCGGGCGGCGTCCCCGGCCACCATCAGCAGGCTGTCGACCTCGGTGACCAGGTCCACCGGCGCATTGAGCCGGTGCTCCTCGACGGCCTGGCGCAGCAGCCGGTCCAGGCGCAGCGGCCGCGGGTCCAGCATGGTCGGCCCGCTCTCGAACCGGGCCAGGTCCAGCAGGTCCTCGACCAGGCGCATCAGGCGGGCGCTGGTCCGCTCGATGGAGGCCAGCTCGGTGCGGCCGGCGAACTCCGGCTCGTCCAGCAGCGAGTCGGTCTGGGCCGCGATGATCGCGATCGGGTTGCGCATCTCGTGGCTGACCACGGCGACCAGTTCGTCCTTCATCCGGTCCAGCTCGCGCAGCCGGCGGACCTGCTCCTGCTCCTTTGCCAGCAGCAGCTCGCGCTGGTCGGCCAGCTCCCGCCGTTCGGTGACGTTGGTGCTGATCCCGTCGACGTACAGGTGGCCGTCCTCGTGCCGGGCGACGCCGCGGGTCCACACCCAGCGCGTCCGGCCGTCGTACCCGATGATCCGGCATTCGAACTCGGCCGGCTCGCCGGTGCCGATCCGCTCGTGGTAGGCGAGGAACACCTCCCTGTCGTCGGGGTGCATCCGTTCGGCCAGGGTGTCGGCCATGTCGGCGTCGGTGGGCAGGGCGCCGCCGAAGACGCCGGTGGCCCCCGGGCTGGAGTAGACCGACCGGACCGAGCCGTCCGGCATCATCTCGACCGTCCAGAAGCAGTCGTTGACCTGCTCGATCACCCGGTTGAAATCGCGCCGCGCGGCGGCCAGGGCGAGGGTCAGGTCCTCGGCGCGGCGACGTTCCACGAACCGGCCGATCTGGGCCGCGACGTCGCGCAGCATGGCCAGGACGTCGTCGTCGCGGGCGCCGTCGGTGTCGGTGAAGAACGCCAGGACGCCGGCCACCCGGGCGCCGCTGTGCACCGGCATGCCGATCGTGGCCCGCAACCCCAGCCGGTACGCGAGCGGCAGCCGCTTCACCTCGGTGAGCTCGTTGAGCAGGTCGCAGCTCCAGATGTCGGACCCGGTCGCCCACACCGCCCCGGGCAGTCCCTGCCCGATGCCGAACGCCAGCGGGGTGTCCCCGGTGAACTCGGCCAGATCGACCCCGGGCCGGACCCACGAGCTGACCCGGGCGATGTGGTTCCGCTCCTCGTCGACCTCCCAGTACTCGGCGCAGGACCAGTCCAGTTCGGCGGCGATCGCGGCGGCGGCGGCGATCGAGGCGTCCCGGGCCGAGGTGGCCTCGGACAGTGCGCGGGCCACCGCGTACCGGCAGCGTTGCAGCACTTCGGCCCGGTGGGCGTCGGTGACGTCGTGCATCGCCACCACCGCCCCGAGCCGGTGACCGTCGGCGGAGTCGATCGGCCGGGCGTTGGTGAGGAACCAGTGCGGCGGCCGGCCCGGGGCCAGGACCACCATCTCCTCGTGCGAGACGATCTCGCCAGTGAAGGCGCGGGCCAGCGGCACCTCCTCCGGCTCCATCGGGGTACGGCCGTCGGCCCGGAACAGGTGATAGGTGCTCGCCCACGACCCCGGGCCGATCGGCTCGTGCCCGAGCCCGTGGATCTCGCACATCGCGGAGTTGAACTGGGCCAGCGTGCCGTCGCTGTCACAGGCCGCCACCCCGGTGTCCAGGCTGTTCAGCAGCGCCTGGAGATAGGCGCGCTCCCGCTTGAGTTCGAGCCGCGCGGTGGTCCGGGCGGTGATGTCGTGCAGGAAGGCGTGGTGGACCGGCTCGCCCCGTTCGTACTGCGTCTGGAGGGTCATCTCGACCGGGAACTCGCGGCCGGACCGGTCGACGACGGTGAACTCCAGGCGCCGCCCGGCGAACGGGGAGGTCCGGGACCGGCGGGCCCGCTGCAGGCCCAGCTCGTGGGCCTCCCGCAGCGATGGCAGGATCATCAGCTCGGTGGCCGGGTGGCCCACCGCCTCGGCCGCGGTCCAGCCGAAGAGCCGCTCGGCGGCCGGATTCCAGGCGATGATCACGCCGTCCGCGCTCATCGACACGAAGGCGTCGTGCGCGTTGTCCAGGACGGCCCGCAGGCGGGCCACGGCGCGCAGGGCCTCGTCCCGTTCGGCGCGGAGGGAGGCCGTCTCCCGGGCGTACGGGGTGGCAAGCACCGGGCCGTCGGTCCGGCCCGGCGCGGCGACCGGCTTGTTGTCACGCCCCATCACAGAAACCGATCGGCAACCCGGCGCGACCACTGAGAGAGATGGGGATCAGACGTGGCGGCGGTCCTGACCGGGAACGGTCACACCACTCCCACCGCGTGACAGACCGGTACGAACCCCCCGCACAAGATGCGGACGCCTTGGCTAGCCTCCTAGGACGGCGCTACGCGAGCGGTAGGATGCGACTCCGTGACTGAGGAGATTTCCATCGCCCGGCCCGCTGACCGGGAGCGGGTCGTCGCGTCGCTGGTGGCGGCGTTCACCGAGGATCCCGTGCTGCGGTTCATCTGCCCGGATCCGGAGGACTATCCGGCTCAGGCGGCGGTCTTCTTCGGCCACCTCTTCGACAAGCGGGTGGGCCGGGGGACGATCTGGACGATCGGCGGTGGGGCGTCGGTGGCGATCTGGGAGCCGCCCTCCGGCGGCGATGTGCCGGCCGCGGAGATGGACCTGCCGGCCGGCGCGCTGGCGCGGGTCAAGGAGTATGACGAGGCGGTCCACCTCGCGCTTCCCGAGGAGCCGTTCTGGTACCTGGGCGTGCTCGGCACCCACCCGGCGAGCGCGGGCCGAGGCTTGGGCCGGGCGGTGATGGCCGCCGGTCTGCGCCGGGCCGCCGAGGACGGGCTTCCGGCGGTGCTGGAGACCAGTAAGCCCGCCAACGTCGACCTCTACCGCCGGGCGGGCTGGCGGGTCCTGAGCGAGTTCAGCTCCCCGTTCCCCACCTGGATCATGACCCGGTAGCCGGCCGGTGGGTGGCGGTGAACCAGATGGTCAGGATCAGGATCAGTTCGCCCACGTTGCCGATCCAGAAGCCGGCCACCGCGGCCGCGGCGGCCGCGAACATGGCGATCGATCCGGCCAGGAGCCAGGGCCAGCGGGCGCGGGCCAGTAGGAGGGCGCCGATGGCGATCAGGATGAGGATGGTGGCCACCGCCGGGATCGGGGGGCCGTGGGCGGCGGCGTTGGTGTAGCGGAGGGTGTCGGCGTAGCGGGCGGGCTCCAGATCGAGGGTGACGATGTCGAGCCAGATGCCGATGGTGATCAGCAGGACGGTCACCGCGCCGAAGACGGCCGGTACGGTCGCGCCGCTGAAGAAGCGGACGTCGTGGCGGCGGGCCAGGCCCACACCGACCATGATCAGCAACGGTACGAGGATGCCGTGCGCCGCGTAGCGGGGGAACGAGAGGGCCTCCAGGGTGTCGCCCTCGCCGACCGTGGCGCCCATCGCGATCACCGCGTTGTCCCAGATCAGGCCGAGCAGGACCAGGATCAGGAGGGTGAGCGCCCAGTCCGGCCGGCGGCGGCGCAGCGCGATCACCATGCCGAGCAGGACCGTCTCCGCCACGGTGATCAGGCCGAAGAGCGTACTGAGCATACGTGCCCCTGTTCCATTGAGGGAAACGATGTTCCGCCAACGTAGACGCCGCGCCGCGCGGAGGCAAGCCGGTCGATGATCATAAGTGGGCAGGGTCCATCCGGGGTTCATCCGCTGTTCCCATGAACTTCACAGGGGCCATCGAGCTGGCTCTGTCGTTGCTCCTCGTAGATAACAGGCATGAATCGACTGCTCGGTGACGATCACGCCGGTCACGCTCTGCGGGCTCCCAGTGGGCTGCACTCGTTCAACCGGTACGAGATCAAGTACCTGGTGCCGAGTGAGCGGCTGCCCGCGCTACGGGCGGAGCTGGCCGGGCGGATGGACTCCGACAGTCACGGCGCCGACGGCGGGTACGGGGTGTGGAGCACCTACTACGACACCCGTGACCTGCGCTTCTACTGGGAGAAGATCGAGGGCCTCAGGTTCCGGCGGAAGCTGCGGATGCGTCACTACGGCGACCGTACGAACGTCGGCGACGACACCACGGTGCACGTCGAGATCAAGCAGCGGGTCAACCGGGTCACCCAGAAACGGCGGGTGGCCATGCCGTACCGCCTGGCCCGGGACCTGTGCGACGGCCGGCGGATGGTCGAGCACGACCCGTCGCAGACCGCCTTCCTCGAAGAGGTCCTCGAACTGATCTCGACTCTGGACCTGCGGCCGGTCGCGATGACCGGTTACCAGCGGGAGGCGTACGTCGGCCGGGACGCCGACGTGGGCCTGCGCGTCACCATCGACTCCCGGGTCCGTGGCCGGGACCGGGACTTCGGCTTCGCGGCGGACGCGGAGAACCGGCTGATCGTGCCGGCCCGGCTGTCGGTGGTCGAGTTCAAGGCCAACGAGCGTGTCCCGTACTGGCTCACCGATCTGGCCGCGCGGCTGAACATGTCGGTGGTCCGGGTCTCCAAGTACTGCCAGAGCGTCGAGGCCTTCGGCCGTGCCCCGCGGTCGATCTTCCACATCCCTGATTCCGAAACCGTTGAGGTCTGACCCATGCCATTCGAAGTACAGGATCTGTCCGGCACGTTCAGCGTCGGTGACATCGCGATCGCGCTGTCGCTGTCGTTCCTGCTCAGCGCGTTCATCGCCTGGGTCTACCGGTTCACCCACCGCAACGTGTCGTACTCCCAGTCGTACGTGCAGACGCTGGTCATCCTCGGCATGCTGATCGCGCTGATCATGCTGGTCGTCGGCTCCAACATCGCGCGGGCGTTCGCGCTGGTCGGCGCGCTGTCGGTGGTCCGGTTCCGGAACGCGATCAAGGAGACCCGCGACGTCGTGTTCATCTTCCTGGTGATGGGCGTCGGCATGGCCGCGGGCACCCGCTTCTACACCCTGGCCGTCGTGGCCGCGGTCGCGATCAGCCTGATCATCCTGGTGATGTACCGGTTCAACTGGTTCGCCGCCAACGTGCAGCGCCAGGTGGTCAAGGTGCAGGTTCCGCCGGACGGCAACTACACGGACAACATCCAGGACGTGCTGATCACCCTGACCAGCGAGTTCGAGCTGGTCAGCATCGAGTCGATCCGGGGTGGCGCGCTCACCGAGCTGATGTACACGGTCCGGTTGAAGAAGGGCACCGAGCCGGGCGAGCTGATCACCAAGCTGGGCGAGCGGACCGGCGGGCAGCGGGTCACCGTCCTGACCGGGTACGACCAGACGGACCTCTGATGAAGCGCCGGCTGGTCCACCGGATTCCGGTACGGGTCCGGCACTACTGGAAACTGCTGGCCACCTGCGCCGCCACGTTGCTCGCGTTCACCGTGGTGTTCAGCACGGTCCGGGTCGCGCCGCTGGTCACCAGCGCCGGCGACGAGAGCGGTGACGAGGTGTCGGTGAACATCGCCGGCGCCACCGACCTGTTCGACGCGACCAGGGCGCACAACATCAAGATCACATACCGGACCGAGGCGTACGAGGAACTGCTCGACTCGTTCTGGAAGGACGGTGAGAAGGAGTACCTGGAGGCCGACCTCACCATCGACGGCACCACCGTCCCGAGCGTCGGCATCCGGCTCAAGGGCAACTCGACGTTGCAGGGCATCACCCGCAACGGCGAGGCCCGGCAGAACGGATTCGGCGGCGGCCGGGGCGCGATGCCCCAGGGCGCGATGCCGCAGGGCGGGCCCCCGGAGGGTGGCGGGTTCCGCATGGGCGGAGGTGGCGGGCGTACCTCGCTCAAGACCGAGGAGCCGGAGACCCTGCCGTGGCTGATCCGTTTCGACGAGTTCGTCGAGGGCCGCCGTTACCAGGGCCACCGGGAGATCGCGGTGCGGGTCGGCGGCATGGGCGGCGGCGCGGCGGTCCTCAACGAGGCCGTCTCGCTCAACGTGCTGGCCGCCGCCGGTGAGGTGACCCAGCGGTACGCCTACACCAGCTTCACCGTCAACGACCGGCCCACCACGGCCCGGCTCATCGTCGAGCACCCGGACGAGAACTTCGCCGACGCGATCGGCGGCAACGGGGTGCTCTACAAGAGCATGGCGTCCAGCCAGTTCACCGATCAGGGCGACGACCCGACGGAGTACGCCGACGACTTCAAGCAGATCAACAAGAAGGGCAGCCAGGACCTCCAGCCGGTCATCGACCTGATCACATGGGTGAACAGCGCCGGTGACGCCGAGTTCGACGAGCACCTGGACGAGCACGTCGACGTGACGTCGCTCGCCCGGTACGCGGCCATCCAGAACCTGCTGGTCAACTTCGACGACATGGCCGGTCCGGGCCGCAACTACTACCTCTGGTACGACCTGGGCGCCAAGCGGTTCTCGGTGGTCGGCTGGGACTACAACCTGACCCTGTCCGGCTCCGCCACCCAGGATCCGGCCGAGTCGGTCAGCATGGGCGGCGGCATGCGGGGTGGTGGCGGTGACTTCCGGCCGCCCGAGGGCATGGAGATGCCACCCGGCATGGAGATGCCGGCCGGTGGGCGCGGTGGCTTCATGAGCGGCCACAAGCTCAAGGAACGCTTCCTCGCCAGCGCCGCCTACAAGGACACCTACCGGAAGGCCTACAAGGAGCTGTTCAACAAGATCTACGGGAACGCGTCGGCACTCAACGCCATCAACGCGATCACCGAGGTCATCGGCACCGTCGACGGGGCGAACGCGGAGTCCACCGCCACCGAGGCGGAGAACCTGCGCACGCTCATCACCGAGCGCACCCGGTTCCTGGTCACCAACGAGATCATCACCGGCTGACGGAAGGCGCTCGGGCCCATCATGAGCCCGAGCGCGCTTTCGGCGTACCAAATCGGCTTCTAAACGGGTTTTTCGAGGCCGAGGAGGCGGTCGAACAGGCGCAGCCGGAACACCACGGTCAGCGTCAGGTACCAGAGGATCAGCGTCGGTATCACCACGAAGAAGACCGCCTTCGACGGCCCCATCAGCCCGAAATACTGCCACAGCACCGGTACACAGAGGACCGCGCCGAAAGCCACCATCAGCCCCAGCACCAGCCACGACGGCCGTTTGTCCCCGGTCGGCGCGGTCCACGCCGCGAACACCCGGGACCGCGGCGCCAGGAACAGGATCAGCAGGAACGACGCGAAGCAGAAGAACGTCGACAACCCGGTCTGCGCCAGGATGGTGGCGGAGGCCTCGGTGAAGTCGGCGTCGACGCCGTAGGTCAGGCCGGTCGTCCGCTCGAACTCGTGAATTATCCGCTCCGGGGCCCGCCCCGACCCGAAACCGTGCGTGACGAGCGTGTAGAACACGGCGTAGATGGCCGTGCCGAAGGTGGCGGTGACCACCGCGGCCGGCGCCACGAACCGCACCAGGTTGCGCAGCAGATGCGGGTCCGGCCGGGTGGGCTTCGCCCAGAAGGTGAGGAACACCGTCGGGATGCCCACCGTGAACAGGGTCAGGCCCACCTGCGTCGGCGAGTACGGGAAACTCAGCCCCAGCATCGTCACCGACACGATGACCAGCCCCTGACTGGCGACCCGGGACAGGAAGACGTAGAGCGAGATCCCGATCCCGTTGATGATCCGCCGGCCCTCGTACTGCGCCGGGGACAGTGCCGAGAAGTCGTCCTCGACCAGCACGATGTCGGCCACGTCCCGGGTCACCGCGCTGCCGCTGCGCATCGCCACGCCGACCTGCGCCTGCTTGAGGGCGCGGGCGTCGTTCACCCCGTCGCCGACCATCGCGACGTACCGGCCCTGCCGCCGCAGCGAGCGCACGATCCGCTCCTTGTGCTCCGGCGCGACCCGGCCGAACACGCTGGCCCGGGCCACCAGCCGGTCCAGCGCC
Organism: Actinoplanes hulinensis; assembly: GCF_019429605.1. Lineage (NCBI taxonomy): Bacteria > Bacillati > Actinomycetota > Actinomycetes > Micromonosporales > Micromonosporaceae > Actinoplanes > Actinoplanes hulinensis. The sequence continues at coordinate 107,353 of NZ_JAHXZI010000004.1, read as the reverse complement.
GGGTCGTCGAGGTCGTCCAGGACGGCGCCCATGACCGGCTCGTCCCCGGTGATCCCGGCCCGGGCGGCGATCGCGGCGACGGTACGCGGATCGTCGCCGGACAGCACCTTCAGCTCCACCCCGTCGGACCGGAAACGGGCCACCGCCGCGGCCACCTCGGGACGCACCTCGTCGGCGAGCACGGCCAGCGCGACCGGCTCCAGCACCGGCAGGCCGGGCCGCCCCGCCGCGTCGCGCAGCCCACCCTCCGGATCCTCGGCACGGGCCAGCAGCAGCACCCGCAGCCCTCGCCCGGTACGGTCGGTGATCTCGCCGGCCGGCACCGGCCGGAGCAGCCGCCCGGCCAGCGCGTCCGGCGCGCCGAGCACCCACGTGCCCTCCTCCGCGACCATGCCCGACCAGCGCAGCGACGACGAGAACGGCACCTCGTCGCGGACCTCCCAGACCGGCCCGCTCAGCGACCCGGCGATCGCCATGGCCGTCAGGTTCGGGGTGGTGGCGTTGTGGGCCAGCCCGCCCAGCGCCCCGGTGGCCTCGCCGTACTCGTGATCGCCCAGCGGGACGATCTCCTCCAGCACCAGCTGGCCGGTGGTCAGCGTGCCGGTCTTGTCGGTGCAGATCACGTCCACACTGGTCATCGACTCGACCGCGTTGACCTGCTGCACCAGGACGCCGGTGCGGGCGATCCGGACCGCGCCGGCGGTGTAGGCGAGCGCGATCAGGAAGAACAGCCCGTACGGCACCAGCCCGGACAGCACCGCGGTGATCTGCACGACCCGCAGCACACTGAACCCCTCCAGCGCCGCCTGCGCCAGGATGGCCCCGCTCATCAGCACGGCCAGCGCCATCACCAGCCGCACGATGAACTCGATGCCGCGCTGCAACGGTGTCTTGTCGGTGGTGGCCCGCCGCGCCTCGGCGGTGAGCCGGCCGGCGTAGCTGTGCACGCCCACGTCCCGGGCCAGCTGGTGACCGTCGCCGGCCACGCACAGGCTGCCCGAGCGCAGGTCGTCGCCGGGGTGCTTGACCACCGGGTCGGATTCGCCGGTCAGCAGCGACTCGTCGGCCTCCAGGCGGCCGCCGTCGAGCAGCGGGCCGTCGACCACGATCTGGTCGCCGGGGCGGACCCGCAGCACGTCGCCGCGGACCACCCGCTCCGGGGCGACCTCGGTCTCCCGGCCGTCGCGGATCACCAGCACCCCGGCCCGGTCCAGCAGTTGCAGCCGGTCCAGCTTGCGTTTGGCCCGGATCTCCTGGGCCGCGCTGAGCACCGCGTTGATCAGGCCCAGGCCGACGCTGATCAGCGCGTCGCTGTAGCGGCCCAGCACCAGCAGCGCGGCGCCGATCCCGAACAGGATCAGGTTGAAGAACGAGAAGACATTGGTACGCAGGATCTCGGCGTAACCGCGCGAGCCGCCCTGTACGGCGGTGTTCGCCTCGCCCCGCCGGCGCCGTGCCTCGGCCTCCGCCCCGGTCAGCCCTTCGGCCGGAGCGAGCATCAGCTGTTCCATTCGATCGCAGTCCCCGCGCCTGACCGTACATTTCGGCAGGCCCGCGGCGATCGGTTTCGCCGGGATCAGTCCGGTTCCGGCAGTTCCGCGAAGACTCCACTGGTGGCGGGCCGTTCCGCGGCCCGCCGCCCGGCATTAACTGTCCGGCCTCCCGGCGCTCCTAGCGTCGGCTCGAATACGCCCGGCCCCCTGCGTAAGCGAGTCGACATGCCTGCTGAACCGGACGTCAGCGTCGTCGTCCCGACCTGTGACCGGCCGCTGCTCGCGACCCGGGCGGTCCACGGCGCCCTCGGCCAGACCCACGGCGACCTCGAGGTCATCGTGGTGGTGGACGGTCCCGACCAGGCCACCACCGACGCCCTCGCCGCGATCGGCGACCCCCGGCTGCGGGTGGTCGTCGTCCCGGAGCGCCGCCGCGCCCCGAACGCCCGCAACGTCGGCGCCGCCGAGGCCCGCGGCCGCTGGACGGCGCTGCTCGACGACGACGACGAATGGCTGCCCGACAAGATCGCGGTGCAGCTCGCCCTGGCCGCCGGTTCGGCCGCCCGCTACCCGGTGGTCGCCAGCCGGCTGATCAACCGCACCCCGCGCGCCGACTCGGTCATGCCCCGCCGGCTGCCCGCCGCCGGGGAGCCGCTCAGCGAGTACTTCTGCGTCCGCCGCGGCCTGTTCTACGGCGACGGTTTCATCCAGACGTCGACGATCATGGCACCCACCGAGCTGCTGCGCCGCGTGCCGTTCACCGTCGGGCTGCGCCGCCAGCAGGAACTCGACTGGGCGCTGCGGGCGGTCCGCGAGGACGGTGTGGAACTGCTCTACGCCGAGCAGCCGCTCGTGCTGTGGCACCAGGACGAGGACCGCGACCGGATCAGCCTGCACCACCCGTACGAGCAGCAGCTCGCCTGGCTGCGCGGCAACCGGCACCTGTTCACGCCCCGGGCGTACGCCGCCTTCACGCTCAGCGTGATCAGCTCGATGGCCGCGCCGTCGCGCCAGGGCCGGCACTTCCGCGAACTGCTCGCCGAAGCCCGCGAGCACGGCGACCCGCGGGCCCTCGACTACCTCACCCACCTCCAGATCTGGGCCCTGCCGCCGGCCCTGCGCCGCCGGCTGCGCGACCTGATCGTCGGCCGCCGCGACCCGGCCCCCGCCCCGGCCACCGCCGCCGAGCCGGTCGATGTCGGCTGACGGCCGCCGGGTCGCCATCTGGCGCAGCGCCATGCTGCCCGGCTCGGAGACGTTCATCCGGGCCCAGGGCGACGCGCTCACCCGCTGGACGCCCACCTACGTCGGCGCCGTCCGCGCCGGGTCCGCGCTGTCCCGCCCGGAGGACGTGATCACCTTCCCGGACGGCGGCGGCGACTTCCTGCGGCTGCGGCTCACCGGCGCCTCACCCCGGCTGCGTACCGTCCTCGCCGAGGTCCGCCCCGACCTGGTGCACGCCCACTTCGGCGGCGACGGCTGGCTGATCAGCCACAGCGCCCGCCGGCTCGGCAGACCGCTGGTCGTCACGGTGCACGGCCACGACGTCACGAGGCAGCCGCAGGCCCCCGGACTGCACGGGCTGCGCTACCGGCGCAACCTGCGGACCGTCTTCGACCGCGCCGCCCTGGTCATCGCCGTCTCCGACGTGATCCGCGCCCGCGCCGAACAGTGCGGAGCCGACCCGGCCCGGATCCGCGTCCACCACACCGGCGTACCGGTCCCGCACACCCCGCCGATCGTCCCGAAACGCTGGGACGTCGTCCTCGTCGGCCGGTTCGTCGCCAAGAAGGGCGTGGACGACCTGCTCACCGCCCTGTCCACGCTCGCCGCGCCGCGCCCGCGCGCCCTGCTCATCGGCGACGGCCCGCTGCTGCCCGAGATGCGCGCCCTCGCCGAACGCCTCGGCGTCGACGCCACCTTCGTCGGCGCCCGGCCACCCGCGTCGGTCCAGCAGCACCTCGCCGAGTCCCGGATGCTGGCCGCGCCCTCCAAGACCGCGCCCGACGGCGACACCGAGGGCCTGCCCACCACCATCCTGGAAGCCGGCGCGCTCGGCCTGCCGGTGGTGGCGACCCGGCACAGCGGAATCTCCGAGGCCGTCGTCGACGGAGAGACCGGCCTGCTGGTCCCGGAAGCCGACCCGCGATCGCTCGGCGCCGCCCTGGCCCGCCTGCTCGGCGACGCCGGCCTGCGCCGCCGCCTCGGCGCCCGGGCCCGCGCCCACGTGGCCACCCACTTCGACCTGAACACCCAGACGTCCCGTCTGGAGGACCTCTACGACCAGGCCGTCCACACGTCACCCGCACTGCCCGGTCGTCCTTAGCAGCGGTTTCGGTACGGCCTGCGCCGCCCCGCCGAACCATGGCCGTCCCGTGGCGCACACCCGAGCCATCGGGTACCGCGTTCAGGTGGTCGACCGCAGCCGGGTGAGGACGGTCCGGGCCAGGCGCTTTCCGCTGCGCACGCCGCCCAGGACGGCCGTCGCGGCGCGGCCCGGCGTGGTGGCGCGGAGCACGGCGATGACACGGTGGGCACGGGACAGCTCGGCGCGCATGGTCGCGGCGCTCTGTTCGTACCACTCGATCTGTGCCCTGGCCTCGGAAAGCTCCCTCGCCAGACGGTCGTGCGCCGCGCTCAGCCCGCGGAATGACGCGGGCAGGGGCCGGGGCGCCGGATCGCGGCCGGTCATGGCGGCCAGCAGATCGGCGGGCCAGCGGTCGGCCAGGTTCTCGTCGTGCAGCGCGCCGGCGAACCTGCTCAGCGCGGCCTCCGGGCCGGTGGGCGCGGCCAGCGGATGCAGGCCGCCGTCCGCGGTCACCAGGATCGCGTCGGCGGCCACCCCCGCGGCGTCGCCGGACTGCCAGGCGGTCAGCAGCGCCCGCATCTCCGGCAGGTCGCCGCGGCGGGCCACGGTCAGCAGGACGTCATGCAGGCAGCGGCCGGCGGGCAGCGGCTCGTCCGTCCCCTCCGGAACCCAGCCGCGCGGCGTCCGCCGCAACGCCAGCAGCGTGCCCGGGTCGTCGCCGGGCGGGGCCAGCAGCACGTCCGGCAGGGGAGCGGGATGGTGGCCGGGCAGGGCGGCGGCCACGAACCAGGCCGGGGCCAGCGCGGACGCCAGCCGGTGGCGCAGCAGGGCGGCCGCGAGCGGGCGCGGGTCGGCCAGCAGCGGCCCGGACGGGCGGCCGGCCCGGCGCAGCGCCGAGGTGAGCAGACCCGCCAGCTCCGGGTCGGCGAGGGCGGCGTCACTCACCAGCACGGCCGGGTTCCGCGGGGACGGATGTGCGGCGTACCCCTGCGCCGGGACGAGCCCCGCGGCCCGCAGCCGCTCCCGCAGATCGTCGAGCCCCACCGGCCGCGTCGGGTCGTCGCCGTCCGGAGCGGCCCAGTCGGCGTCGCCCAGTTCCGCGGCGGCCGCGTAGAGGCGGTGCAGGCCGGCCGGGTTGGCGCAGCCGAGCAGCAGCCGCCCGCCGGGACGCAGCACCGCGAGCAGCAGCGCCAGGCCGGCGGCCCAGGTCAGGTCCCCGGTCTCGGTCGAGCCGGCCCGGTCCAGGCCGTCCAGGGCGATCACCGTGTCGTACGCCGGAACCGCCGCCAGCTTCGGCAGGCTCCCGCAGCACACCTCGACGCCGGGGCGGTCGGCGTACCGGTCGGCCAGCGCGTCGGCGTCCGGCACCCCGCGGACCAGCACGGTGATCTGCCGGGCCGGGACCGCGTCGATCAGCTCCGGCTCGTGCGGCCCGACGATCAGCGTGTGACCCCGCGCCGACGCGGCGAGCCGTCGCAGCACCGGACCGCCGGCGGGCTCCCGGTCCGACCAGTGCGGCATCTCGCCACCGAGCAGAAGGGCGGTCATGCGGCGGCCTCGATCGTCCAGCGGAACAGAGAACCCAGCTCGGCGGGGGAGAGCAGCCGGTCCGCGCCGAGTTCGTCGACGGCGGCCGCCCGCGCGGCGTCCGGGTCGACCGAGACGCCGTGCAGCCCGGCCCACTGACGGCGGATGCGGGGCCGGCCGCCGAACAGGTCGCGCTCGTCGCGCAGCTGCATCGGGTCGCCGTAGACGGCCGGTTCGCAGCCGGCCAGGATGCCGTAGAAGATCGCGCTGCACAGCCGGTTCGACGCCACCCGGCGGTGCCGGCGCTGCTCGGCGAGCTGCCGGTCGAGGAAACCCGGGTCCAGGTCCTTCCACCAGCCACCCCGGTAGCCGTGACAGATCACCCGGAACCCGGCCCGCTCGTAGCGGCGGCGCACCCCGGCGGTCCGGTACTCCTGCCAGTACAGGCAGACGGTGACCGGGCCGGGCTCGGTGTCGAGGATCTCGGCGATCAGGCGGTCGTGGTCGCCCTGGACGTGCTGGCCCTCCCAGCCGTGGAACGGGTACCAGATCGTCCCCTCGCGCACGGCGTCCGGCGCGGGCGTCATCTCCACCAGGTACGCCCACGGGGCGCCGGTGACGTACACCGGACGGCGCCCCATCGACCAGGCCCGGCGCCGGGTGCGCTCACTCCACACGAACGACGGCACGCCGGGCGTGAACTCGTGGTCGGGCGCCATGCCGTCGCCGATGTTCCAGCCGTGCTGGAGGTACCCGCGGATGCGCGGCGGATCGGGCGACTCCGGCAGGCCGCAGTACCGGGCCATCACCGCGGAGTGCCCGTAGTAGTGGTTCGCGTGGTGCACGTCCCATCCCAACCCGGGCAGGTGTGCACCACGCGAACACCAGGCGATCAGCCGGTGACGGCGACCAGTTCCCTCAGGTACGCCTGGTAGCCGTCGGCGGTCGGGTGGTACGACTCCGAAAAATCGTCGCGGACCGAGTGGATCCACGGCTCCCCGGTGCACGCCTCGTGACCCTTGAACGCCTCGCGCACGTCGACGAAGGTGAAGCCCTGGTGGGCCGCCACCCGCGCCTTGATCAGCTCGTCGAGGGTGTCCGCGCCCGCGTTCAGCGCCTTACGGTGCGCGTCGGTCAGCGAGTCACACGAGACGCCGCCCTTACCCGGGTCGGCGACCAGGTGCGGGTAGCCGACCACGTACACCTTCGCGTTCGGCGCCCGGTTACGGATCGCCTGGTAGAGGGTGTCCAGCCGGGCCGGCATGGTGGTCTCGAACGAGGTGGCCGCCTTGTCCACCGACGTCCGGCAGGTGGCGCCGTCACCGAAGATGCACTGCTGGAGCACGGAGAACCAGCCGGCGTCGTTGCCGCCGACCGTGAGGGTCACCCAGCCGGTGTTCTCGTCGAGCTCGGTGAGCTGGTTGAACTGGACGTCGTCGATGACGGCGCCGCCGCACGTGGCGTCGGTGACCGCGCCGAACGGGGTGGCCGCGCGAGCCTTCACCCACAGCTGCGGGTAGCCGCCGTCCTTGCTCTGCTTGCACTCGGTGTCGCCGTAGTTGCCGGCGCCGACACCGGCCGCGTACGAGTCACCGAGCGCCACGTAGTCACGGGCCTCCACGGCCTTCTCGGCGGCGCTACCCTCCGCGCCGGAACAGGCCGAGACGGTGACGGCCGTCAGTAGCGCCAGGCCACCGGCGACGGCCGCGGTCCAACGTCCCCTCAATGTGACTCCTTAAGACGGTTGATCCCCGCGATCATGCCTGATCAGGCCGGTCCGGCATACTGCGGAGCTGTGACGCAGCCGCGAGAACCCCGCCTGGAGATCGAGTACTGCACCCAGTGCCGCTGGCTGATGCGTGCCGCCTGGACGGCCCAGGAACTGCTGACCACCTTCGCCACCGAACTGGGAGAGGTCGCCCTGGTGCCCGGTGTCGGCGGCGTCTTCGAGGTCCGGCTGGGCTCCGAGACCCTGTGGTCGCGCAAGGGCGAGGGCGGCTTCCCCGAGTTGCCGCATCTCAAGCGGCTGGTCCGGGACCGGATCGCCCCGGAGCGGAGTCTGGGCCACTCCGAGGGTCACAAGGCCGATTAACCGTCACAGTTGTGGGGTGAAGATCCTCTCGCGCTGGGCTCTCTACGTCCCGATCCTCGCTTTCGTGACGCTGGTCCTGACCTGGGGACGTGACCTCCCGCCACCAGGTGTGATCATCGTCGCCCAGCTGCTGGCCGGCGCCGTCCTGGCCGCGGTGCACCACGCCGAGGTGGTCGCGCACCGGGTCGGCGAGCCGCTCGGCTCCCTGATCCTGGCCGTCGCCGTCACCATCATCGAGGTGGCCCTGATCGTCACGCTGATGATCAGCGGCGGGGACAAGGCGCAGTCGCTGGCCCGGGACACCGTCTTCGCCGCCGTGATGATCACCTGTAACGGCATCCTCGGGATCTCCCTGCTGGTCGGCGCGATCCGCCGGCGGATCGCGGTCTTCAACCCGGAGGGCACCGGTTCCGCCTTCGCCACGGTCATCGCGATCGCCGTGCTCGGCCTGGTCCTGCCGACGTTCACCACGACCCGGCCCGGACCGCAGTTCTCGCCCGCCCAGCTCGGCTTCGCGGCCGTCGTCTCGCTCGCCCTCTACCTGCTGTTCGTCATGGTGCAGACCCGCCGGCACCGCTACTACTTCCTGCCGATCACCACCGAGGGCGAGGTCATCGACAGCGAGGAGCACGTCGCGCCGCCGACCGGCCGGACCGCCCTGGCCAGCCTCGGCCTGCTGCTGCTCGCCCTGATCGCGGTCGTCGGCCTGGCCAAGGGGGTCTCGCCCACGATCGAGTCTGTGGTGGAGGGCAACGGCCTGCCGCAGGCCGTCGTCGGTGTGGTGATCGCCCTGCTCGTGCTGTTGCCGGAGACCATCGCGGCGGTCCGCGCGGCGGCCCGCGACCGGATGCAGACCAGCCTCAACCTGGCGCTCGGCTCGGCGATGGCCAGCATCGGCCTGACCATCCCGGCGATCGCCGTCGCGATGATCTGGCTGGAGGGCCCGCTGCTGCTGGGCCTCGGCGGCACCCAGCTCGTGCTGCTCGCGCTGACCTTCGTGGTCGGCACCCTGACCATCGTGCCCGGGCGGGCCAACATCCTCCAGGGCGGGCTTCACCTGAGCGTGCTGGCGGTGTTCCTGTTCCTGGCGGGGAGTCCGTGATCAACCTGAAACGGTAGATTCCCCCGGTGACCGAAACGCAGGAGCGCGAGAGAACAGCCGACGCCCCGGCCGGTGAACGGCGAAGCCGGGGAATCAGTTCGGTCGAAGCGCTCGCCGCGGTTCTGGTCCTGCTGGTGATCTTCCGGGGCCGGCTGTCCGGCCTGGTCACCGGCGAGCGCCTGCAGACCTGGACCACGGTGTTCGTCTCGGTGCTGGTGCAGGCCGTCCCGTTCCTGGTCTTCGGGGTGCTGCTGTCGGCGGTCATCGCGGTGTTCGTGCCCCGCTCGTTCTGGGCGAAGGCGCTGCCCCGGCACCCGGCCCTCGCGGTCCCGGCGGCGAGCATGGCCGGGGTGGTGCTGCCCGGCTGCGAATGCGGAGCCGTACCGATCGCGGGATCCCTGATCCGCCGCGGGGTGACGCCGGCCGCCGCCCTCGCGTTCCTCCTGGCCGCTCCCGCGATCAACCCGATCGTGCTGACCGCGACCGCGGTCGCCTTCCCCGGCAACCCGGAGATGGTGGTGGCCCGCGGCCTGGCCAGCCTCGCCGTCGCGGTGCTGATGGGCTGGCTGTGGCTGCGCCTCGGGAAGTCCGACTGGATCCGTCTGCCGCACCGGCCCGACCTGGACGGCTCCAAAGGCCGGGCGTTCTGGGCCGCCTGCCGGCACGACGTGGTGCACGCCGGCGGGTTCCTGGTGCTCGGCGCCGCGGCCGCCGCGACGATCAACGTGATCGTCCCGGAGGCCTGGCTCCAGACGCTGGCGAGCCACCCGGTGCTGTCCGTGCTGGCGCTGGCCGTCCTCGCCGTCCTGTTGTCGATCTGCAGCGAGGCGGACGCGTTCGTCGCCGCCTCGCTGTCGCAGTTCTCGCTCACCTCGCGCCTGGTGTTCCTGGTGGTCGGCCCGATGGTGGACCTCAAGCTGATCTCGATGCAGGCCGGGGTGTTCGGGCGCGGGTTCGCGCTGCGGTTCGCCCCGGCCACCTTCGCGCTGGCGGTGCTGGCCGCGGTCGTGGCGGGGGCGGTGCTGCTGTGAACCGGCAGGCGCAGGCGGTCGTCCTCTTGCTCTTCGGCGGCGCGATCCTCAAGGCGTCGTTCACCGACCTCTATCTGCGGTACGTGAAGGAGGGCCTGCGACCGTTCCTGATCGCGTCCGGCGTGGCCCTGGTGGCGGCCGCGATCATGACCCTCTGGTACGAGTTCCGCGGCTCCCGACCGTCCCCGGACGATGACCACGGACACCACCACGAGCCGCGGGTGGGCTGGCTCCTGGTCCTCCCGGTGCTCGCCCTGCTCCTGGTCGCCCCGCCGGCCCTCGGGTCGTACACCGCGGTCCAGTCCGGCACGGTCCGGCTCAGCGCCGGGTCCGACTTCCCGCCGCTGCCCGATGCGGACCCGGCCCCGGTCGCGCTGATCGACTACGCCTCCCGGGTGATCTACGAGGACGGCCGCAGCCTGGCCGGCCGCCGCGTCCAGCTGACCGGTTTCGTCACCCGCGGCGAGGACGGCTCACCGATGCTGGCCCGGATCGTGGTGAGCTGCTGCGCCGCCGACGGCCGCCCGATCAAGGTGGGCCTCACCGGCGGCCCGGTCGTCGACGTCCCCTCCGGCACCTGGCTCCAGATCACCGGGAAGTACAGCGACAAGCGGGCCAAGGATCCGGTCAACCAGGCCGACATCGCGTTTCTCGAGGTGGAGCAGTGGCAACCGGTCGACCCACCGAAGCAGCAGTACGAATGAGGACGGCAATCGGCCTGGGCGTGGCCCTGCTCGCGGCCGGGGCCCTGCTGGCCGGCACCCTGCCGGAGCCGCCGCCACGCAACCCGGACGCGGTCGGCCGGCCCTCGCTGGCCCAGGCGTGGCCTGATGCCGCACGCGCCGACCTGCCCGGCCTCACCGTGGAGCCGCTGCTGTTCCTGGACGCCACCACGGTCGTCGGCACGCGGGCGACTGCGGACGCCGTACACCTCGTGGTCTTGAAGGGCGACGTCGAGCGTGAGTTGCGCCGCCTGCCGGCCGCCGACGAGCCTCGCTTCGAAGGTCTGACCGTCGCCGGTGACGAGATGGTCTGGACCGAGGCGGCCGGCGACCGGCCGGTCGAGGTGTGGGCGGTCCGCCGGGAGGGCGGCACGCCCCGCAGACTGACCGCGGACACCGGCAACACCCTGTTCTACGGCAACCAGTACGACCTGGTGGTGGCCGGAGGCCGGGTGCACTGGGCGGCCGGCGAGGGCAACGCGGCCACCGAGATCCGGTCCGTTCCGCTGACCGGCGGCAAGGTCGAGATCCGCGAGGAGAGGGGCCAGTGGGCGCTGTCCGCCTGGCCGTGGCTCACCGATGACACCGGCAGCCAGTCCGGGACGGTCCGGATGCGGAACATGACCACCGGCCAGGAGGTGCGGGCGCCGGTCTCCGGAGCCGAGTGGACCATGTGCAGCCCGGTCTGGTGCCGGGTCATGGTGATGAACGGCGACGGTCTGGCCCGGATGGACGCGATGCGCCCGGACGGCGCCGATCGCCGCCGGATGGCCGGCCCGGAGGCGCAGGCCGCGGTGGGCGACGTGGCGGTGCTGGACCGGTTCGAGATCCTCTCCGAACCCGGCCCGGAGTCCGACCTCACCGGCGTGGCCGGCCTCGTCGTGCACGACCTGACGACGGGGAGGACGGTGACCCTGGCGGCCGCCGCCGACCTGGCCGCCACCAAGGACGGGATGCTCTGGTGGTCGACCGGTCAGCAGGAGGCCGCCGTCTGGCACACGCTGGACCTGCGTACCGTCTAGGCGCGCCCGCGGAGACCAAGCAGGGCGTCGGCCAGCAGGAACGCGGCCAGCGGGATGCCGAACCAGGGCAGCGCCCAGCCGATCGCGAAGACCACCGGCACACCGGCCGCGATGGCCCACGCCGGCAGGCCCAGCCACGCGCCGCGGGCCGGTGCGGAGCCGGCCAGGGCCGGACGGCCGGCCCGGGTCGGGCGGCGCTGCCACCACATTCGGTAACCCCACAGGATCACGCAGAGCAGCCCGATCGCCAGCGCCGCCAGCAGGATCTGGTTGACCGGCCCGAACAGGATTCCCATGTGCGCCTGCACGCCCAGCTTGGACAGTTGCGCCAGCAGCGGCCAGTCGGCGAAGTCGCTGCGCGCCACCACGGTCGCGGTGGCCGGGTCGACGGCGATCCGGTCCAGCTGAACCGGCCAGGTGTTGTCGATCCCGGCGACGGTCCAGGCGGCGCCGCCGGTCTCCGGGAGGCTCAGCTCGACCGGGCCGGTGAGACCGCTGTCCCGGGCCACCCTCAGCACCGTGTCGGCCTGTGCCGGGTCGACCGCGACCGGGGCCTCGCTGCCGGCGCCGTGGTGGCCACCGGCCGAGGCGGAGACGCCCGGCACCTCCAGGCCGGGCCGCTGGGCGTCGAAGGCGGTCTGCACCGTGTCGAACGAGGCGCCCGCATAACGTGACCAGGTGAGACCGGTCGCCGAGAGGATCAGCAGGCCGAGGCTCAGCCACAGCCCGGTGGCCGCGTGCCAGCCCCGGGTCCGGCGGACGCCCTTCTTCGCCGACAGTTCCGGGGCCAGCATCTTGCGGACGCTGCGGCGGCGCCGCCACCACAGCACGATGCCGCCGAGGGTGAGCACCCACAGCCAGCTCGCGGCGATCTCCGAGTAGTGCCGGCCCAGGTCGCCGAGGTGCAGGTTGCGGTGCAGGTCGTCCAGCCAGGTGGTCACCGGAGTGGAGCCCCACCAGGTGGTGAGCTGTCCCTGGACCTTGCCGGTGTGCGGGTCGACGTAGACGGTGTGCTGGTTCTCGCCGAGATCCGGCTGGGAGAACACCACCCGGGTGCTCTGGTCGCCGTCGGCCGGCTGGACCGCCGCGATCGTGCCGTCCGGGTGGCTCGCCCGGGCCGCGGCGATCTGCTCGGCCAGCGGGAGGATGGGGCCGCTCGTCGTTGCGGCGGTCAGCCTGTCGCCGTACAGGATGGTGTCGATCTGTGGGGTCGCCGTGTAGAGCAGGCCGGTCAGGGCGGCCACCGCCAGGAACGGGGCGACCAGCACCCCGGCGTAGAAGTGCAGGCGCAGCAGCAGCGCGCCGAACGCGGACGGCCGGCGGGCCTCGCGGGGAGGTGCCGGCGGGGTAACCGGCTGTTCGATCAGTTCGGGGGTCACGGCCATGCGGCTGTCCTCGGCATTCGGCGAAGGGGTGGGGCAGCGTCGCCGGTTGGTCGCCCGCGGGGGCCGGGAAGTTCCCAGGAAATCCTCGGGAACCAGGTGGCGACATCCGGCGACTAACGGGCATGTCGACTGTCACCACCCGGGCTCGCCTGAGGCCGTTGCTCGTCCTCGCCGCACTGCTGCTGGTGCTCGTGCCCGGCACTCCGGCCTGGGCGCACAACGCGCTGGCCGAGGCCAGCCCGGCCAAGGGCGCCACGCTGAAGGAGTCGCCGGCCGAGGTGAGGCTGCGGTTCCTGCAGAAGCTGGACCCGGAGCACACCACGATCACGGTGAGCGACGCCGGCGGGGCGAAGACGGCCGCCTCGGCACCGAAGGTGAACGGCGCCACCGGAACCGTCACCATCGGTGAGCCCCTGGCCAACGGGGTCTACACGGTCGCCTACCAGGTGGTCTCCACGGACGGGCACCCGGTGAAGGGGTCGTACGAGTTCACCGTCGACGACCCGGCGCCGCCGGTCAGTGCCGCGCCCTCCGAGGCGGCGCCCGCCCCCACCGCCACCGCCACCACGACCAGCGCCGCGAGCCCTCCGTTGCTGGCCGCCGAGGAATCCTCGAACACCGCTGTCTATGGTCTTGTCGCCGGCATCGCGGTCGCTCTTGCCGCGGTCGCCACCTTCCTGTTCATCCGTCGCCGCAAGGCATGAGAGGTTTCCCGATGAAGCAGACCGCATTGCGGCGCGCCGCCACCGTCACCGCCGTCGCGGCCGCGTTCGTGCTCGGCCTGGCCGGCCCCGCGGCCGCCCACGTGACGGTCAACCCGAGCACCGCGACCCAGGGCGGGTACACCAAGGTGTCGTTCCGGGTGCCGAACGAGAGCGACACCGCCTCCACCAACAAGCTGGAGGTCAACCTGCCGGTGGACAGCCCGGTCGGTTCGGTGTCGGTCAAGCCGGTGCCGGGCTGGACCGCGGTCGCCGAGAAGTCGAAGCTGGCCACCCCGCTGAAGGTGCACGACCACGAGATCAGCGAGGCCGTCACCAAGATCACCTGGACCGCGGCGTCCGGCTCGGAGATCAAGCCGGGCACCTTCCAGGAGTTCGACGTCTCGCTCGGGCCGCTGCCGGAGACCGACCAGATGGTCTTCAAGGCGCTCCAGTACTACTCCGACGGCGCGGTCGTCCGCTGGATCGACGAGCCCACCACCGACGGCACCGAGCCGGAGAGCCCGGCGCCGGTCCTCAAGCTGACCGCGGCCTCGGCCGCCCCGGCGCCCACCGCCGAGGCGGCCGCCCCGGCCGAGGACGACGGCAACGCCATGGCCTGGGGGATCGCCGGCCTGGTCGCGGGCCTCGCCGGCCTGGTGATCGGTCTGCTCGCCTACCGCAAGGCCGCTCAGGCCACGCCCCCGGCGGCCTGAATTCGGGTGTAGATCGACAGCGGGTGGTGCGGCTCACGCCGTACCCCCGCTGTCTTCTTGTCGAGGGCGTCCCGCAACCGGCCGAGCCGGGCGAACCGGAAGTCGTGGATCACGATCCGGCCGCCCGGCCTGAGCACCCGGAACAGTTCGGCGGCGGCTGCCTCCGGGTCCGGCCACTCGTGCGCGCTCAGCGTCGACACGATCAGGTCCAGGCTGTCGTCCGGCCACGGCAGGCGTGCCACGTCGGCCACCTCGACGCGGATGCCCGAACGGCGGGCCAGGGCCGCCATGTCCGGCGACAGGTCGGCGCCGGCGAGCCGCAGGTCCGGCCGCCGGGCGGCGAGCTCGTGCAGCAGGCGGCCGGGCCCGGTGCCGACGTCCAGCACGGCGGCGCCCGGTCCGGCGACGGCCGCGACCTCCCCGGCGACCCGGCGGTAGAAGCCGTGCAGCAGCCGGGTGGCCCGCCGGTCGTACGCGGCGCTGGCCCGCCGGTCGAATCTGATCTGGGTGCTCATGGCGTCCTCCGATGCGCTTGACAACACCGGGAACCCTGCATCTTCATGTCGACATGAAGTCAAACATCGGGGATCTGGCCGCCCGGTTCGGACTGCCCGCGCACGTCCTGCGGCACTGGGAGCAGATGGGCCTGCTCGCCCCGGAGCGGTCCACCGCCGGCCATCGGCTGTACGGCGAGGCGGACGCCGCCCGCATAGTGCTGATCCAGCTCGCCAAGGAGGCCGGCCTGAGCCTGGAGCAGACCCGGCGGCTGCTCACCGACGCCCGCGACCGGCAGTCCCGCCGTGACCTGTACGCGGCCCACGCCGAGACTCTCCGCAGGCGCATCGCGGCGGCCGAGGCGGCGCTCGCGCTCGTCGAACACGCCGCCGAATGCGACGCCGACGACTTCACCACCTGCCCGCACCTCGCGGCGAAGGTGGCCGGGCGGCTCTAACCCGGCCGGTAGGCCGCCTCCACGTCTTCGGGCGCGCGCATCCGCCAGGCGTCGGTCACCAGCTCGCTCAGCCGATCGGGTGACACCCGCTCCAGCCGGACCATGACGAGCGGCAGGCCGTCGTAACCCGGCGTGGTGAAGAACATGTCCGGCTCGCCGAGCACCAGCGCCTGCTTCTCGGCCTCGTCCCCGACGTAGACCACCGCGATGTCGGTACGGATCACGCGCGGTTTTCCGGGTAGACGTTCCGGATATGACCAGACGAAACCCTTTCCGCCGACCCGGAAGTCGAAGCCGTCACTGTCGATCTCCTCGACCTGCGGGAGAGCGAGAGCCAGCCGCCGTACGTCATCCGCGTCACTCACGGTGGCCATTCTGCAACATCGTCGCTAAGGGATGCCTTGCCTACGGGGTAGGTAGGCTCCTATTATCCGATCCAAGAAGTAGGAATTGACCCTCCTCCCCTGGCGGTCGGCACATGCAGAAGCTCATCCTCCTCGCCCTGGTCGGGCTCGGCGCTCAGCTGGTCGACGGCAGTCTGGGCATGGCCTACGGCGTCACCTCGACCACCCTCCTCCTCGCGATCGGCACCAACCCGGCGGCCGCGTCCGCCACGGTGCACCTCGCCGAGATCGGCACCACGCTGGTCTCCGGCCTCTCGCACTGGCGGTTCGGCAACGTCGACTGGAAAGTCGTCCTCAAGATCGGTGTCCCGGGCGCGGTCGGCGCCTTCGCCGGCGCGGTCGTCCTCTCCGGCATCTCCACCGAGGTCGCGGCCCCGCTCATGGCGGTCATCCTGCTGACGCTGGGCCTCTACGTCTTCCTGCGCTTCACCTTCCAGGGCCTGCCCAAGCACCAGCTCGGCAAACCGCTGCGCAAGCGGTTCCTCACCCCACTCGGCCTGGTCGGCGGCTTCGTCGACGCCACCGGCGGCGGTGGCTGGGGCCCGGTCGGCACCCCCGCGATCCTGGCCAGCGGCCGGCTCGAACCGCGCAAGACGATCGGCTCGATCGACACCAGCGAGTTCCTCGTCGCCGTCGCCGCCAGCATCGGCTTCATCCACGGCATCGGCAGCGAGAACATCGACTACGGCTGGGCCTTCGCCCTGCTGATCGGTGGCGTCATCGCCGCGCCGATCGCCGCCTGGCTGGTCCGCCACATCCCGCCGCGGGTGCTCGGCGCCGCGGTCGGCGGCGTCATCATCCTCACCAACACCCGCTCCCTGCTGCGCAGCGACTGGATCGACGCCCCCGACAGCGTCCGCTACGCCGTCTACGGCGTGATCTACGTGGTCTGGGCGGCGGCGATCGTCTACTCGGTGTTGCAGTACCGCAAGCACTCGGCCGAGGACGCGCAGATCATCGCCGAGGCGGAGGCCATCGCCGCGGCCGGCGACACCCCGGACGACAAGGACAAGACCCCGGCAAACGCCTGACCCACGATCGTACGAGGAACGGGTCCCGCCTCAGTGCGGGACCCGTTTCGTGTGCGCTCAGTCGGTTTCGACCTTCCACGGCTTCCGGTTGTTCGTGATCTGCTCGCCGATTGTCGGCCATTTGCCGTCCGGCATGCCCGCCGAGCCGCGGAGCTCCGAGTCCATGGTGGCGATCGCGGTCTTCATCTTCGAGTACGCGTCGTAGATGATCGGCGCCAGCGACAGGAGCATGATGATCGCCCCCGAGACCCCGGCGATGGCGATGGGCGGCGCCAAGGGTGCGCCGACGACGGTGCCTGCGGAGACCGCGGCCGACGCGATCGCGACGACCGCGGTCGTCACCGCGACCCCCACGGCGAGCAGGAACATGATCTGACTGTTGGCCAGCTCGTGGAGCGCGGACTTCATCGAGCTGGAGAGCGACATGAACGACTCGGTCGCCTTGCTCTGCTCCTCGGCGGCGAAACCGTAGGCCTTCGCGGCTCTCCCCTCGAAACTGGTGGCGGCGGCCAGCCTGGCCGGCGCCATCAGGGCCGCCCGCTCGCTGAGCTTCTGACCGACCTCGATCTCCCAGCTGTCGCCGATGCGGAACAGTGCCGGAGGGTACCCGGGCTCGGTGATGAGCTTCTGGAGAACGTCCATGAATTTGTGCATGACCCCGTTGAGTTCCTCGAAGGCGGCGATGAGGCCGTCCGAGATGGGCGGGAAGAGGAACCGGAGCACGCGGTTGAGCCGCTCCTCCAGATTCCGGTACTCCGTCTGGATCTCCTCCAGGCCCGCGGAGATCGCCTGGGTGGCCTCGTAGAAGTCCGACTCGAATGCGCCCGCTCCGGGTGTGGTCATGCCTACCTCCCTTGCAGATCTCTGATGACCGAGCTCGCCGCCCCGCCGATGGCCGCACCGGTGCCGGTGCCGCCGACTTCGCCGATGCTCGTCGCCGACTCCCGGTCGGCGCCCTCGATCATGTCTCTGGCGTCGCGCAGGGCCACCGCCAGCTTCTCGAGTTCGACGGCGCCGGCGTTCAGGCTGGTCTTCACGAAATCGAGCATGTCCTGGTATTTCTCCGGGACGCCGACCAGGTCCGCGGCGACACCGAACTCGAAGCCGCCCAACGTGTAGGTCTGCGCGGTCTGTGCTGCGGTCGCGACGATGTCGGCGGACTTGAACCAGAAGACCGTGTCGGTGTCCAGGTCCTCCAGTGCCGCCCTCAGCTCGTCAGCGGTGGGCACGTCTCCCATCCCGTCAACTCCTCGGTGTCAGTCGCCGGTGATTCGCCGGAGGAATTCCCGCGGATCCCGGGCCAGGTCTCGTACCGCAGTGAGATGCGGTGTGCGGGCGGCGGCGGCCTCGTCCTCCGCCGCGATCACCCGGTAGGCCTCCCGGCAGGCGGCCTCGACCTCGTCGGCGATCTGCCGACCGTCCGCCTCCGCGCCCAGCCACCGGAAGTCGATCTCCACCGCGGTGAGGTGCCGCCCGGTGAAGGTGACGGTGACCCGGCCGGAACGGGTCCGGCCGATCGTCGTGCGGGTCGCGACGGCCTCCATGTGCTCGGTATATGCGTGAAGTTCGCCGATCGCGTCGGTGACCGTCACCAGCAGTTCGTGCAGCCGGGGGTCGGGCCCGTCCCGGGAGAGGTGCGGGGAGGGCGGTGGGCCCGGAGACTCGGCGGGTGGCCGGGGCGGCGGAGACGGCCGCAGGGCATCCACGGCCAGAGCCGTCGCCTGTTTCGTCAGGGCGTCTCCGGCGGCTGCCAGCACGGCTGGTCCGACGGCCTCCGGCGACAACCGGCGGCGCCAGTCGCGGTGAACCTCGACGGCGTCGATCCGCCCGGCGCCGTCGACGCGCACCTCGACCGTGCCGGTGTCGTCCGCGCCGATCGCCGGCCGCGGCTCGTGGACCAGCGAACCGGCTTCGCGCTGCAATCGCCGTAGCTCATCCCATTGATCCATGGGCTCCACCCCCGAATGACTCCCTCGGCGGAAATTACCACTCGCAGCCGTATTCGGTTCAGTGTGCTTTGTTGATCTATTCCGCCGGGCGTCGCATTTCGTGTCGCTCTGCTTCAATGTTCGGATGGAAAGGCGTTCCGGTTCGTTGTTCCGAGGCTGGCCTCTCTTCATCATCGTGGTCGGCTTCGTGCCACTCCTCGTCCTCTGTGGGGGCGGGGCGCTCTGGTTCTTCCTGCCGGTGTTTCAGGGCGGTGAGCGCTGGACGGAGGTGAACCATGTGTGTCCGGTTCTGGACGCGACGGTCGCCTCTAGCCTGGGTGTCGTCCCCACGGTGGAGCCGCCGAACAACAACGGTGCCGAAGGACCGGACAGGCTCAGCCGGTGCCGTTACGACGCGGTGGGAGGCGGTGGCTCGGACGTGGCGCAACTGGATGTGCGGGTGGACGTGCTGCGTCCTGGGCAACTGGACGACGCGCATGAACAGGCCCTCGACGTGGTCGAGTACGAGTCCCAGACCTACGCCCCGTTGGGGGAGCAGAGCGCTGATCAAATATTCGGTGAGGACTCGGGTGCGACCGGAACGATTCTGATGGTCACCGCGATCGACAATGCGGTAATCAAGATCGAATTCGACTATCCGGCTGCTCGTTCACTCGACATAGCCGGGAAAACGGCTCTTCGTGATCCATTGCAGTCCGTTACTGATCAGGCCGTCGCCAATCTTGGCTGATCAATTCCGGAAGGTCAGAGATCGGGGGAATCCGGCGGCGCCATGATTCGCAGGGCGTTCGGGTCGACCGCCACCCGCAGCGGCGTCTCCCCGCACGGCTCCCCGTCCACCTCCACCTGCGCCGGCCGGTCGGTCTCCAGCCACAACTCGCCGACCGCCAGGAACGGCTGCTCCCGCAGTGTCCGCCGGTGCCCGGTCAGCGCGTTGCGGGCCGTCTCCCGCAGCAGGTGGAACTTGCCCGACCCGCCGACCGGATAGGCGACCAGCAGGCGGTCGTCGGCGTGGGCGTCGGCGGTGATGGGGCGCCCGGCGTGGAAGCCGCCGTTCGCAACGTACACCTGATGGGTCTTGAAAATGATCTCCCGGCCGTCGGCGCGGACCGTGGCCCGCAACGGGCGATGCCTGGTGAGCAGGCCGAGTGCCGTGATCGGGTAGGCGATTCGCCCGATCACCCGCTTCAGCCGGCTGGGCACGTTGATCATGATCTCGGCGGAGAGGCCGACGCCGACGTGGTTGGTGAACGGCATGTCGCCGGCGATGCCCAGGTCCACGTCGATGACCTTGCCGTCGACGAGCGTGGCGATCGCCTGGTCCAGGCCCGGCTCGATCCGGACCGTACGCGCGAAGTTGTTCGTCGTCCCCAACGGCAGCAGGCCGAGCGCCACGTCCCGGTGCGCCAGCATCCGGCCGGCCGTGCTGATGGTGCCGTCCCCACCGCCCGCGACCAGCAGATCCGGCTTGTGCGCGAGCGCGGCGGCCAGCGAGTTCTCCAGCTCGCCGGGACGGTCCACGGCGTACGCGCCGAGCAAGTCGAACCCGGCGGCCAGCAGGCGGGCGTGCGCGTCGGCGTACAGTTGCCGGCCACGCCGCGACCGGGCGTTGACCACGAGGGCCGCCCGCCGCTCGCGCCGGATGTCCTCGGTCAGCTCCTGCTTCGTACGCACCGGCCGACCCTACCGGTAGGAGATCACGAGCGGCTCACATGGACGGCCGCATATCCGCGCAGCACGAACGTCCGCGGCGGCTCCGGCGGCACGGCCAGGCACAGCCCCGGCGCGTGGTCGAGCAGGGCGGCGAGCGCGGCCCGCAACTCGATCCGGGCGAGCGGCGCGCCGAGACAGAAGTGCAGCCCGGCGCCGAACGTCATGTGCGGGTTGGGGTCGCGGCCGGCGTCGAACCGGTCCGGCTCCGCGAACACCGCCGGATCCCGGTTGGCCGCCCCGAGCAGCGCCGCCACCTCGGCCCCCGCCGGCACGGTCACCCCGCAGATCTCCACGTCGGCCGCCGCCGTCCGGACGAACAGCTGCGACGGGGAGTCGTACCGCAGCATCTCCTCCACGGCGCGCGGGACCAGTGCCCGGTCGGCCCGTACCCGCGCCAGCTCGCCCGGATTCCCGAGCAGCGCCACCACACCGTTGCCCAGCCCGTTGACGGACGCCTCGTGCCCGGCGTTGAGCAGCAGGATCGCCGAAGCCACCAGTTCCTCCCCGGTCAGCCGGTCCGACCCGTCCCGGATCGCCACCAGGTGACTGACCAGGTCGTCCTCGGGTTCGGCGGCGCGTACCCCGGCGAGATGCTCCAGATACCCGGCGAACTCCCGGCAGGCCTCCAGCGCGTCGGCCTCCACCTGCGGGGTGCGGCTGACCTCGTACATCCGGACCATCGCCGCCGACCACGGCCGCAACCGATGCCGATCAGCGGCCGGAACCCCGAGCAGCGCGGCGATCACACTCACGGCGAGCGGCTCCGCGAAGTCCGCCAGCAGGTCGAACTCCCGCCCCACCGCCCCGAGCAGCCGCTCCGCCTCCCCGGCGACCGCCGGCCCGAGCCGTTCCACATGCCCCCGCGCGAACGCCTTCGCCACCAGCGACCGCAGCCGTGTGTGCACGGGCGGCTCGTTCTCCATCATCTGGTTGCGGTGCAGCGTGTTGAACGGCTCGAACACCCCCGCCGGCTCCAGATCCACCCAGAACCGCCCCAGCCGCCGGTCCCGCAACACCGCATCCACGGCCGCATGCCCGGCCGCCAGCCACCGCCCACCCCGCTGCGGCCCGATCGGCGCCGCCTCCCGAAGCCGCGCCAGCACCGGATACGGATCACCCACGAACGCCGGATCCTCGAAGTCGACCTCCATCCGGCCACGCTATCCACCTTCTCCCACCCTTCCTTCCCGGCCTTTTCCGGTACGCACGTGCCCGCCCCCGAAAACGGCGACCGTCCCGCCCGCTCCAGGCGGCCTCGCTGCGACTCCAGCCCGTGCCGCCCGCGCCGGGCGGTGCTGCCCACTCACCCTTCGGGCAATTCCGGCGCATCCGCACAACGTGCCCCGACGTGTCTGACGCGGCGTCGATCGGGGAGCCGGTCGAACATGGCCTGGCCGTCGGTGACCGCGCCCCGGACCGGCCGCGGTCTCGTTCCCCCGCCGGGGATCCGACGGCTGCGGCACTTCGACCCGGTACCGCGTTCGGTGACCGAGAGAAGCCAGGGCGCGTTATCAGGGGAATCCGTTCACAGCCTCACATGAATGGAGCGATCGGCATCATCAAGTACCTTGATCGCGGGATTGTGGCGACGGGCGAAGTTGACATCGAGGAACCAGGCGCAAAGAGGTGCGGGCGAATTTGGCACGATCATCTTTGCGGCCGGGCTTACACTTCCCCGCGCCCGGCGCGGGAGAATTGAGGTGTGCCGCAGCTCCAACTGTTCACCAGGAAGAAGCACCCACCCGGCCACGACAGCCTCCCCGCGCTTGGACGTGACCGCCCCATCGCGCCCGACGCCCACCCGGTCGGGCTCGGCCACGACTGCCTCGCCGCGTCTGGACGTGACCGCACCGCCGCGCCCGGCCACGACCATCCCGTCGCGCCCCGTCCATGCCCAGCCCACTCCGGAGTGGAGCGGCACGCGCACGGTTGAACGGTCGGCAGCACAAGGTCCGCCGATCAGTGACGGCATGAACCGGCCCCATGACTATCGAGCGGGGCCGCGACTCGACCGGTCAAAGAGCACCTCACCCCGGAAGCGAACGGGTGGAAGGTCGGTAGATCAACTGCCTGAGCTGCACGAATGCGCCGAGGGTGAGGGCACTCCGGAATACTCTGCCCAGCAGATCCGGACACCGGCCCAACAGGTCCGCCCACCAAGACCCGGCGCCGCCGGTGGAGGTCGCTCACCGCTATGGCATGCGGGTGGAGGTCGCCCACCGCAATCGCGCGCCGGTGGAGGTCGCCAACCACGACCGCACGCCGGGAAGAGTCGCCGACCATGGCGGGCCATCAAGCGACGCCGGGTCCCCGCGTCAGTCACCGATTCGGCTGGCCGGGCCAATCCGGCCATCGGCCAACGGGATCGGGGAGCCCGCAGCTGATCGCCTTCCTGAACTGGTCGACGAGCCGCCCAATGATGTCAGTTGTCGCCCGTCGCCGTCGTGCCGAGACGTACCCGATCGCCGTAACGCCCGAGCCCGGTCCGTATCTTTGTCGGCTGTCAACGACCGGCGGCAACTGAAATTCGGTATTCATTGCGGCATTTCTGCTGCCGCATGGGGAATCCTTCGCCACCGTAAATGCGCGCGGCCGCCTCCGAGTCGATTCGGTCCCGATCTGGTGCCGGTGCCCCATCGCCGGGCGCCGCGGTCGTATTGCCCGGAAGGCCGCCAGCTGATCCGCGAACCATAGACTCGTGGCCGAGTTGCGGCCACAGTCCAGCACGGGCCAAGGTTCAGTGCTGGAGCGTCGCGGAGCCTGGGCAGGGGTGAGCCGAGACGCAGCAAGTTCCGCACACGCGTGACCAGCCGCCATGCGCGGTCATCGATCTTGTCCGACCGTAACCTGACCTGATCGCCGTCCGTAACTCCCGGTGTTTCTGCCGCGGCCGGGTGACCGACATGCCACAAATCAGGATCGATCAGGCGTGGCAGCGAACCCTGCAACTCAGGGCGCTCCGGGACAGCACCCACGACCAGCCGGAACCGACCGGCTGGCGCTGAGCGCTGTCTCAACGGCGCCGAGCCAGCGCTGACCCCGCTGGTCGATTGCCCCACCGCCATCCGCCGCCCGCGCTGTCCGGCCCGGCGGGCGCTCACGTCGCGCCGTCCGTGTGCCCGGCCTGCCGCTATGACGCGGGCGGGCGACCACGGGAACCGTTACGTGTGCGCTGGTCGGCGCAAACGAGCCGGGGGAACGGACAGCGGACCAATCGGCCAGCGGGGTCAGCGCTGACGGCCAGCTGGACAAGACCCAGCCGCTATCCGGACAGTTCCCGGGATCCGGACAGTCCTGCGGGGGATGGCGTCGTATGGGCGACAGAGAGGCGGATATGCGCTGGTCCCGGGGCGGGGCGCTGGCGAGAATGACGCCGTGGGGATCAGTGTCGGCGTGCTGGGGCCGGTGGAGCTGCGGCGGGACGAGGTGTTGGTTCCGCTTGCGGGGGCGCCTCAGCGGGTGCTGTTGGCGCGGCTTGCGCTGGCCGGTGGGCGGTCCGTTCCGGTGGCTGAGCTGATCGAGGCGCTGTGGGAGGGGGAGCCGCCGGACAACGCGATGGGGAACCTGCACAGCTACGTGTCGCGGCTGCGGCGGTGCACGGGTGGGGAGGCTCTCCGGCGGGAACCTGGTGGGTACCGGCTGGACCTTCCCGACGGCGCGGTGGATGCCGAGCGGGCGGAGCGGCTGGCCGCGACCGCGCGTGGGCAGGAATCGGCGGCCGCGGCGGTGACGCTCGGTGAGGCTCTGGCGCTGTGGCGGGGGGATCCGCTGTCGGATGTGGCGGACCGGATGGCGTTCGCACCGGAGGTGGCCCGGCTCGGCGAGCTGCGGCGGCACCTGCGGGAGGAGTGGCTCGACCGGCTGCTCGCATCCGGGGCGGCCGCGGAGGCACTGCCCGAGATCGAGGCGCTGGCCGTCGCCGAGCCGCTGCGGGAACGGGCGCAGTCGTTGCTGATGCGAGGGCTGCACGCGACCGGCCGGACACCGGAGGCGCTGGCCGTGGCACGTACCTATCGCAAGCGGATCGCCGATGAGCACGGCATCGATCCGTCGCCCGCCATGGCCGAGTTGCAGCGGCGAATCCTCGCCGATGATCCCGGGTTGCGCGTGCCCGCCCGTTCCGGGCCTGAGACGCCGGTGCGTTCTGGGCTTGAGAGGCCGGTGCGTTCCGGGCTTGAGAGGCCGGTGCGTTCCGGGCCGAAGACGGCCGGGCTGATCGGTGCGCCCACCCGCCACAGTCCCGCCGCCGCGGGCGCGTTCAGCCGTGACACCGGAGCCGCGGGTTCCTCGACGCCGCGTGTCGCCGGTGAGGACGCATGGCGGCCGGGAGGTGAGGGCGCGGGTGTCGTCGCCGGGATGGCGGGCGCCGCTGGAGACGCCGCGGGGGGCGGGAGCAGGCGGCGGGTGGATCGGTTCTTCGGGCGGCGGGAGGAGATCGCCGCGGTGCGGGCCGCGCTTGCCGGTGGGGCGGTGACGACGCTCGTCGGGCCCGGTGGGGTGGGGAAGACGCGGATCGTGCGGGAAATGCTCGGCGGCGGGGAGCTGGTCGTCGAGCTGGCCGAGCGGTCCGTTCCGGAGGATGTGGCGGCGGCGGTCGCGGGGGCGCTGGGCATGCGTGCCGCGCCCGGGGGCGGGGTGGCGGCGCTGGCCGAGCGGCTCGGGTCGATGCCCGCCGTGCTCGTGCTGGACAACTGTGAGCACCTGCTGGACGCCGTGCGGGCGCTTGCCGGGGAACTGGTGGCGCGCTGCCCGGGGCTGCGCGTGCTGGCCACCTCGCGGCACCGTCTGGATGTGGCGGGGGAGCGGGTGCTGCGGATCGGGCCGCTTCCGGCGGACGATCAGGTGGCGCTCTTCTGTGATCGGGCCGCGCTTCTGCGCGCCGATTTCCCCGACGATTCTCGTACGCGTGAGCTCGCCGCCGAGATCTGCGGGCTGGTCGACGGGCTGCCGCTGGCGGTGGAACTGGCCGCCCGGCGGGAGTCGGTCTTCGGGCTGGCGCATCTGCGGGACCGGCTCGGCGCCGGGCTGAACGTGCTGGAACCGGCCCGCGGCGGCGACCGGGCCACCGCGGTGTCGGCGACCGTGGAGTGGTCCTACCGGCTGCTCGACCCGGCCTCGCAGCGGATGCTCGACCGGCTCGCGGTGTGCCGGGGCGGCTTCGGGCTGGACGCGCTGCCGTACTTCCAGGAGGACGCCGAGCCGCTGCTGGCCGAACTGGTCGACGCCTCGCTGGTGGTCGCCGATCCGCCCCGCTACCGGCTGCTGGAGACGGTACGGCACGTCGGGCTGGGCCACCTCGGTCCGGACGGCGAGCGGCAGGCGAGGGAGGCGCACGCCCGGTGGATGCTGGCGACCGCCGCGGAACTCGTGGACGGCGCCCGGCGGCGGGACCCGCGTACCTATCCGGCGATGCGCCGTGAGCTGCCCAACCTTCAGGAGGCCCTGGCCTGGCTGGGCGCCGGTGACGACGGCGCCCGGATGGCCGCCATGCTCGCGGTGGTCGGCTCCGACTCGCCGGATCCCGGCCTGACCGAGCAGCTGGCCCGGTGCGCGCCGGAGCGGGTGGAGACCGAGAGCGACGCGCTGCGGGCGGTCGCCGCCGGCACCGGCGAATGGCTGCGCGGGCACCTGCCCGAGGCGGACCGGCTGCTCACCGCAGCGCTGGACCGGCTGCCGCGCGATCACCGGCTGCGCTGGGGCGCGCTGCTGATCCGGATCTCGAACGGGATGTTCGCCGGGCGGCCGGAGCCGGTCCGGCAGGACGCCGAGCGGATGGCGACCGACACGCACGCTCCGGACTGGGCGCGGGCGACCGGCATCTGCTGTTCGGCGCTGATGGACGCGTACGGCGGCGATCCGGCCGCCGGCACCCGGTGGCTGGAGAGGTACGCCGGTGCGCTGGACACCGAGCATCTGGACGGGTTCGTCCCGTTCACCCGGGGCGAGCTGTCGGCGGGCGCCGATCCGGAGGGGGCGCTGGCCTGGTACGACCGGTCGATCGCGGCCAGCGACAGGGCCAACCTGATCTACACGGGGCATGTCGCCCGGGTGGCGCGGGCCGCCGTGCTGATCCGGCTGGGCCGGACCTCGGAGGCGATCGGCGCGTGCCGTGAGGTGCTCGCGGCGGTCCGGGCCGCGAACATGACCGCCCAGGTGTGGACCATGATCCGCCTCAGTGCCGAGCTGCTCGCCGGGCTGGGCGACACGCAGACCGCCGCGGCGCTGGTGGCGGCCGCCGACGGCGACCCGATGGCCCCGGTCGTGATGGGTCCGGACCGGGACCGGATGGCCGGAATCCGCACTGCCGCCGCCACGGCGCCACCGTGCGGCGGCGGTGTGGCGGGAGCGGCCGAACTGGCCTCGGCGCGGCTCACCGCGTACGCCGAAGAGAAACGCACGAAGCGCGCGGCGCCCCACGAAGGCTGAGCGAACCGGGCGCGCGGCCCCCGCGAAGGCTGAGCGAACCGGGCGCGCGGCGCCCCGCGAAGGCTGAGCGGAGGGTGTGACGGCGGGCGGCAAGGTCGCCGCAAGTGGGTGGCAAGGGTCGGCCCGCACGGTGGAGGCATGACTGAGACACAGCAGACTCCGACCATCGACGAGGCGCGCGCGGAAGCCTTCGTCGGACAGTTGATCACCGATTTCGCCGGGGCCGCCAGCACCGCGATGACCGTGCTGGGGGACCGGCTGGGGCTGTTCCGGGCGCTGACCGGCGCCGGACCGGTGACCGCGGCCGACCTGGCCGCGCGCACCGGGCTCAACCCGCGCCTGGTCACCGAGTGGCTGCACCAGATGGCCGTCTCCGGCTACCTGACGGTCGTCGACGGGGACCGGTTCGAGTTGCCGCTCGAGCACGCGCTGGCGCTGGCGATGGTCGACTCGCCGGTGCACGTGGTCGCGGCCGGCGAGATCATCACCGGATACTTCCTGTCGCTGGAGCGCCTGGAGACGGCGTTCCGGGGTGACGGCGGGCTGTCCGGCGACGAGGTGCCGGGGTGCACGTACCACGGGATCGAGCGGTACTTCCGGACCGCGTACGTCAACCAGCTCGCGCAGGCCTGGTTCCCGGCCGTGCCGGGGCTGGTCGAGAAGCTGGAAGCGGGCGCCCGGGTGGCCGACGTCGGTTGCGGCCACGGGTACGCCGACCTGCTGATCGGGCGCACCTGGCCGAACTCCCGGGTGACCGGATTCGACCTGCACGCGCCGTCGATCGCCACCGCCCGGGCCCGGGCCATCGAGGCGGGCAGCCCGGCGAACGTCGCCTTCCACGTGGCCGACTCGGCCGCGATCAGCGGTTACGGCCCGTTCGACGTGGTGGTCTTCTTCGACGCGCTGCACGACCTGGGCGACCCGGTGTCGGCGCTGAAGGCGGCATACGAGGCGCTCGCGCCGGGTGGCGTCGTGGTGGCCGTGGAGCCGTGGTCGGCCGACGACTGGACGTCCACGATCGGGATGCCGATCACCAGGATCGGCTACGCGTCGTCGACCGCCCTGTGCACGCCCGGTTCGCTGAGCCAGCCGGGCGCCCACGGTCTGGGCACGCTGGGCGGTCCGGCCAAGCGGCTGGAACTGCTCGCCGGCGCGGGCTTCAGCGACCCGGTCCTGGCCGCCGACACCGGGTTCAACCTGGTGGTGGCCGCTACGAAGAGCTGACGCGGGCGCCCAGGGCGGTACGTACGGTGCTGACCAGCTTCTCCCGGTCGAACGGCTTGGCCAGGATCGTCGACCCCGGCTCCAGGTTGTTGCCCTGGTCGTCGAAGAGCGATTCGGCGTACCCGGAGACGAAGACGACGCAGAGGCCGGGCCGTCGCCCGGCGGCGATGCGGGCCAGCTGGCGGCCGTTCATGCCGGGCATCACCACGTCGGTGACCAGGGCCGCCACCTCGCCGCCGTGCCGTTCCAGCAGGCGCAGCGCCTCACCCGCGTCGGGCGCGGTGAGCACCCGGTACCCGGCGCCGCTGAGGATCCGGGCGGTCACCTGGAGCACCGCCTCCTCGTCGTCGACCAGCAGCAGCGTCTCGCCGCCGGCCGGGTCCTGCGGTGCGGTCGTCGGCGGCGGGACCGCCGGGACGGCGCCGGCCATGGCGGGCAGGGTGAAGGTGACGAAGGTGCCCTGCCCGACCCGGGACTCGATGGTGAGCTGACCGCCGGCCTGGCTGACGATGCCGTGCGCCGTGGACAGGCCCAGCCCGACCGTGCCGGTGGTCGACTTGGTGCTGAAGAACGGCTCGCAGCAGCGTTCGAGGACGTCGGAGTCCATGCCGGTGCCGGTGTCGCGGACCTCGACCACCACCTGGTCGTCCTGAGCCGACGTGGTGATCGTGACGGCGCCGCCCTCCGGCATCGCCTCACCGCTGTTGCGGACCAGGTTGGACAGGACCTGGGTGAGCTGCGCGGGGTCGGCCTTGACGGTGGGCAGCCCGGCGCCGAGGTCGAGTCGCAGGCCGGAGCCCGGTCCGGCGGCGGCTCGCAGTGACGTCTCGCAGTCGCACAGCAGCGCGTTCATGTCCAGGGCGGTGGGCTGGTTGACCTCGCGGCGGCCGAAGGCGAGCAGTTGCTGGGTGAGGCCCTGGGCGCGTTCGCCGCCCTTGACCACCTGGGCCAGGTCGTCGATCAGGCTCTCCGCGGTGTCCGCCGGGATGCTGCCGTCGTCGCGGCCGTCGTTGATCGACTCGATGGCGAGGTTCACGTAGCCGAGGATCGCGCCGAGGATGTTGTTGAAGTCGTGCGCCGTGCCGCCGGCCATCCGGCGCAGGGCGTGCAGGCGTTCGGCGTCGCGGGTCCGGGCCTCGTCCTGCCGCCGCTCGGTCTCCTCGCGCAGCCGCTCCTCGGCCAGGGCCACGTCGGTGACGTCGTCGACCATCAGCACGCCGCCGGTCAGGCCGTCCTCCCCGTCGTGGATCTGCCGCAGGTGCACCCGCAACGAGAGCCCTTCCCCGTCCGGCCGGGTGATCCGGTGGGTGAACCGAAGCTCGGTGTCGGGGCCCGAGCCGCGCAGCAACTCACGGGCGGCGTCCTGCGCGGGCCGGTCCAGGCAGGCCAGCCAGCCCTGTCCGAGGAGACGGTCCATCGGGGTCTGGAGGATCTCGGCGAAACGCGGGTTCACGTAGTCGGCGTGACCGTGCCGGTCGATGATGCCGATGCCGACCGGGGAGGCCACCGCCATCGCCTCGAACCGGCGCTCGGTGTCGTGCAGCGCCCGTACCTTCTCGATCAGCTTGGCGTTGACCGCGTGCAGGTGGGCCTGGGCGAAGTCCTCCTCCGTGTCGAGGTCGACGGTGACCGGCCCGGCGGCCAGCGCGGACTCGACCGCGTCGAGCAGGGTGCCCGGGTCCTGGGAGCGCAGCACCACCTGGCTCACGCCGCAGGCCTCGGCCAGCGGCCGGGTCTCCGGCTCCAGGTAGTTGGCGGTGTAGAAGATGACCGGTGCGGAGGCGGCCTCCCGGTCCGGGTCGGCACGCAGGCGGTGGACCAGTTCCAGGCCGTCGATGCCGGGCATCAGCACGTCGGAGACGACCACGTCGGGGTGGTGGACGTGGGCGAGCCGGAGCGCGTCGGCGCCGTCCTTCGCCTCGATGACCTCGTGACCCCGGAAGCCGAGCAGTAGGCGCACGATGTCCCGGTTGGCGGCTACGTCGTCGACGACCATCACTGTCGCCACGGAGGCTCCCTCGAGAAGAGAAGCGTTTGATCAGGATATGTCCGTAATAAAGGTTAAAGCATGTACGTTGATACTGAAACGGATTCGAATCTTCGGGGGTGCTGGCCGTGCTGGGGGGTGCCGCCTCTCTGGTGGCCGCGGGAGTCGTCACGGCCGGAGCCATGACGCTGGCCGCCCGCCGGCTCCGGCACCGCCTGGACCGCTACCACTACCTCGCCGTGATCCTGAACCAGACCGGCACGCCGGCGTTCGTGAAAGGCCTCACCGGGCGCTACCGGCTGACCAGCGCCGCCTACGACCGGCTCCAGGGCATCCCGAACGGCGGCGCCACCGGCCGCTACGACCGCGAGGTGCACCCGCCCGCCCGGCTCGGGGAGTTCCGCCGCCGGGACCGGGCGGCCCTCGCCGCGGACGGCCCGGTCGCCTTCGAGGACATGATTCCCGACGCCGGCCGGATGCGCCGGTTCGTCACCACCCTGTACGCGCTCCGCGACAAGCACGACCGGCCGTACGCGATCTTCGGGGTCAGCGCCGAAGTGACCGACCTGACGGTGTCCGAGGCCGGCCGCCTCACGCAGGCGCACGAGAACGCCCAGCTCGCCGCGATCGTCGAGGCCTCACAGGACGCGATCGTCAGCAAGTTCCCGGACGGCACGATCAAGACCTGGAACCCGGGCGCCGAGCGGCTCTACGGCTACACCGCCGAGGAGATGATCGGCAGCGACATGACCCGCCTGCTCCCGCCGGACCGGCTCGGGGAGGAGCGGGACCTGCTCGCCCGGGTGCTCGGCGGCCAGGCCCTGACCCGGTTCGAGACCCGTCGCCGGCGCAAGGACGGCGCCGTCATCGAGGTGTCGCTGAGCATGGCGCCGATGCGCGATGCCGACGGCGCGGTGATCGGCGCCTCGACCGTGGCGCACGACATCACCGTGCGGGTCCTGACCGAGCATCGCCGCCGGGTGGAACGCGAACAGCTCGAAATGATCATGCAGGCGGCCAGCGACCCGTTCTTCACGATGGACGCGGCCGGTGAGATCACCGAGTGGAACCGGCAGGCCGAGCACGTCTTCGGCTGGCGGCGTGAGGAGATCCTGGGCCGGGACCTGACCGGCACGATACTGCCGGAGCGGTACCACGCGGCGCTGCTGCGGCTGCTGGACGGCCGCCTCGAATGGCTGCTGGACCGGCCGACCGAGATGGCCGCGCGGCACCGGGACGGCCACGAGATCCCGGTCGAGCTGACCATGTGGTGCATCCGGCACGACCACAGCCCGCACTACCACGGCTTCGTCCGGGACATCACGGCCCGCCGGCAGACCGAACAGGCCCTCGCCGAGGCCCGCGACCAGGCCATCGAGGCGGCCCGGCTCAAGTCGCAGTTCCTCGCCTCGATGAGCCACGAGATCCGTACGCCGATGAACGGCGTGATCGGCCTGACCAGCCTGCTGCTCGGCTCCCCGCTGGACGACCGGCAGCGCCGGTACGCCGAGGGCATCGGCGCCGCCGGATCGGCCCTGCTCGCGGTGATCAACGACATCCTCGACTTCTCCAAGCTGGAAGCCGGCAAGGTGCTGCTGGAGGACGCCAACTTCCAGGTGGCCCGGCTGATCGCCGACGTGGTGGCCCTGGTCGCCCCGCCGGACACCCAGAAGGTGGTCACCGTCCGCGGCGACTGCGACCCGGAGCTGCCCGCCACCGTCTGCGGCGACCCCGGCAAGCTGCGCCAGGTGCTGCTCAACCTGGCCGGGAACGCGGTCAAGTTCACCCCGAGCGGCCGGGTGGTGGTCGCCGCGGCGCTGGACCGTACGGTCACCGGCGGCCCGGACGCCGTACCGATCCGGTTCGAGGTGCGCGACACCGGCATCGGCATCGAGGCGCTGGAGCGGGAGCGGCTGTTCGAGGCGTTCACCCAGGCCGACGCGAGCACCACCCGGCGGTTCGGCGGCACCGGCCTGGGCCTGGCCATCAGCCGCGACCTGGTGGAGCTGATGGGCGGCCGGATCGGCGTGGAGAGCGTGCCGGGGGAGGGCAGCACCTTCTGGTTCTCGGTCACCCTGCGGACCGCACGGGAGGGCCTGGACCTGTTCGACCTGCACAGCCTGGATGGGCTGCGGGTGCTCATCGTGGACCCCGACGATGACGACCGGACCGTCCTCATGGAACAGCTCGGCGCCTGGTCGATGGACGCCACCGGGGTCCGCGACGAGGACGCCGCCACCCGGGCGCTGGCCGAGGCGGCCGGCGCGGGACGCCCCTTCGACCTGGTCCTCACCGACGCCGAGAGCACCCCGGTGGAGCGGCTGGTGCCGGCCGGCTGCCCGGTGCCGAAGACCGTCCTGCTCGCCGCCGACCCCGGTCACCTGCCCAGCGAGCCGGACCAGCGGGTGTCCGGGGCCTTCGCCAAACCGCTGCGGCAGGCACAGCTCTTCGACGCGCTCGCCGGGGTGCTGAGCGAGGCCGACGGCGACGGCGTGGTGGGCACGGTCGCGGCGAATCCGCCGGGTCGCGGTCACCTGCTGGTGGTCGAGGACAACGAGATCAACCGTACGGTCGCGCTGGGCATCCTGGCGAACCTCGGCTACACGGCCGACGTGGCGGTCAACGGCCGGGAGGCGGTGGACCGCGCCCTGAGCCTTGACTACCAGGCCGTCTTCATGGACTGCCTGATGCCGGAGATGGACGGCTACCAGGCGACCGCGGAGATCCGCCGTCGTGAGCCGCCCGGCCGGCACGTGCCGATCATCGCGCTCACCGCCAGCGCCCTGGCCGAGGACCGGGCCCGCTGCCTGGCCGCCGGCATGGACGAGCACCTGCCCAAGCCGCTCATCGCGGTGGACGTGGCCCGCGTGCTGGAACACTGGTCACAGGCGACGCCGCCGGACCTCGCCGAGGTGACGGCGGAGATCGAACGGCGGCTGGACCACCTGCGCGGACCCGACCCGGCGGCCACCGCCGGCGCGCTGACCGGGCTGCTCGCCACCCTCTCGGCGAAGATCCCGGAACACCTGGACCGGATCGAGCAGGCCCTCGCCTTCGACGACGCGGGCGCCATCCGTACCGAGGCCCACCAGCTCATGGGGGTGCTGGCGAACCTCGGAGCGGGCCCGGCGACGACCGCCTGCGGCCGGATCGAGTCGGCGGCCCGCGCCGGCGACCTGGACGCCGCCGTGGTCGCCTTCACCGCGGCCCGCCCGCTGATCCGGACGGTCCGGGAGGCCGCCGACCAGATCCGGCGGCGCCCGGTGCGAGCCGGCCACTGACGGGGTTTCAGGCGCGGACGCGCTCCCGGCGGTCGGCGTAGAGACTGGTCGCGGTCACGGTGGCCAGGGTCAGGCCGATGACGGCGAGCGACGCGTCGGTCGGGATGTCCGGCACGCCCGGCCAGACACCGTGCGCCCAGTGCAGCACCAGCTTCACGCCGATGAAGGCGAGGATGACCGCGAGCCCGTAGTTGAGGTGCCGCAGCCGGTCCAGGACGTTGTGCAGCACGAAATACAGCGCCCGCAGGCCGAGCAGGGCGAACGCGTTCGTCGCGAACACCAGGTACGGGTCCTCGGTCACGCCGTAGACGGCCGGCACCGAATCCACCGCGAAGACCAGATCGGTCATGAAGACGGCCACCACCACGAGCGCCAGCGGGGTGAGCGCGCGCCGGCCCCGCTCCACCACGGTCAGCCGGCCGCCGTGGTAGCCGCCGGTCACCGGCATGAGCCGTCGCATCAGCCGCACGCTGCGCATGTCGTCGATGTCGACCCGGTACTGCTCGTGGCGCAACGCCTCCCGGAACACCTTCACCGCGGTCGCCAGCAGCACCGCCCCGAACAGCAGGAACGCCCACGTCCCGCTGCGCAGCACGACGGCGCCGGCCGCGATGAAGACGGCGCGCAGCACCAGGGCGCCGGCGATCCCGTACAGCAGCACCCGCTGGGCCAGGCGCGGAGGCACGGCGAACGCCGCCAGCAGCAGCATGAAGACGAACAGGTTGTCGACCGACAGCGACTTCTCCACCACGTAACCGGTGAAGAACTCCACGGCCGGGCGCTGTCCGTACACCTGCCAGAGAAGGACCCCGAACACGGCCGGAAGCGCGAGATAGAAGAGCGACCAACCGACCGCCTCGCGCATCCCCACGTCGTGGGGGCGATGGGTGATCGCGAAATCGGCGATGAGCAGACCCAGCAGAACGGCGACGCTGATCGCCCAGAGCTGCGGAGACGCGATGGACGGAAGATCGAGCACGGGACCCCCTCGGACACGTGTCATCGTCCGAGGTCTCCCTCACCCGGCGGCACGCCGGGCGAACGCACGAGGGCACTTCCGCGTGCCCGTGGTGACCGCCACGCTCTCGTGGAGGTACTCCCCTCGGGGGCAGCATAGGCAGGCCCGGCCCGGCACACCATGCCAACCGCGGATTCCGCCGAATCGGTTGACGGCCGCCGCCACCGGGGGGACGGTGAGATTCCGGCTGCTCATCGCAGTCGCCGGCGGCCCTGAGGAGGTCCGCGATGTTCATCGAGATCGTGCTCGCCGGCCTGCTGATCCTCTGCATGCTGATCAGCATGGCCGCGCTGTCGTCACCACATCACCGGCGCCGTCGCCGCCACCGGCACCGGCACGGCTGACGCGCTTCCCTCCGATCAGGTCGCGCGGGGTCGCGTCTCAGATCAGGTCGCGCGGGGTCGCGTCTCAGATCAAGGTCGTGCGGGGTCGCGGCTCAGATCAAGGTCGTGCGGGGTCGCGGCTCAGATCAGGTCGCGCAGGGTCGCGGCGAAACGCGCGGGCGCGCGCAGATGCGGAAAACCGGGCCGTTTCGCGGCCCGGGCCGGGACTCCACTCGAAAACCAGCACCGGTACGAGTCCCGCAGCCGCCGATCCCCGCGCGGCACCGCGAACTGGCGGTACGCCGCCGGCACCCCGGCCAGGTCGGCACCGGCCCGGTGCTGCTCCGGGCTCTCCGGTGGCGCCTCGGCCGGTTCGTCGAAGGTCAGCACCGCCCGGGTCGCGTAGGCGGCCGCGAACGCCTCCGCCAGCAGCGCGCCCTCGCCCTGGCCGACCAGCACCGGGGCGCGGTGCAGCTCCAGGTCACGGACCAGCACGGCCAGATCCCGGGCCAGCGCGTCCAGGTCGTTGTCGCCGCGGGTGGCGGACTGGCCGTGACCGGGGAGATCCACGGCGATGACACTGCACGGGCCGGTCAGCTCGGCCGCGACCGGCCACCAGATGGTGCGGTCGTAGAACAGGCCGTGCAGCAGGACCACCGGGCGGCCGTAGCTGCCCCAGCGGTCGTAGACCAGCAGATTCTTCGGAGTTCCGTAGGCGTGGGTGGTGCGGCGCGGGGGTTGAGGATGCACGGCGTGGGTCTTCCTGAATCGGGGGGAACCCAAACATGCAGTGTCATCCCGGGGTACACCAAACATTCCTCGAAATTGATCTTTTCGAGTCCCCTGTACGTACCGTTCCGGGTTCTGCCGCCTAACGTGAGCAGGCATGGCGTTCGTTCTCGACACCGCGGCCCTGCCCGCCCCCGAACGTGTGGAGGCCGTGCACACCGCGATGATGTTCGCCTCCGCACCCTGCCACGTCATCCACGAGAACCCGGCCGGCCCGGTGCACGCCCGGATGGAGGTGTGGGACCTCGGCGACACCAACATCTTCACCTGCCGCTCCTCCGGTCTGCGGCTGCTGCGCACCGCCAGACTGGCCCGGCAGGACGCGATGCCGGTGATCTCGCTGGCCGTCCAGCGGGAGGGCCACGGCCGCCTCGACCAGCACGGCCACCAGCGGGTCACGCCACCCGGCGAACTGCTCGGCGTCGACCTCTCCGGCGCCTACGACTACTCCTGGTCCGGTGACGGGGCGGCCGGGTGCGTACAGATCCCGCTCGACCAGCTCGACCTGCCCCTCGACGCGATCCGTTCGGCGCTCGGCAACCTGCGGGCCAGCCCGCTCTACCGCCTGGTCGCCGCCCACGTCGCCACCCTGTCCCGGGACCGTGCCCGGATCACCGCCGACCCGACCGCCCCCACCGTGGCCGCCGCCACCGTCGACCTGGTCCGGGCCCTGCTCGCGTCGGCCACCCGCAGCGAACGGCACACTCGCCGCGCCCTCGCCGAGACCCTGCTCACCCGGATCCGGGCGCACGTCCGCCACCACCTGACCGACCCCGGCCTCACCCCGGCCCGGATCGCCGCGGCCCACAACATCTCCCTGCGCCAGCTCTACAAACTCTGCGCCGGCGCTGGCCTCAGCCTGGAACAGTGGATCATCAACGAGCGCCTCCGCGGCGCCCGCCACGACCTGCTCCACCCGGGCCACCAGCACCGGCCGGTCACCGCGATCGCCCACTCCTGGGGATTCCGCGACGTCACCCACTTCACCCGCCGCTTCAAGGCCCGCTACGGCCTCACCCCCACCCAGCTGCGCCGCGCCTCGGCCGACGCCCGCCGCCCCGGCGTCTAGAAGACCTTCATGGTCCAGGTCCGCGTGTCGCTTCCGGCTCCTTTCTCTTGTACGCGTGTCCGCGTCCCGCCCATATCAGGGCCGTCCCGTGGGCGCACACGGCGGCGGTGTCGTGGTCGCCTACATGGCACATAGCCGCGACGGCCACGTGGCGGCCACGTGGCGGCTTCCGTGTGCGCTCACTTCCGAAAGCCCTCCTTCCGCGATCTTGGACGTTTTGCCACCTGTAGCGGTGGGCGCCCGTCCAAGATTGCGGAGGGGTTGAGAGCCGGGCTCCGGAGCAACCCGGATTCAAAGGTCATCAGCGGCCGGTGGTGCTGAAGTGCATGTAGTCCTTCAACGTGGTCCAGTGGCCGCCCCACGTGAAGCCCTCGCGGGTCACGGCGGTGACCGCGCCGTTCGCGTGCAGCATGCCCGGGTGGTGGGCGTCGCGGGCCAGCCAGGCGGCGCTGTTCGGCGGGTCGAGGTAGTCGCCGCGGATCATCGGGTTCTGTCGTGGATTGATGTCGAAGGCACGGCCGTACGCGTGCTGTGACCAGGTTTTCGTCCCGGCCACGTAGCGGCACTCGTAGCCGAGAGTGAGCACCGTCTCGTCCGGGACGACGGCCGGCGGCATCGCCATGATCGGGAAGCGGCGGCGGTACAGGGTGGCGAACGCCCGCTGGGTGGGGCGGACCAGGGTGCGGTGCATGGTGAGGTGGCCGTCGTGGGCGCGGCCGTCGAAGCCGAGATGGCGGACCCAGATGCGGCGCAGATCGGTGGCGCGCAGCGGGCAGTGTTCCGGTTCCGGGGCGGTGAGCCGCTCGATCCGGGTGCGCCAGCCGGGCAGCGGTGCGGCGGGTGCGGTGAGCCGGAGCATGCCATCCACCGAGAGCGCCGCCCGGCCGTTCCATTTCCGCAGGTCGGCGACGCGGTGACCGTACCGGGCGGCGACGCCGGAGAGGGTGTCGCCGGGCCGGACGACGTGCACCGGCGGGCCGGGCGGGAACAGGGGCAGGGCGGCGTGTGCCGGCGGGCCGGGTGGGAGCAGGAGCAGGGCGGCGAGCAGTCGGATCACAGCTGTCCAGTCTTCCCGGCAGGGCGCCCTCAGCCGGACATGACGCGGTTGCGGCCGGCCTCCTTCGCCCGGTAGAGGGCGTGGTCGGCGCGGGCCAGCAGCTCGTCCAGCGAGGTGTCGTCCGGGCTCAGGCTGGTCAGGCCCACGCTGATCGTCACCGGCAGGGGGCCCGCCTGCGTGGGCACCGGCTCGGCGGAGACCGCCAGGCGGATCCGGTCGGCCAGGTCTTCGGCGTGGCCACCGTGATCGGGCAGGACCGCGGCGAACTCCTCACCGCCGTAGCGGCCGAGCACGTCGGAGTGGCGCAGCCGGCCCCGGATCCGGGCGGCCACGGTACGGATCACCTCGTCGCCGACGCCGTGCCCGTACGAGTCGTTGATGGTCTTGAAGTTGTCGATGTCCAGCATGACCGCCGCCAGCTGACGGCTGTTGCGGGCGGCCGCCTGTACCAGGGCGCCGGCGATCGCGTAGAAGTGCCGCCGGTTGTGCTGCCCGGTCAGCTCGTCGGTGGTGGCCAGTTCCTGCACCCGGCTGAACAGGCGGGCGTTCTCGTACGCGGTCATGCCCTGGGTGGCCAGCGCGGCCGCCACCTGACGGCTGGTGCCGTCGAGCCCGGCGCCGCCGAGCAGCACCAGCCCGACCGGGCCGTCCCGTCCCGCCAGAGGAACGGTCAATGCTCTGGGCGCGCCGGCGAGCAGGCGTTCGCGTACTCCCGCGGTCTCTTCCAGACCGAGCAGCTCGGGCGTGTCGCCCGGGATGAGCCGCACCGTGGTCCCGACCGCCTCGACGGGCGCGGCACCGACCACCTCGAGCACCTCGCCGCCGGTGCTGATCAGGCATCCGGCCGTCGCGCCGAGCTGGGTCCGCAGCGTGCCGCACAGGTGCCACAGCAGCCGGTCCGGCTCCAGGATGGCGCTCATCTCGGCCAGGCTGGCCCGCAGCATCTCGGCGAGCGCCTGCTGCTGCCGGGCGGCCTGCACCTGCGAGTGCAGCTGCGCCGCCCGCGCCGTCTCCAGCGACACGGCGACGTGGCTGCTCACCGCGGTCAGCACGGCGACGTCGTCGTCGGTGAAGACGCCCCGGGCGAGCCGGCTGTCCAGGTAGACGACCGCCACCATCCGGCCCTTGAACTGGACCGGGGCGATCAGGATGCTGCGCAGCCCGTGCACCACGGCGCTGCGTGAGCCGAGCGCGGCGCCCTGCTCGGTGCCGGCCACCACGAGCGGCTCCCCGGCGCCGGCGACCCGGCGGACCAGCGTGGACGCGTACTCGTCGGCCTCCGGAAGATCACCGGAGGCGTCCCGGCCCGCGTACCGGACCGGCTCGCCGGACTCGTCCAGCCGGAAGAAGATCGCACGCTCGGCGCCGAGGATGCGCAGCATCTCGTCGAGCGCCACGCTGGCCAGCTGCTGCGGGTCCAGGATGGTCGCGGCGGCCGTGCCGACCTGCTGCAACGCCTCCAGGTGCCGGTTGCGACCGGACGCCGGGCGGCGGTCCGCCACGGTCCGCCGATGGGTGCCGGCGCCCTCGTCCACACCGAACTCGGCACGCGTCTGCCGCCGCCGCTGCTCCCAGCCGTGGAAGAGTGCCAGGCTGAGCGCGAACCGCGCCTGCCGGTCGGACTCGTTGGCCATGCCCATGGCGCGCATCGCCCGGGCCCGGATCCGGAACACTTCGTACTGGATGAACGGCGCGTCCACCTTCCGCAGCCGCCGCTCCGCCTCGTCGGCGATCCGCAGGCAGCGCTGCGGGTCGCCGGAGGCCAGGTACCAGGACGCCTTCGTGGTCAGGTGCACACAGCGCAGCAGCGGGGTGCCGCCGACCCGGCCCAGATCCCGGATCGCCTTCTTGGCCACCGCGAGCCGGGCCGGCCGGTCGGCGTCCGCGGCGAAGCGGAACTGGATGAGCCGGCCGTGCGCCTGGTACATATAGATCCACTTGTGCTGCGGCAGCAGCTCACCGCGGCGCAGCTTGAGCGCGTGGAACTCGGCGAGCACCTCCTCCAGCTGCGGCCCCACGTCGCCCTGCTCGATCAGCAGGCAGGCGGCGGCGGTCAGCATGTTGGCCCGTTGCACCCGGGTGCCGGTGCCCTTCGGGAACGCCGTGTGCAGCCGTTTCAGCGCGGCCGCGGCCTCACCGAACCGGCTCTGCCCGGCCGGGATCATCACACTCAGCATGCCGAGCGAGGTGCCCAGCACCTGTTCCTGGTCGGGCAGGTTCCGCATGCCGCGCTCGTATTCGCGGGCGCTCTCCTCCACGTAGCCGCGCAGTAGGTACCGCATCGCCAGGGTGGCGTAACCGGGGATCAGCTGGGCCGGAACGTACCAGCGGGCGTTGCGGGTGGTGGTCTTCTCCCAGATGCTGCCGTCGTCGACGCCGCTGATCATCAGGGCGCAACCCTGCATCCACTCCACATAGGCGCCCAGCCCCGGGTCGTCGAGCCCGGCGGCCACCTCGGCGGCCCGGCGCAGGCAGCGTTCACTCGTGGCGCGCAGCTTGATCACCGCGGTCACGTAGCCGATCAGGGCGTAGACGCGGACGTACTCGGGACACGGGCCCAGCCGGTTGACCGCGTACACGGCCCGCAACGACAGGGCGCCGGCCTCGGCCAGGCGCAACCCGAGCCCGGCGGCATAACCGCCGGCATCCAGCACGGCGGCGAGCACGGCCAGGTGCTCCCGGCGGCGGCCGCGTGCGGTTCCGAAACCCACCCGGGTACGCCGGACGAGCCCACCCAGGAACGCCACCAGCAGCGACGTGACCACCACCAGCAGCCCCGGGCCACCCAGCGGTCGGCGCAGCTCGGCCAGCGCGGCCCGGGTCGCCTCCAGAGCCCGGCCGTCGTCCCAGACCGTGTGGTAGAGCTCGATGCGGGTGGCGAGCAGCCGGGCCCGCCACAGCCTGTCCGTCTCCCCGGCCAGCGCCCGGTCCAGCACCTCCCCGGCCAGTTCCAGCCGGCCCGCCCGCAGGTAGGCCTGGGCCAGCGAGTGCAGCAGTCCGGTGTCCGGCGCCTGGTCCCCGGCCACCGCCTCGGTCAGGTAGCGGATCGCCTCGTCCGGCGCCTGGTCGGCCAGGGCACGGCGGCCGGCCAGAGCGGCGCTGCGCCGGCGGTCCTCGGCCGGGACCTGGTCACCGGCGCGGCTGTAGTGACGGGCCACCGCGTACGCGTACCCCTCGTCCCGTAGCTCCGCCGGCAGACCCTCGAGGGCCCGGGCCAGATCGGCGTGCACCCGCCGCAGCCGGTCCTCGTCGAGCCGCTCCAGCAGCACGTCGCGCAACTGGGGGTGGACGAAGGCGTACCAGCCGCCGGGCCGCGGCTCCAGCACGTGCCGGTCGGCCGCGGCCCTCAGCGCGGCCAGCATCCGGTCCGGATCGCCGACCGCGAGCAGCGTCGCGGTCCGGAACCGGACTCCGGCCACCGCGGCGACGGCCAGGCAGTCGAGCATGCCGTCCGGCAGCGCGGTCAGGCGGGTGGCGAGCAGGTCGAGGACGTCGGCGACCGGCGGCAGCGCGTCCGCTCCGGCGACGTCCAGGTGCCAGGCGCCCCACACCGGGCGCAGCAGGCCCGCGTCGAGCAGCCGCAGCAGGTAGCTGACCACGGCCAGCGGCGTACCGTCGGTCCGCGCCGCGACGTGCCGGACCAGCTCCCCGGTCACCTCCGCGCCGGGCAGCCGGGACGCGATCAGATCGGCGACCGCCGGCCCGGCCAGCGGGTCGCAGTCGACCTCCAGGGTCCCGGTGCTGTCCAGCCCGGCGGCCGGGTCACCCGCCCCGTCCGGGGCGGTGAGCAGCACCAGCACCGGCAGCCCGGCCAC
The DNA here is from genome assembly GCF_019429605.1 of Actinoplanes hulinensis. Lineage (NCBI taxonomy): Bacteria > Bacillati > Actinomycetota > Actinomycetes > Micromonosporales > Micromonosporaceae > Actinoplanes > Actinoplanes hulinensis. Next base: position 66,216 of record NZ_JAHXZI010000004.1, on the reverse strand, counting down.
GTCGGCGGCCAGCTTCTCGAGCAGTTGCCGGGAGCCCGAGTCCAGATGCTGTGCGTCGTCGATGACCAGCATCAGCCCACCGCAACGGGTGGCCAGCTCGCTCAGGAAGGTGGCCCCGGCGCCGAGCACGTGCTCGTCACCGCCGGCCGGCGCGACGTCGGCGCCGGGCAGGCCCAGCTCACCGGAGATCCGGGCCAGCAGACGGGGCCCGGCCGCCGCGGCCGCCTCCGCCACCAGCCGCTCGACCGCCGCGCGCCGGGCCGTGGGAAGTCGGCGGACCCCGGCCAGCCAGTTCCGCACGGCCTCCCGGACCGCCGACAGCGGGGTCGCCTCGCCGGCCCGGCAGGTGGCCCAGAACAGGGGGAGACCGGCCGCCTCCACCTCGGCGGCCAGTTGCTCGGCGAGCCGGGTCCGGCCGGAACCGGGCCCGCCGCGGATCACCGCCACCCCGCCGTGCCCGGCCCGTGCCCGTCCCCAGCGGCGGGCCAGCCGCTCCGTCTCGGCGGCCCGGCCGCGCAGTGGCCACGCGCCCACCGCGGGCTGCTCGGCGGCCTCTCCGCCCGGACAGCCGCGCAGGGCGTCGAGCAGCGACCGGGCGTCCTGATAGCGGTCGTCCGGGTCCTTGGCGAGCAGCCGGTACACCACCTCGGCCAGCGCCGGACTGATGCCCGGGCGCAGCACCGCCAGGTCCGGAACAGGGGCGGCCAGGTGCAGGCGCAGCAGCTCGCCGACGTCGTCGGTCTCGAACGGCAGCCGCCCGGCCAGGCACTCGTAGAGCACCACGCCCAGCGAGTACAGGTCGGAGCGGCCGTCGACCGGGCGCTTGAGCATGCCGGACTGCTCCGGCGACGAGTACAGGAAGGTGCCGACCGCCTGGTTCGACGGTCCCGTCTCCTCGCCGAGCTGCGCCAGACCGAAGTCGATCAATTTGGCCGGCTGATCCGTGCCGACCATGATGTTGCCCGGCTTGAGGTCCCGGTGCACCAGCCCGAGCCGGTGCGCGGCGGCCAGGCCCCGGGCCAGCCGGGCGGCCAGGGCGACCACCCAGTCCTCGGCCAGCACGCCACCGGACAGCTGGTCGGCGAGCGTTCCGCCGGGCAGATGCTCCAGCACCAGAGCCGGTACGCCGTCCAGGTCGCCGACCGCGAAGACGCGCACCACCGCCGGATCGTCGATGCAGGCCAGCAACGACGCCTCACGGGCGAACTCGGTCCGGATCCTCGGGTACTCGGCGGCGTCGGCGAGGGGGCGCTTCAGCGCGTACCAGCGGTCGCCGCGCCGGGCGCGGTGGACCATCGTGAACGCGCCACGACCGAGCTCGTCGACCACCTCGAGGCCGGTCAACCCTGTATCCGTCACGGGAACCTTCACTTCGCGTCCGGCGTCACGAAAACCTCTTCGGCCGGAAACGGTCATGGCTGAACGAGTCTCAGAGCGACGCCGCGAGCTTCTGCAGCGCTTCTTTGGCCCCGGTGGTCAACGGCTCCCCGTGACCGGGGAGGATCGCCTTCACCTCCAGGCCGGCCAGCTTCTTCACCGACGCGGCGGCCTGGGTGGCGTCCGCCGTGTATTGCGGGGCGGAACCCTCCAGCCCGTTCTGGTTGCGCAGCGCGTCACCGGTCACCAGCACCCCGGTCCCCGGTTCGAAGATCGACACGTGACCCAGGGTGTGCCCCGGGGTGCCGATGATCTGGAGGCCGAACACCTCGTCGCCGTCCTTGAGCGGGGTCAGCGTGTCGCCCGCCGCGTCGATCGCCGCCACGTCCGCCTCACCGGCGTACAGGGTGGCGCCGACCAGCGGGGCGATCGCGGCGAGCCCGCCCGCGTGGTCCTGATGCTGGTGGGTGAGGATCACGTGCCGCACCGAGTCCCACCCCAGGCCGGCCGCCTTCAGGCCGGCCTCCACCGACGCCTCCGAACCCGGGGTGCCGGTGTCCACGACGGCCACCTCCCCGCCCCGGACCAGCAGGTAGACCGAGACGAACGAGAGATCGACCCGGCGCCAGTCGCCGACCAGGCCCGGCGGTGGAGCGGCCGCCGACGGTGTCCCCGCCGGATCGGCGCCGGAACAGCCCGTCACGGTGTTCAGCACGGTCACCCCGAGGACACCGGAGCCCCCGGTCAGAAGCAGTCTGCGGTTGAGGCGCATAGAACATCTTTAGCGCATCGCGGGCGCGGTCGCACACCGGACAGCAGGACGCACGGAGCCGGTTTCTCCGGGCATGCTGGTTTTCCCGGGCCGCAGGCGGGCACCTCGGATCTGAACCGCCCGGTGCCGCCCCCGGGAAACCCGATTCTGAGCAGGGGGATCTCGTGTTACGGCAACCGACCCCGGTGATCGACGCGATCGTCGCCGAGCACCCCGGCTACCGGCCGGTCACCCTCGACCTGTTCCGGCCGCTCGTCGACGGCCCGCTGCCGCTGGTGATCTGGGTGCACGGCGGGGCGTGGCGCTACGGCACCAACAAGCACGACGGGCCCCAGCTCGCCCCGGCCCGGATCGGCGACCGGATCCTCGCCGCCGGGTACGCGCTGGCCCGCGTCACCTACCGGCTCAGCGCCGAAGCCACCTTCCCGGCCCCGCTGCACGACGTCAAAGCCGCCGTCCGCTGGCTCAGCCGCAACGCCGCCGACCTGGGGCTCGACCGGAGCCGCTTCGCGATCTGGGGCGAATCGGCGGGTGGCCACCTGGCCGCGCTCGTCGCGCTCACCGGCGACGATCCCACCGTCGGCGACCACGACCCCGGTGTCTCCGACGCGGTCCGGGCCGGCGTCCTCTGGTACGCGCCCAGCAATCTGCTCACCATGGCCGCCCAGAACCACCCGCGGGGCCTCCAGGACCACGACGCCCCGGACTCCCCGGAGAGCCGGCTCGTCGGCGGCCCGGTCCAGGAGATGCCGAAGGAGTCGGCCGCCGCCAGCCCGGTCAGCTACGTCTCCCCGGACGCGCCGCCGCTGCTGCTCGTGCACGGCGACCAGGACCGGGTGGTGCCCGTCGGCCAGAGCCGGGAGCTGCACGAACGCCTCACCGCGGTGGGCGCCCCCGCCGAACTGCACATCGTGCCCGGCGCCGACCACTGCTTCGTCGGCGCCGGCCTGGCCCCGCTCGTCCACGAGGGCCTGACCTTCCTCGACCGCCACCTGACCTAGACGGGCGGCAGCCGACGGCGGGAGGTCACGTCCAGTTTCCGGAACACCTTGCGTAGATGGTGGTCGACGGTGTTCGCGCTGAGAAAGAGCCGCGCGGCGATCTCCCCGTTCGTCGCGCCGGCCGCGGCCAGGCGCGCGATCGTCAGCTCCTGCGGGGTCAGGCCGCCGCCCGTCCCCTCGGCCGCGTCCAGTTCCCGGGCCGCGCGTTCGGCGTACCCTCGTGCGCCCAGCGCCTCGAACATCGAAGCCGCCCGGCGCAACTCGTCGCGGGCATCACGGCGCCGCCTTCGCCGCCGCAGCCACTCCCCGTAGAGCAGATGCGCCCGCGCCAGATCCGCCCGGGCCCCGGTGCCGGCCAGCAGCGCGACCGCCCGCCGGTACAGCGGCTCGGCCTCCCCGGCCCCGGCGACCAGCGCCCGCGTCCAGGCCAGCACACCCAGCGCCCAGCCGGTGCCCGCCGCCTCCGCCAAGCCGGTGAACCTCGCCAGCGCCGAACCGGCCGTCTCCGGATCACCGCTGCGGACGGCCGCCTCCACCAGATCGGGCAGCACCCGCCCATGCACCCCGAGCACGTCCGCGGCGACCACCTGACCGGCCAGAACCCGAGCCCGCCGATAGTCACCCCGGCCGAGCGCCTGCGCCACCGCCCCCTCGGCGAGCCGGTCCGGGCGCGGGTCGACGCCGATCTCGGCACACACCCGCTCCGCCTCCGCCAGCGACTCCCGAACCGCCGCCACATCACCGAGCCGCGCCGCCGCGTCCGCCGAGCCGTACAGCCCCGTCACCAGCTGAAACCGGGCCCCCGACCGCCGCGCGGTCCGCACCACCAGCCGCCAGACCGCGCGCTCCGCACCCGGATCCCACAGCAGAGCCGACAGCGTCGCCGCGGTCAGATGCCGCCGCAACACCACGTCGTCCGGGACGTTCGGCGCCAGCAGCATCCCCACCGCCCGCCGCACCTCGGGCACGGCCGCCGCGCATCCTTCCGCCACCAGCGCGCCGAACGCCCGTAGCTGCTGCTCCACCACCGCCGCCCCGTCAACCTCGGCGGCCCCGCTCACCCGCGCTGTCCCTCTGCCGCTGGGCGGTCGGGCCGCTGCCTCCGCGATCTCGGCGAGGCCGGTGCCGGGTCCCGCATTCCCGGCGCGGATCAGATGCTCCACCGCTTCGAGCAGAGCTCCGCGAGCCAGTCGCGGCTCACTCTCCCCGATCGCGCGCGCGGCTTCCAGACAGATCAGAGACCCTTCCGCGTACGCCGCCGCGCGCCCCGACATCACCACGGCCCCCGCTTCGACGAGCATCGCCCGCCCACCAACAACCTGCCGCGCTCGTAAGCCCTCGACCTCTCCGTCACGGGCGACGTCACGGGGCTGCCGATCAGGCGGGGGCGACCCCGCTTCCAGGACGGTGCGGGCGGGTCGGCGTACCGGTGAGGGTGTGTTTGCCTCGAGGGCGGCGTCGGCGAGCCGCCGTGCCTGTAGGGGCGCGCCCGCGACCAGAGCGGCCTCGGCCGCGTCGAGGAACCGTTCCGCGCGGCCGGCGCCCGGGGTGAGTTCCGCGGCCCGGGTCAGGAAGGCCGCCCGTGCCGCATATCCGCCCCGCTCGCCGGCCCGGTCCGCGGCCCCGACCAGAGCCCGTGCCACCGTCTCGTCGAGCCCCGCGCAGGATCCGGCCAGGTGCCAGGCCTGCTGGTCGGCGTCGTCGGCCGGTCCGGTCACGGCGGCGAGGGCGGCATGAACGGCCCGCCGCCGGTCACCGGTCGCTCCGCTGTAGATCGCCGACCGGGCGAGGGGACGCCGGAACACCGCGGTCACCCCGAGTGTCAGTATGCCGGCGGCCACCGCCGGTCCGGGCGCCCCCGGAGCGATGCCGAGCCGGTCGGCGGCCGCCGCGATCCGCGCGATGTCCCCACCGGGCTCGGCCGCGGCGATCAACAGCCAGGTCCGGGTGTCGTCCGGCAGTTCCCGGACCCGGCGCAGGTGGAACTCCTCGATTCGGCTGCCGGCCGACAGCGGATCGGGCAACGACTGCGCCCCGGCCAGCTGATCGGCGGAAAGCTCCCGCCCCAGGTCGATCAGCGCCAGCGGATTCCCGCCGGTCCCCGCCACCAGACGAGCCGCGACCAGGGCATCCAGCGGCCCGGCCACCACCGACCGCAGGACGGCGGCCCCGTCCGCGGCGCCCAGCCCCGCCACCTCCAGCACCGGGAACCGCCCCCACCCGGCGGGCATCTCCCGAGCCGCCACAATCAGTCCCACCCCCGCCCTTCCGCCCTGAGCCCACCGCGCCGCCGTCCGTCCGTCCCGGATCACGGCGACGGCGGCGCCCGGCAGACGGCGGGCGACCGCGGCGAGCACCGCAAGGGACTCCCGGTCGAACCAGTGGGCGTCGTCGGCGCAGCAGAGCACCGGGCTTTCGACAGCGAGGCCGCCGAGTAGTGCGGCGACCGCCCGGACGACCGGTTCCGGCCCGGTGGGCGGATCATCAACCAGCCCGAACGCCGCATGCAACGCCCGCAGACCGTCCGGTGGCAGGTACGTCGAGGCGAGAGGCAGCACGGGGATCAGCAGCCGGTGCAGCGCCGCATAGGGAAAGCCGCTCTCCGCCTCCACCCCCGTCACCCGGATCACCCGCAGGCCGGAGGCTCCGGTGACGGCCTCCTCCAGCAGTGCGGTCTTACCCGACCCCGGATCGCCCACCAGCACCAGCGCGTCGCCGAGGCCCCCATGCAGCGCCCGGATGAACTCCCGCAGCGTCCCGCATTCCCCGGCCCGTCCCTGTAGAGCCATGACGAACCGAAAGCTATCGGCCCTCCACCCAGGATCCGCTGGCCCACGGTGCAGCCCTGTCGGCCCACAGTGCACACCCGCCCGAACCAGCTGGCTCCCAGTGCTGTCTCAGGCCCCGCGATACAGCTCTGGCGGCCGGCTGAAGATGTTTCACGGCTGCCGAGGCAGGGCTGAGAGCCAGCGGGGGCGGGGTGTCAGGGGACGGCCAGGGCGGGGGCGGCGGCGAGCCACTCCAGGCCGAGACGGGTGTCGCCGGTGATGCTGACGGAGAGCTGGTCCGGCCGGCGGCGGTCGCCGACCAGGCGGCAGAACTCGACGATGTCGGCGGTGACCTCGGCGTCCGGCACGAGCGACGCGGGCGGGGTGGAACCGGGCGCCGGCGGGGTCACCGGGACGGTCCACGTGCCGCCGCCGGGCCCGGTGAGGTTCAGCCGGACGTGGCGGCCCTCCGGCGCGGTGACCCGGGTGGCGGTGGCCAGCGGCAGGGTCCGGACGGCCAGGTCGGCCATCGGGTTGAGGTGTTCGGGCAGGGGCGCGACGGTGGGCCGGGCCAGGACGCCGCCGATGTCCTCACTGTGGATCCAGGTCTCGAAGGCCCGCGCCACCAGGGCGTCCGGCACCGGCATGTCCCAGCCGACGGCGATCGTCCCGGTCGGCGCGGGGCCGGCGAGCAGGGCGCCGCACAGGGCTTCGGCCTGGGCGCGCCAGGTGCGCCGCGCCTGCTCGGCGGTGCGGGACCGGGCGAAGTTCAACACCTCGCGGGTACGGGACTCCGGGTCGGATCCGGGCGCCAGCGGCGGTTCGACGGTGACCCCGAGGGCGGCCGCGATCAGGCTGTCGGTGGCGGTGAGGTGGGCGAGCAGGTCGTGGACGCTCCACTCCCCGTATGCCGCGATCCGCCCCCAGTGGTCGTCGTCGAGCCCGGTGAGCAGCAGGTCGAGGGCCGCCACCTGGGCCGCGTACGGCTGCGCCCACCCCGGAGCGGCGGGAGCCGGACGCCGCCGGGCGGGCGCCGCGGACCGCAACCGGGCGGCGAGCCGGGCCGGGGGCCGCCGGTGCGTGCCACCCAGCTCGGCCGCGGTCTCGCGCAGGGTGCGTGCCTCGCCGGCGCAGATGTCGCAGTGGTCGAGGTGTTCGCGGACGAGGCCGTCGTCGCCGGGCGGGCAGGCGTCGAGGGCCCACGCCCCGAGGAGGGGGGCCACGATCTCGTGACGATCAGTGCCGGTCATTGTGCCTCCGGGTCGTGAGCGTGATTTCCACTCAACGCCACGGTCAATCGCCGTAACCCTTCGCGGAGCCGGGATTTCGCGGTGCCTTCGGGCAGGCCGAGTTCGGCCGCGACCTCACGATAGGTGCGTCCCTGGAGGTAGGCCAGGGAGATGACGGTGTGCAGGTGTTCGGGCAGGGTGCCGAGCGCGAGCCGGAGCCGCCGGGTGGCGTCGGCGTCCTCGACCTGGTCGCCGACCGGGTCACCGCGGCTGAGGGCCTCCGCGCTGAGTTTGCCGTCCTGGGTGGAGCGCCGGTGGGTCTCCTCGCGCCGGACCAGGTCGACGGCCCGCCGGTGGGCGAGCATGGCGAGCCATCCGCGCAGGCTGCCCTTGGCCGGGTCGAAGGCGAGCGGGCGCTGCCAGACGGAGAGGAAGACCTCCTGGGTGACGTCCTCGGCGGCGCGCTCGTCCCGGGTGACCCGGACGGCGACGGTGTAGACGAGCGCGCTGAACCGTTCGTACAGCTCACCGAAGGCGTCCTCGTCGCCGAAGACGAGCCGGTCGCGGAGCCGGGTGTCGTCGGCGAGGACGGTCTCCTGTCGCGCCACGGCGCTCACCTGGCCCTCACGGGCCACACTCTAGCCCGCGGCGCCTAGTTAATCGACGGTTGCCGATTCTGCTGTTCGTGGCTCGGGGACGACGGCGGGCCGGTCGGCGAGTTGTTCCCGCAGGTAGTTCCAGAACACCGCGAGCATGGCGGCGACCGGTACGGCGAGCAGCGCCCCGACGATCCCGTAGAGGCTGCTGCCCAGGGTGACCGCGAGCAGCACCACCCCGGCGTGCAGGCCGAGCCCGCGGCTCTGCACCATGGGCTGGAGGACGTTGCCCTCCAGTTGCTGCACCGCGACGATGATGGCCAGCACGATGAGCGCGTCGGTCCCGCCGTTGGTGACGAAGGTGATGACCACCGCGACGAAGCCGGCGAAGAGCGCGCCGACGATCGGCACGAACGCGGTCACGAAGGTGAGCACGGCCAGGGGCAGCCACAGGTCCACCCCGAGGACGAACAGTCCGATGCCGATCAGCACCGCGTCGATCATGCCGACCAGCGCCTGCGAGCGGACGAACGAGCCGAGCGCGTCCCAGCTGCGGCCGGCGACGGCGGGTACGTCGGTGGCGAGCCGGCCCGGCAACTGGCGGCTGAGCCAGGGCAGGAAGCGCGGCCCGTCCTTGAGGAAGAAGAACATCAGGAACAGCGCGATGATCGTGTTGACCAGGCCGTTGAAGAACGAGCCGACGCCGTTCAGGGTGGCCGTGGCGATGCTGCCGACGCTCGCCTGGAGTTTGTCGACCGCGGTGTTCAGGTACTCGTTGGCCTGGTCGTCGCTGATGTTCAGCGGTGGCCCGGCGGCCCAGTCGCGCAGTTCGGCGATGCCGGCGACGACCTGGTCGGCCAGTTCGCCGGACTTGGCGCCGACCGGCACCGCGATGCCGACCAGCGTGCCGATCGCGACGACCAGGAAGAGCAGCATGACCAGGGTGGCGGCGAGCGCGGGCGGCCACTTGTGCCGGCGCAGGAACCGGACCGGGGGCCAGGTCAGCGTGGTGAGCAGCAGGGCGATGACCACCGGCCAGATCACCGGCCAGGCCTTGCCGAGCAGCCAGAGCGTCACCCAGGTGGCGAGCAGGACCAGCAGCATCTGGAGTGAGATGCTCGCCGATGTGCGCAGCGCGCCTCGCGCCTTCCTGGAATTCAAACCGGGTCCCATGTGATCACCCTAGGGAACCGGCGCACGGGACCGCGCGCCGAGGCGTGCGGTCCCGTGCGCGAGGGTCAGAGGTTCAGTGCGCGAGGGTCAGAGGTTCAGTGCGCGAGGGTCAGAGGTTCAGTGCGCGAGGGTCAGAGGTTCAGTGCGAACTTGAGGAAGTCGCCGGCCTTGAACTGGCCGGTGGCCGGGGCGATCGGCGTGGTCGGCCGGAAGTCCGCCTTCCGCTTGAGGAAGCCCTCCTTGTCGGCCTCCAGGATGCCGAGGATGACCTCGGTGACGATCCGGCCGCCGACCGGGCCGAGCCGCTCGCCCGCGTGGGTGAGCTCGGCCTCCTTGAGGATGTAGAACCAGAGCGGGGCCTTGCCCTGCCAGCCGGCGTTGTCCGGGTCGGGCAGGCCGAGCTGGGCGTTGGTGAGCGGGGTGACGCCCATCCGCGCGGCGACGTCCTGGCCGGCGGGCAGGCCGAGCCGGACGCCGCGGATCAGGTTGCGCTCGGCGAGCGACGGGGTGCCGTCGTCCACCACGGTGGTCGGCATGTTGAACAGCGGCAGGGAGATCTTGCCGTCGATCCGGCGGGCCGCGTTGCGCGGGGCGGCGGGCCGGCCGGGCACGTCGAAGAAGTGCCACCAGTCGATCTCGAGGCGGGCCGGCAGCGGACGGTTGCCGCGCAGGTCGGCGCCCGGCTGGCCGAAGATCGCGGCCGCCGAGACGCCGGCACGGTTGTTGAGCAGGTACCCGGCCCGGATCATGCTGTGCCCGAAGCGGTACGCCGCGACCGAGTACTCGATCGGCATCATCGGCCGGTTGGGGTTCTTCGGCTTGTAGAACTCCCGCTTGACCTGGCCCTTGTTGTTGAGGTAGCGGCCGACCACCTCGGAGCCGGCGACCTTGTCGAGGAAGTCGTGGATGATGACCCACTGGAAGTGCCAGCGGGTGATCCGCTGCGCCTCGGCCAGGCTGGTGGCCAGTCCCTCGGACAGGACCCGGTTGTGGAACTTGGCGAAGGCCAGGTGGAGCTGGGCGACGATCAGGTTCTCGTCGTTGCGGGCGTCGCCGAGGATGGCGCTGCCGTCGGTCCGGCGGGGCAGGTCGTCGACGCCGTTGGCGTTGCGGACGATCTTCATCTGGAGACCGTCGGCCTCGTACAGATCGGGGTCCTGGGCCGGGCCCCGGCCGTAGAGCGAGCCGAGGTCGAACACCGGGGTGTCGAAGTTGGTGAGCGCCAGCGGGTCGGCCTGCGCCTCCGCCAGCGGGGTCCGGTCCAGCGTCATGTCGTGGTCGATGAACTGGCCGAGGAAGGTGAACCCGGCGGGGATGCGCGGGTTGTCCAGGTCGGTCGGGTTCGGTGTGGTGGGCTCGCCCATCTGCGCGGCGAGGCTCCGCAGCAGGTCCTCCGGCGGAGCGTACGCCTCGGTGTTCTTGAACATGATGCCGAAGCGGCCCTCTTTGTCGCGGCCGGCCTTGACCGCGATCTCGCTGCCCCGGGTGCCGGCGCTCGCGTGTTTCCAGTCGTTCGGCGCGGCGGGAGCGCCGGGCGCGACGGCCGGCGCGGCTGCCGCGGCCGTCGCCGCGACGCCGGTGGTGCCCACGGTCGCCGCGACCGCGCCCGCCGCGGTGCCGGCGAGCAGGGTGCGCCGGTCGATGTTGCTGTCAGCCATGTGTGCTCCTTCTGCCGAGGTGCTCAGGAAGGTAGCCACGCACACGGGTCGATTGCGACGTGAAAGGACACCGCACGACTAATACCGACTGGACGGCTTAATCCGACTCGGGAACCTTTGTTCCGGACGGGGGAGACGGCCGCAACCCGTGCCGCCGCGCGACGTTGGGCATCAACGCGGTAGCCACGAGCACCAGGAGGGCGGTTCCGGTGGCACACCACATGATCGCGGTGAATGTGTGCGGCACCACGGTGGTGGCCGCGACCAGCACCGCGCAGCCCGCCCACATGGGCGCCGAAGGCCATCGTGATCCGGCCGCCACCTGTGCGTTGACCAGCACGAACACCAGCGCGTAGAGGGCGCCGGTGGCGGCGAAGACCGGCGCGTACCGGCCCAGTCCGGCGTAGTCCGGGCCGCCGGCCGCCCCGAACGCCAGCCCACCGGCCAGCGCGGACGCGGTCACCAGGACGGCGCCGGACGCGGTGACCAGCCCGACCGCGACGAGCAGGGCGCGCCTGCTGCCGTGCGCGAGCCGGGGGAGCGCGAGCACGGTGACCACCTGGGGCGCCCAGATCGCGCCCTTGGTGAGGACCGTGCCGACCGCGTACGCGCCCGAGGCGGCGGCCGGCAGCAGCGCGCGGGCCAGCAGCAGGTCGGCGTAGGAGACCACGAGCATCGCGAGGGTGGCCGAACAGGCGGTGAAGACCTGCCTCGCGGTGATGCCGAGCCCGGTGGGCGTACCCGCGGAGGAGCGGGTCAGCAGGATCAGCGCGACCGGGATCAGCATGGCGGTGGCGGTGCCGATCAGCATCGACCCGGTCAGCCCGGCGCCCAGCAGCAGCCCGGCGCTCAGGCCGCCGTACCGGCCGACGGCCTGTACGGCCATGCCCAGGGCGAGGAGCAGGAACCGCTCGTCGCCCTGGAGCTCACCGAGCCAGCGACCGGCCGCCACGATCGCGCCGGTGTAGACGGCCAGCAGCAGGATCACCGTGACCGGCACGTCGAGCAGCGGGCCGGCCACCGGGGCCAGCAGGGCGACCAGTGCGGTGCACACGGCCGCGGTCAGCCATCCGGCCCGCTGGGCTCCCGCGCCGGGCTGCCGGGCCCGGTGCACGGCCACCGCGATCTGCAGGCCCATGCTGGGCACGGCCGCGATGCCGGCGATGGCCAGCACGGTCGCGAGCGCGCCCAGGTCAGAGGCTTCGAGGGTACGGGCGCCGAGCACCGGGACGAGGTAGCCCAGAGCGCTGGCGACCGCGCTGGCGATCGCGACCGCGGCCGCCCCGGCGCCGATCCGCCGGGCCGCGTTTCCGGCCGGAGTCGCTACAGCCGCCCGTCCTCGACCGCCTGCCTGATCCACGGGATCACCTCGTCCAGCATCGTGTCGAGGCTGGTGTCGGCGCTGAAGCCGAGCACCTCGCGGGACTTCGCGACGTCCGGTACGCGCATCGCGACATCGTGCGCGTACGGCTCGTCACTGACGTACCGGAAAGGGGTGTCCGTGCCTTTGATCTTGCGCCAGATCACCTCGGCCAGCTGGAGCACGGTGGTCGACTCGGCGGTCGAGAGGTTGAAGTCCTCGTTGAGGGCGGCCTCGTGCTCGATCGCGGTGGCGATGCCGCGGGCCAGGTCCCCGCCGTAGGTGTAGTGCCGCACCTGGTCGCCGGCGCCCAGGATGTGCAGCGGGTCCTGACCCTTCAGCACCTTCTGCACCAGGTCCGGGACGACGTGCGACATGGCCAGCTTGACGTTGCCGGACATCACCTCGGTGGAGCCGAGCGCCCGGCCCTCGCCGATGCCGACGCAGTTGAACGGCCGCACGATCGTGTACGGCAGCTTGTACTGGTCCCAGGCGGCGCGGGCGTAGTACTCCACGGCCAGCTTCTGGAAACCGTAGGACGACTTGGGCGGCGGCACCTCGTGCTGGTCGCCCTCGCGGCTGGGCCAGCGGTCGGTGGACTCGAAGACCATCGACGACGACACGTACGTCATCTTCTTCAGTGTCCCGGCCTGGTGCGCCTTGATCGCCGCGTCGCAGGAGGCCGCCATGATCCGCTCGTTGGTGGCGAGCAGATCGTACGCGTACGCGTGGAAGTAGGAGATCCCGCCGATCATGGCGGCCCCGGCGACGAAGTGGTCGCAGCCCTCCAGCAGCCTCGTGACCAGCTCGGTGTCCCGGGCGTCGCCCTCGGTGAACCGGTAGTTGGGGTGGTCGTCGTAGCTGTGCGACACAGGCCCGTACTTCGAGAAGTTGTCGAGCCCGACGACCTCGTGCCCGCGGCCCAGCAGTTCCTCGACCAGATATCCGCCGATGAAACCGGCTGAACCGGTGACCAGAACCTTCATGCGGGCGTTTCCTCCCTGTCACGGTCCCCGGACGGTGCCGGGGTGGGCCTCTTGTCCGCCCAGCGGGCGGCCATCTGCTCGTCCGACATGCGCCGGCCGAACGCGAAAAAGTACCAGCGCAGGTAACTCGGCATGAACCGGCCCACGTCGAAGTGTGATTCCCCGAGCTGCCGGTCGAGCCAGATCGTGGGGAGCTCGGCCACCGGGCGGCGCAGGCGGGTCGCCTTCGCGGTCAGCTCGATGCCGATCTCGAAACCGGTGTTCGACTCGATGCCGACCTCGCGGACGAAGTCGGTGTCGTACGCCTTGAAGCTGTTCGTGGCGTCCCGGGTGCCGACCCGGGCGAAGATGCTCAGGGTCTTCCCGGCCCACCGCGACGCCATCCGCTTGAACCGCGGCCCGCCCACCTGCTGCCCGCCGGGCATGTAGCGGGACGCCGCCGCGACCACCACGCCGCGGTCGACCAGCCGGGCCAGGTCGTCGATCTGCCGCGGGTCGTCGCAGCCGTCGGCCATCGTCACCACCGCCACCGGGGCGCGTGCCGCGTCGATGCCGAACCGGATGGCGTTGGCCGGGCCCCGGCCGTACGTGTTCAGTACGGCCCGCACCCGCGGATCGGTCCGGGCCAGCTCGTGCACGAACGGCACCGTGGTGTCCTCGGGCATGTCGTGCACGACCAGTATCTCGGCCGGCAGCAGTACCTCGCGCAGGATCCGCTCCAGGTGGCGGACCACCTCCGGCCCCTCGTTGTAGACCGGGATGACCACCGAGACGCGTGGTGTCACACCAGCACCCCCTGCCCGGTCAGTCCCCACATGTCGATGACCGGCTTGTCGGTCTTCAGGCCGGCGTAGTCCGGGTGCGGCGAAGCGATCACCAGGAGATCGGCCCGTTCGAGGACCTCGTCGAGCGGAAGGAACCGGTCGTCCCGGATGTACGGGTCGGTGCAGAGCGTCTCCCGCGCCTTGAGCGTGAGGATCTTCCGCAGCTTGTACGCCAGACTGTCGCGCGAGTCGTCGCTGCCGCCCTTGAACGCCATGCCGAGGATGCCGACGCTCAGTTCACCGAGGTCGAACCGGTCCTCCAGCCGCGACACCAGGTAGAGCGGCAGGCCCTCGTTGATCAGCATGGCCGAGTGGCCGAGCACGAAGTTGTTCCGGTTGAACGCGGCCAGCTGCATGGTGTCCTTGAGCAGGCACGGCCCGGCCGCGAACCCGGGCATCGGCAGGTCGGCGGCGCGCGGGTAGTCGAACGACACGGCGTGCCTGATCCGCGCGAAGTCGAGCCCGAAGTCGTTGGCCATCATCCAGAACTGGTTGGCCGCCGCGAACTTCAGGTAGCGCCAGGTGTTGGTGAACAACTTCGCCAGCTCGGCCTCCTCGGGCTCGAGCGGCACGATCGAGTCGGTGAGGTTCCGGAAGAGCTTCTCGGCACGATCAAGAGCCTGCGGGGTACGCGCGGCGACGATCTGCGGCAGCGTGAACAGTTCGGTCATCGCCCGGCCCTCGGCGATCCGTTCCGGGCAGAACGCCACGTCGACGGAGAGGCCGCGGCTGATCAGCAGCTTCTCGGTCAGCGCGGTCACGCCCGGGTAGACGGTGCTGCGCAGCACGATGAGCTGGCCGTCGCGCAGGTGCTCGACGCACCGCTCGATCGCCCGCGGCACCGCGCCCAGGTCCGGGTTGAGGTGCTCGTCGACCGGTGTGCCGACCACGACGACCAGAGCGTCGGCGCGCCCCACGCTCTCCGGTGCGGTGCTGGCCCGGAGCCGGCCGGCCGCCAGCGCCTCGGCGAGGGGAGCGGCCGCGCCCTCCTCGTCGAACGGCATGACGCCCGCGTTGACCCGCTCGACGGCGGCCGCGTCGATGTCGTAGAGCAGCACGGACAGCCCTCGCGAGGCGAGTGCGATGCCCAGCGGCAGGCCCACCCGGCCACAGCCGCCGACCACGCAGACGTCCACGCTCGCGGTGTTCGGGGAATCGGTCATTTCGCCTCGCAATCGCCAGGCGCCGTTGTTTCGGCGCTGTGTCGGCTCGTGCAGGTTACTGGTGAGGAAACCTCAGGTCCAGACTCGGGACGGCTGGTCCCTGCGGATCTGTTCGTTCATCGGGCGCGTCGCGCCGTATGTGAGAAGGCCGGGCCGGAAATCGCCCGGCGCCACGGAGGGGCGCCGACGGCATGTTCGGGTCGGGCCGATGACGAGCGCCTTCGATCACATCGATGATCAATAGTGGCATTGATCCATCCACGTCACTTCATGCACGCCCTGATGATCTCTCTTCTCTGCGGGTGCCCCATCGTGCAAAGTCGGGGAACCAATTGATGATCTTAACGGGGAGCAATTGATGTACTTAGCTGAGCAGGGCCCTCTGAGCAGGGGCGGAGGGTTCCGGAGGTGGATGGTCACGCCGGTTGTCATGTCCCTTCTGGCGGTCACCGCGGTGACCGGAACACGGGCCGCACCGGCGCTGGCCGCCCCACCGTCCGGCGGCATGTCCGGAGCCTCGGTGGAGGCGATGTTCGCCGGATACTCGGCGGGCGACGAGAAGTGGGCCGCCGGTGACGGGACGGCGTCGGTGCTCCTGCCGGACAACCGGATCCTGTGGCTCTTCTCCGAGACCCTGATCGGGCCGGTCGCCGAGGACTGGTCGGTGCCGGCCGAGACCCCGCTGGTCAAGAACACGGCGGTGGTGCAGGACGGCTCGGCCCTCGTGGAGACGCTGACCGGCGGCGCCGCCGGAGCGCCGGAGTCCCTGATCCCGGCCCCGGCCGCGGACGAGTTCTACCGGATCGGCGACGCCGTGGTGGAGGGCGACACCGTCAAGGCCGTCTACCAGCGGAAGAAGCAGACCGGCGAGGGCCCGCTCGACTTCGAGCATGTCGGCACCGCCCTGGTCACCTTCTCGCTTCCGGACCTCACCGTCGCCGACGTCGCGCCGCTGTCGCTGGGCGGGGACATCGCCTGGGGGGCGTCGATCCTCCCCGACGGCGACCACACGTACATCTACGGCACCGAGGGCGGCGACGACAGCGACATCCAGTTCGCGCATCTCGCCCGGGTACCCGCCGGGAACATCGGCGGAGCGTGGCAGTTCTGGACCGGTTCCGGATGGTCGTCGCAGGAGTCGGCGTCGGTGCGCCTGCTCAGCGGCGTGCAGTCGGCCTTCGGAACACTGCGGCACGGTGACCAGTACGTCGTCGTGACCGGGGACAGCCACCTGCCGTTCGACCCGTGGTTCGTCGCCTACACCGCGACGTCACCGGCCGGGCCGTTCACCGGCCCCATCCCGCTGCACCAGGCCCCGGAGCCGACGGCCGGCGAGAATCTGCTCCACGTCTCCGGCGCGCGCCTTCATCCGGACCTCGCCCGCGCCGGCAAGCTGCTGATGTCGTACGCCGTCGGCGGCTTCCACCCCGACGACGTGTACGCCGACGTCCGCAACGGGCGCCCGCGCTTCGTCGAGGTGGACTGGCCGCGGCCGGCGCCCGGCGACGTGCCGGCCGCTCCCACCGGCCTGGCCGCGACCGCGGACGCCGAGGGCCGCGTCACCCTCGGCTGGACGGCTCCCTCCGGATCGGGTCTGAGCTACTGGGTCCACCGGCGCGACCTCACGGCCGGCCAGACACACTTCGCCCGCGAGGTCTCCGCCGTCACCGGGACGAGCATGACCCCGGACCGCCTGATCGACCAGCACACCTACGAGTTCAAGGTGACCGCGGCCGGCGCCGGGGGCGAGGGCGCCGCCAGCGCGGTGATCACCACGGCGGTGCGGGTGCTGGAGCCGCCGGCCCCCGAGGAGGTCAGCGCCGAGGCCGACAAGATCGGTACGGCGACCGTCTCCTGGGAGCCGGTGGCCGGCGCCGAGGAGTACGACGTCGCGATGCGTGACATCACCGCCGGGGAGACCACCCTGCTGCCGGTGGACACGGTCGAGGCCGGGCAGACCGAACTGGCCGTCGAGGCGCTCGACGACGCCCACCAGTACGAGTTCGCCGTGACGGCGTCCAACACCGCCGGCGAGTCCGACACCTCGGAGACCGCCCGCGTCGATGTGGCCCTCGAGGTCCCCGACGCGCCGAGCGGCGTGACCGCCGGACCGCTGAGTGACGGCACGATCCACCTGAACTGGGACCACGCCGCCGAGGACGACTGGTTCTACGTCTACCAGCGCGACGTCACCGCGGAGGAGCCGGAGTTCACCCGCCTCGAACTCCCCGTCACCGCCGGCTCCGAGATGACGGCCGGCTACCTGGTGCCGAACCACGAGTACGAGTACAAGATCGGAGCGGTCAACCGGCTCGGCGAGAGCGACACCAGCCCGGTCGTAGAGGCCACCGCCACGCTCGCGCCGCCGTCCGCGCCGATCAACCTGACCGTCACCGCCGACGACGGCGCGGCGGACCTGTCCTGGACCGGCGCGGAGAACCCGAACGTCTGGTACGTCGTCGAGATGCGGAACGTCTCGGACGAGGAGCCCGGGTTCACCCGGCTGCCCGATCCGGTCACCACCTGCTGCACGATGCGGGCCGGTCTCCTGACCAACGGCGACACCTACGAGTTCCGGGTAGCGGCCATCGACGGTGGCGGCGGCGAGTCCGGGTTCTCGAACGCGGCCACGGTCAAGCCCCTGCCGCCCCCGCCGGGACAGGTCACCGGGCTCACCGCCACGCCCCTGGGTAACGGTGACATCCAGCTCGCGTGGACCTCGCAGGGCCCGGACTTGTGGTACTACGTCCAGACGAAGGACGTGACCGCCGGCGAGACCGTTTTCAAACAGCTCGCCCTGCCGGTGACCGTGTGCTGCTCGATGACCGCCGGATACCTCACCACCGGCCACATCTACCACTACCGGGTTCTCGCGGTCAGCCCGGTCGGGGCCGGGTCCGGGCCGGTGTCGGCGACCGTGGCGGCGACGTCCACGGTGCAGCGGCCCGGAGCGCCGACCGGTCTCCAGGGCGTCTCCTCCGGGCCCGGCAACGTCGACCTGACGTGGACGCCGCCCGCGCCGAACCTCTACTACTACGCCTACTGGCGCAACGTCACGACCGGGCAGACCACGTTCTCCCGCAGCGAGTACCCGGTGAGCACGCCGTACGCCTCGCTCGGTTACCTGGCGGGCGGCTCGCAGTACGAATTCAAGGTGACCGCGGCCAACTCGGCCGGTGAGGGCGCGTTCTCCGGCACCATCCGGGTGAACGTCCTCAGCGCCCTGCCGAACCCGGCCGGCGGCCTGACCGCCACCGCGGGGGACGCGAAGGTGACGCTCAGGTGGACCGCGAGCAGCACCGCCGGCGTGCTCTACAACGTCTGGATGCGGGACGTCACCGCGAACTCGTCCTTCCGCAAGCTCGACCTGCCGGTCAGCGGCACCACGATGATCGCCGGCTACCTGACCAACGACCATCTCTACGAGTTCTACGTGACGGCGACCAACTCGGCCGGCGACAGTCCGGCGTCGAACAAGGTCACGGCACGCCCGTTCCCGCCGATCCCACAGCCCCCGACCGGGCTCACGGCGACCGCCGGGAATGGTCAGGTCGTCCTGAACTGGACCGCGAGCAGCACGGTCAACGTCTACTACTGGGTGGAGATGCGCTCCAAGGGCGGTAAGTGGAAGCGCCTCAAGTCCCCGGTGACCACCTGCTGCAGCTTCACGGCCGGCTACCTGGGCAACGGCACCAGGTACGAGTTCCGGATGTACTCCTTCAACGTCGCGGGGGTGTCGGCGAACCCGTCCGGCGTCGCGTCGGCGACTCCGTTGCCCCCGGCCGCGACGGCCCCGTCGAACCTGACGGCGTTCAGCGGGGCGGGCAAGGTGTCACTGTCCTGGAGCGCCAGTCCCACGGCGAACGTGTGGTACTGGGTGTACCAGCGTGAGGCCAAGGGCTCCTGGCGCAAACTGCCCATCCCGGTCACCAGGTGCTGCACGTTCACGCCCGGCAACCTGGTCAACGGCCGTATCTACGAGTTCAAGGTCACCGCGTTCAATGAGCGCAACGAGTCCGGGGCCAGCAACACGGTGTCCACCCGCCCCTCGGTGACGCTCACCAGAGCCCCGATCCTGAACGGGGCGGCGACCAGCACCTCGTCGGTCGAGCTGTGGTGGACGGCCACGCCGAACGCCACCGGCTACTGGGTCGAGTACGCCGACATCAGCGCCAACCCCAACGCCGGCTGGACCAAGATCAGTACGCCGGTCCTCGGCACCACCTTCAAGGGCGGCTATCTCGGGGCCGGCAAGTGGTACCGCTGGCGGGTCACCCCGTCCAACGGCGACGTGCTCGGTCCGGTGTCGCCCCCTCTGGAGATCCGGACCAGGGGACAGGTGCACTACTCCGGCCGCTACCACCTCGGGGACTCGTTCTCCGCGGGTGTCGGCGCCGGGTACGAGACGGGCGGCGACTGCCTGCGTTCGCCCCTGGCGTGGCCGTTGCTCCTCAACTACGCGTCCTCGATGGCCAGGCACCTCGCCTGCACCGGGGCCGAGGTGCCGGACATGCGGTCCGGCCAGCTTCCGGGCATCGGCCAGCCGGGTCCGACACTCATCACCCTGACGATCGGCGGCAACGACGTCGGCTTCGCCGACGAGCTCACCGATTGCATCCTGGGGACGTCGTCCTGTACCGGCCGGGAGGCCGTCATCAACAGGGCCATCGACAACTACGCGGTCACGCTGCGGAACACGTATCGCGAGATCCGTGCGATCGCGCCCGGGGCGGACATCGTGGTGGCCGGATATCCTCTGCTGCTGACCCCGCCCGGAGTGGGAAACTGCAATGCGATCTTCGATGCCGGGCTCAGCGACGCCGAACGCCGGATGATCCGCCGCCTGGGTACCCGGATGAACGGCGTCATCCGGCAGTCGGCCACCGAAGCGGGGGCGATTCCGGTCATCACCGAGCTCTCCAGTGAGTTCGCCGGGCACGAGGCCTGTTCGACGAACGGCGAATACATCAATCAGATCACCGCACGCTGGTCCCACAAGGAGGGGGCCATGCATCCCAACGCCGCCGGGCACCGGGCCTATCAGCGAGCCGTCACCACGCGGCTGGGCCAGATCCATCAGCGCGGCATGGTCCGCTACTGAGCGGTTGGAGGCCGGATTTGAGCACGCGACGGTCCCGTCGGTGGCGGGTGGCAGTGGGGCTGCTGGCCGTCTACGCCGTCGCGTGCTTCATCCCCGGCATCGCCCCGTTCGCCCGGTACCCCCTCTACGTCGTGAAATGCGGCGGGCGGCCGATCATCGCCACCACCTTCGCGGCCGCCAACAGCTACTGGGTTCCGGGCGATCCCGGTTATACGGTGCACTTCTTCGTCGACGACTACTTCTGTACCGAGACCGAGGCGCAGGCCGCCGGCTACCGGCGGCGTGCCCTCTGACCTGTGATCGGCGGCGCCCCGCGGGGCGCCGCCGATTTGTTCACCCGGCCTGTCCAAAGCGGTGGCGCTGTGGCAACCTGCTGTCGTGTCCTTGGCCCCGCCTCCTGAACGCAGTCCCGCGCCCGCACCGGCCGCCGGCCGGCCGGCCGCCGGCATCAGTCTCACCGTGGGGGTCGTCGCCGCCGCGCTCATCGTGGTGAGCGTCGCCGCCAGGGCCGCGATCGCCGGCCGGGGATACCTGGCGTTCGACGACTTCCCGCTGATCTCGATGGCGGAGAGGTTCGACCCGACTCCGGGCTATCTTTTCGCGCTCTTCAACAACCACCTCATGCCGGCCGGACAGCTTGTCACCTGGCTGACGCACCACGCCGGCGGCTTCGGCTACGGGCCGTACCTGGCGCTGATCGTCATCGGTCAGGCGGTGTTGAGCATCGCGTTCTACCGGCTGCTCGTCCTGATGCTGGAGCCCGGCTGGAGCCTGCTGGTTCCGCTGACGGTCTTCCTGTTCAGCCCGCTCACGCTGGAGGCCACCTCGTGGTGGGCGGTCGGGATCAACATGATCCCGATGCAGCTCGCCATGGTCCTGGCGGTCGGCGCCCAGGTGAAGTACATCCGGACCCGGCGACCTGTGCACCTGCTCACGCTGGGCCTGTCGGTGCTGCTGGGTCTGGCCTTCTTCGAGAAGGCGATCCTGTCGGTCGCCCTGGTCTTCCTGTTGACACTCTGCCTCTACACGCGGGGCGGCCCGTTCCGGTCGCTGTTCACCGCCGTGACCCGGTGGTGGCAGTCCTGGGCGGTGCTCACCTTCGTCTCGGCGACCTTCCTGCTGTTCTACCTGTCCCGGTCCACGTCCTCGCTGCGCAAGCCCGCCTCGGTCGACGAGGTGCTCACCTTCCTGACCCAGATGTTCGGGCACACCCTGCTGCCCGGCCTGGTCGGCGGTCCGTGGGCCTGGCTCGCCGCGGGTGACGGCGCCCCGATCACCGCGCCCTCGGTGATCGCCCGGTGGACCGGCGTGGGTGTGGTGCTCGCCTTCGTGGCCTTCACCGTGTGGCTGCGCGGCGCCGCGGCCGGGCGTGCCTGGCTGCTGGTGCTGCTCTACTCCGCCCTGGTCGCCGGGCTGCTCGGCTCGACCCGGCTCGGCTCGGTGTTCAGCGGCGTGGCCGGCGCGGTGCCGCGGTACATCGCGGACGTCGTCGTGGTCGCCGCGATCGCCGCCGGAGCCGCGCTCTGCGGCCTGCGGCGCGACCAGCCGGAGCCCGCCGCCCCCGCGCCGCGATGGACCGCGCTGAGCGGCAGCGCGCTGGCCCCCCGCCTGCTGATCGGTGGTCTGGCGGCGCTCGTGCTGAGCACCGCCTTCACCGCCGTGCGATTCGGCGACCAGTGGGCGATCAAACAGGGCCGCGACTATCTGGCCACCGCGCGGGCCGACCTGGCCGGCGCACCGGCCGGCACGGTGTTCATGGATCAGCCGGTGCCCGAGGGTGTGGTCGGCCCGCTGTCCGCGCCGTACAACAAGCAGTCCGAGTTCTTCGCGCCGCTCGCGGACGGCCCGATCTTCGTCACCCAGTCTCGCGACCTGTCTGTCCTCGACGAGGCCGGGCACGTGCGGCCGGCGTGGGTGACCGGCGTCGCCGCCGAACCCGGGCCTCAACCGGGCTGCGGGTACCGGGTCACCGGATCTCCGGTTCAGGTTCCGCTGGCCTCGGGCGTCATCGACTATTGGCACGTGGTCCGGATCGCCTACCTCAGCGACCGCAACACGTCGGCGACGCTGCGGCTCGGTGACGGTGAGGTCGTGCCCTTCGACGTGCATCAGGGGCTGAACGCGATGTTCCTGCTCGCCCACGGCGGCGGCGACTCGATCGAGCTGAAGGTCCTCGACCCCGCGGCCGGGGTGTGCACCGACGAGATCGTGGTCGGGAACGTCGTTCCGGCGCCGGCCGGATAGTGCGCCAGGGGTTCGTCCTCCACAGCGTCGCCGCCACGGTGACCGCCGTGGTGCTGGCTCCCCTCGCACTGCCGGGATACGTGCTGCGTTACGACATGACGTTCGTGCCCCGGCAGCCGATGACCTGGGAGATGCTGGCCCCGGCCGACGCGCTGCCACGGGCCGTGCCGCTGGACGCCGCGGTGTCGGCGGCGAGCCTCGTGATGCCGGGCTGGCTGTTGCAGCGGATCGCGCTGGTGGCGATCGTCTACCTGGCCGCACTCGGAGCCGCCCGGTTGCTGCCGAGCACCCGGCTGCTGCCCCGCGTGGTGGCGGCTCTGGCCTACGCGTGGACGCCGTACCTCGCCGAACGTCTCCTGCTGGGCCAGTGGGTGCTGCTCCTGGCGTACGCCTGCCTGCCCTGGTTGATCCTCGCGGCGGGTGAGATGCGGGCCGGCCGGCGCGGCGGCCTGCCCCGCCTGGTGGTCGCGGCCGCGCCCGCCGCGCTGACGCCGACCGGCGGCCTGATCGCGCTGGCGACCGTCGCCGTGCTGTTGCCGCTGCGGCGGCGGGTGACCGCCGTCGCCCTGGCCGCGGTGGCCGCCCTGAACATGCCCTGGCTGGTGGCTGCCCTGACGGCTCCGGCCGGTGGAACGTCCGATCCCGAGGGCGTGGCCCAGTTCGCCGCGCGGGCGGAGAACTGGGCCGGCGTCTGGACGGCGCTGGCCGGGACCGGCGGCATCTGGAACGCGCAGACCGTGCCGGCCAGCCGCGAGTCGGTGCTGGTCCCGTTGGTGACCGTGCTGCTGCTGGCGGTGGCCGTGCCGGGCCTGCGTGAGTTGCGCCGGCGCCGCCCGGACGGCACGGTACGGCTGTTCGTGCTGGCCGGCGCCGGGTTCCTGCTGGCGCTGGCCGGGGTGACCCCGGCAGCCGTGCTGCTGGAGTGGGCGGTCGTGCACGTGCCGGGCGGCGGGCTCCTGCGCGACGGGCAGAAGTTCCTCATCCCGTACGCCCTGGTCCTGGCTCTCGGTTTCGCGCTCGGCGCGGAGTTGTTCGCCGAGCGTGTGGCGCGCTGCTGGGATCCGGCCGTCGGCCGGACGCTGCTCGCCGCGGCCGCCCTGCTGCCGGTGGTGTTGCTGCCGGACCTCGCGTTCGGTGCGATGGGGCAGTTGCGGCCGGTGCGGTACCCGGCCGATTTCGGCGCGGTGGCGGCCCTGGTGCGGGAGCGGCCCGGCGAGGTGCTCTCGTTGCCGTTCGAGGGCTATCAGCGGTACGGCTGGGCCGGCGGCGTGGTGATCCGGGATCCGGCGCCCCGGTACCTGGACGTGCCGGTGCTGATGAACGACGCGCTGCGGGTCGGTCCGGTGACGGTCGAGGGGGAGAGCCCGCGGGCCGCCGCCGTGGGCGCGCTGTTGGCGCGGGGCCGTCCCGCGGCCGAGGCGGGAACCCGCTGGGTGCTGGTGGCCCGGAGCCATCGGGAGCCGGATGAGTCCGTCGTCTCGGGCCTGCGCCTGGTGTACGACGGCCGGTACCTCCAACTGTGGGAGAACCCGGCGGCTCCCGCGGTCCTGAAGGAGGCGGGCGCCGGCCGCCGGGCTGCCGTTCTGGCCGCCCATCTGCTGGCCGCGGCGGTCGTGGTCAGCGGCGTTCTTGCACTACTGCTACTGGGTAGTAGATCGTGGTACTGTCCGCGCACCCACCGAACCGGGGAGGAAAGATCATGGCCAAACTGGCCACGTTCATTGTTGCGACGTTTGCCGGGGGCATCCTCGGGGTCGTCGGAGTGTTCGCGGCGGTCAGCGCCCTGAATCCCTCCGCCGATCACGTCGCTAGCGTGAGCAGCACCGATCCGCAGCAGGGTGCGGCGGCCTACGGCTCCCGCTGAGCAAGGAAACACCGACAGCCGACCGGCGGGATCGCCGGTCGGCTGTCGTCGTTCAGGGATCGACAAAAATTGATCGATGTTACTCAGTGCGGTGCCGGGTGGCCACATCCGGACGGATTGATCTTGATGACCATCGTTCAATGGACATATTCAAATGAAGTGATCAACGATGGGGGCCTACACGGGAGGTTCCTTGTCGATCACATCCTTGTTGCGCGTGCCGATCACCTCGGCCGCCGCTTTGTCCGTCCTGACGACAGCGCTGGTCGCGACCGCGACGCCCGCCACGGCGGCCCTGCCGGCCGGCGGCATGTCGGCGGCGGCGCTCAACACCGAGTTCAACGCGTACGGCAACACCGGTGGCGAGTGGACCAGCGGTGACAGCACCGTGTCCGTGCCGCTGCCGGACGGCCGTAACGCCTGGTTCTTCTCGGACACCCTGGTCGGTCCGGTCAACCCCGGCGGCGGGCTTCCGGCGAACACTCCCATGATCAACAACTCGGTGGTGCTGCAGGACGGGGCGAAGCTCGTCGACACCCTGCACGGTGGCACCGCGGCGGCCCCGAAATCGCTGGTGCAGCCGCCCGCCGGTAGCGGCGACCGGTACTGGGTCGGCGACGGGACCGTCGAGGGCAGCACCCTCCGCGCCGTCTACCAGCGAATGAGCCCCACCGGCAGCGGCCCGCTCGACTTCGCGCTGGTCGACAGCGCGGTGGTCACCTTCGCACTGCCGGGGATGACGGTCACCAGCGTCACCGACCGCGGATACGGCAGCCGGGTCGCCTGGGGCTCCGCGATCGTCGAGGACGGCACCTACACCTACATCTACGGCGCCGAGGACGCCGAGCAGCTCCGGTTCGCCCACCTGGCCAGGGTCCGGTCCTCGCGTGGCCTCGCCACCGCGTGGCAGTTCTGGACCGGCAGCACGTGGAGCAACTCCGAGTCTGCCTCGGCGCGCCTGCTGTCCGGAGTGGGCGCCGGGTTCGGGGTCCAGAAGGTGGGCAGCACCTACGTCCTCGTCACCCAGGAGACGAACCAGACGTTCTCCTCCGACTTCGTCGCCTACACCGCGACGTCACCCACCGGTCCCTTCACCGGCCCGTCCCTCCTGTTCACCGCGCCGGAGCCGGTGGGCGTCCCGGGCGCCATGGTCTACGACTCCCGGCTGCACCCGGAACTGGCGCGCTCGGGCAAGCTCCTGGTCTCCTACAACGTCAACAATCTGGACGGCGGGTCGGTCTACACGGACGTCACCCGGTACCGGCCGCGCTTCGTGGAGGTCGGCTGGCCCCTGCCGGTGCCCGACCCGGCGCTGGTCCCCGCCGCGCCGACCGGCCTGACCGCCACCCCGGGCAGCGCCGGCGCCGTCCAGCTCGCCTGGCAGGCCCCGGCCGGGACCGGGCTCACGTACTCGATCTTCGAGCGGGACGTGACCGCCGGGCAGACGCACTTCACCCGGGTGGCGACCGGGGTGTCCACGACGTCGCGCACGGTCACCAACTTCTACCGCACCGGGCACCGCTACGAGTTCCGCGTCGCGGCCGTCAACGCCACCGGCGCCGGCCCTCAGTCGGCGACGGCCGCGGCCACGGTGACGATCCCGGCGCCCGCCGCCCCGTCCGGGCTGACCGCGGTCGCGTCGGACGGCGGATCGATCACGCTGAACTGGACCGGGGTCCCCAACGTCTGGCGCTACGAGGTGTTCCGGCGGGACCTGGACGCGGGCGAGACCCAGGCGACCCGCCTGTGGGATCCGAGCCCGCTCGACACGACCCTCACCGTGACCGGGCTGGGCAACGGGCACGAGTACGCCTTCCACGTGGTCGCCGTGCACGGTGGCGGGACCTCGGCTCCGTCGGCGACGGTCACGGAGACCGCGTTCTACAGCCGGCCTCTGCCGGTCACCGGGCTCTCGGCCGCCGCGCAGGCCGACGGCACCATCCGGCTGAACTGGTCGCACGTCGACGCGACCAGCTGGTTCTGGGTGTACCAGCGGGACGTGTCCGCGGGGGAGACCACCTTCACGAAGCTGGCCTGGCCGATCACCACCTGTTGCACGATGGTCGCCGGTGGCCTGGTCCACGACCACGAGTACGAGTACCAGGTCGCCGCCACGAGCAACGGCGGCGAGTCGGAAGTCCTGGAGACGGTGTCGGCGATCGCGAAGTACCCGCCGCCGCCCGCGCCGACGAATCTGAACGCCACCGCCCAGACCGACGGCACGATCAAGCTGACCTGGTCCTATCCGGACGCCGGCACCTGGTTCTACATCTACCAGCGGGACGTGACAACGGGCCAGACCGAGTACACCAAGCTGGCCTGGCCGGTCACCACCTGTTGCACGATGGTCGCCGGCGGGCTAGAGGAGGCTCACGAGTACGAGTTCGCGGTCAGCGCCCTGGGTGGCACCGGTGAGTCGGTCCTGTCGGCGCCGGACACCGCGATCGCCGATTTCCCGCCCCCGCCCGCGCCGACCGGCCTCCAGGTCGTCCCCGGCAACGGCCAGGTGTCGCTCACGTGGCAGGGGAGCGCGGACAACTGGCACTTCGTCGAGATCCGGAACGTGTCCGCGGGCCAGACCGGTTTCACCAGGACCAGCATCCCGGTCACCACCTGCTGCACGATGATCGTCGGTGATCTCACCAACGGCAGCGACTACCAGTTCCGGATGGTCGCGGCCGGCTACGGTGGCGACAGCCTTCCGAGCAACGTCGTGACGGCGCGGCCGGTGGCGCCGGCGGTTTCCTGACCGTATCCGGTCCGAGGCCGTGACCCGTCCGGTCGCGGCCTCAGGCCGGCTGGTCGGCCGGGACCTGGTGGCCGCGCTGGCCGCCGTTCAGCTGCCGCGCCACCACCTGGGAGAACCCCTGGCCGGCCTTCTCCCAGGTGAAGGCGCCGGCGTGCACGGCGGCGGCCAGGCCCATCCCGGTACGCCGGGAGGCGTCCAGCAGCAGCGCGCGGACCTGGAGGAAGAAGTCGTACTCGTTCTCCACGAGCACGCCGGTCTCGCCGTCGGCCATCGCGTCGGCGACGCCACCCGCGGAGCGGAACGCCACCGAGGGCGTGCCCCGGACGCCGGCCTCGACGATGGTCAGACCCCAGCCCTCCTTGAGCGAGGGCATCAGCAGCAGCCACGACTGGCAGAGCAACTGGTGCTTGTGCTCCTCGGTGACGAAGCCGGTGAACCGGACCCGGTCCTCGATCCCCAGGTCGGCGGTGAGCTGCCGCAGCGGCTCGTCCCACCAGCCCTGCCCGGCCACCACCAGCTCGACCGTGGGCAGCTCCAGGGCCAGCAGCGCGGTGGCCCGCAACGCGAACTCGACCCGCTTGTGCGGCACGAGACGGCCGAGCACCATCAGGCTCGGATGCGCGGTCCGCGGGTGCGCCGGCCCGGTCACCTCGGGTGTCCCGTTGTGCACCACCGAGATCCGGTGCCGGTCCACACCCAGCCCGACCAGTTCCTCACGGGTCGACTCGGAGACCGTCACGTACTGGCAGCGCCGGTAGACCCGGATCGCCAGAACCGACTCGATCCACCAGCCGATCCGGGCCAGCCGGGGGCCGAACACCACCGGCCACTGCTCCCGGTGCACGTGGTGGACCAGCACGATCACCGGTTTGCGGGCGTAGACACGGCTAAGGAACGGCATGCCGTTGCCGACGTCTATCAGCAGATCCGGCCGGCCGTGACGGCGCCTGGACAGAGGTCCGATGCCGAGAAAGCCGAACAGGTAGGTGAGAGCGGCCAGAAGGTACACAGTGTGGCGTCCACCTCGGCGGACTATCCGTATGCCGTCCGGGGTCGTCTCCTCCGCCGGTGCGGTCCCGTGTGCCTGGCAGAGCAGGGTCACGCGGTACCCGTGGCGCACCAGTTCCGTGGCCACCCGGTCGAGGTACAGCTCTGAGCCCCCGCCCTCGGGGTGCTTGGTGTCCCGCCAGTTGAGGAACAGGACGTGACCGCCGCGGGCATCCGTCATGGTCTACTCTGCCACCCCTACTAGCGAGTACGATTCGCGGTCGCGTCACAGTAGGTCAGCTCAGGCGCGTTCGCAACGGTTGCGTTACCTCGGAAGGAGCCGCGTGAGCGAAGGGAGTCTCCGCTCGCGACCGGAGTTCTGGCCGGTCACGGTGCTGAGTATCGCGCTTATCGCGGTTCTCGCCGGTTGGTCTGGATTTACGTATATCGATCGAACTCGTAGTGAACCGCCGTGCTCCGAACGGACCACGCTGCGGGTCGCCGCCGCGCCGAGCATCGCCTCGCCGGTGCGGGAGATCGCCTCCCGGCTGAGCGCCCGCGACGCCTGTCTCGATCTGGTGATCGAGGAGCGCGAGTCGGCGGAGGTGCTGCGCACGGTCGCGCGAATCGACTCGGATGTCGCGGCCTCCGATCCGGCGTCGGCGAGCCCGGCCGGAGCAACGTCGTCCGGCGCGAGTGCCGCCGCGGCCGCCGGGGCCGTGCCCACCGTGACCCAGGTCCCCGACGTGTGGCTGCCCGAGTCGACCCTCTGGCTGCGCCGCGCCCGCGCGGTCGGCGCGTTCGGGGTGCCGGCCGAGGGCGTCTCGGTGGCCACCACCCCCATCGTGCTCGCCCTCGACGAGGGCACCGCGGCCCGGCTCGCCGGCAAGCGGGGCCTGAGCTGGCAGCGCCTGATCGGCGCCGCGAAGCCGCCGGTCCCGGTCGCGCTGCCGGACCCGGCGACCAGTCCGCTCGGCTTCGGCGCACTGGTCGGCATCCGGGACATCGCCAAGGGGCACGCGCCGTCCACCGCGGGCATCATGCGGCGGCTCTCGCCGTACACCGTGTCCACCGCGGGCGAGGCCGCACCGGACCCGGTGGCCCCCGGCAAGGGCGAGACCGCCGTGATCACCAGTGAGCAGCAGGTGCTGTTCGCGGCCGACGGCGGGAAGAAGCAGGTCGCGATCTATCCGGGTAAGGCGGTGCCGAGCCCCGACTACCCGTACGCGGTGATCACCGCCGAGGAGGAGCCGCGCGAGTATGCCGCCGAGCTGCTGCGCGCGCTCCTCGCCGACAAGGGCGCCGAGGTGGTCGCCGGGCACGGGCTGCGCACGCCGTCCGGCGGGGTTCCGGCCGGCATCGTGACCGCCACGAAGGTGCGTACCGCCGCCTACGCGCCCGCCCCGCTGCCCTCCGAGAACGAGGCGGAGACGCTGCTCAACGCGTGGGGCGGGGTGCACATCAGCGCCCGCATGCTGGCCGTCTTCGACATCTCCGGCTCGATGGCCGCGCCGGCTCCCGGCGCCACCGAGTCCCGGATGGACGCCACGATCAAGGCCGCACAGGACGGCGTGAAGCTTCTGCTGCCCACCACCGAGCTGGGCGTCTGGGAGTACTCGACCGACCTGGTCGGCAAGCGCGACTACCGCGAGGTGGTCCCGGTCGGCCCGATCGGCCCGCGCCGCGACGAGATCATCCGCAAGGTCGGCCGGATGGAGGCGGAGCCCGACGGGAAGACCGGTCTCTACGACACGGCCCTTGCCGCGTACCGGGACGCCACGCGCAACTGGACGCCGGGCCGGATCAACATGGTGTTGATCCTGACCGATGGAACCGACGACAACGCCAGCGGTATCAAGCGCGCCGAACTCCTGCGTGAGCTGGGCGAACTCGTCGACCGCAAGCGTCCGTTGCCGATCCTCTTCATCGGCGTCGGCCCGGAGATCGACCCGGCCGAGCTCAACCAGATCGCCAGGGCCACCGGCGGTCAGGTCGCCCTGACCGAGAAACCTTCCGGAATTCGCCAGATCTTCTACACTGCGCTGGCCGAATTCAGCTGCCTGCCTCCGGAGTGCCGCCGATGACCTCTGCCCTCCGGGGGCGGACGACTGCTGTGAACACCACCGCACCGCCGAGTCCCAGCCGTCACATGCTCGCCGTCGGCGGTGCCGTGGTACTCGTCGTCCTGGCGTTCCTCCAGCGTCCCGGCCGCGTCACCTTCGACACCAAGCTCGACATGGCCGAGAACCCGATCGCCTTCATGGAACGGGCCCTGCACCTGTGGAACCCGTGGTCCGCCTCCGGCGAGCTGCAGCAGCAGGCGTACGGCTACCTGTTCCCGATGGGCCCGTTCTTCGCCGCCGGTGACCTGCTGGGCGTACCCCCGTGGATCACCCAGCGGGTCTGGTGCGCGCTGCTGTTGTGCGCCGCCTACTTCGGCACCCTGCTGCTGGCCCGCGCGTTGCGGATCGGCACCGACACCGGCCGCATCGTGGGCGCGCTCGCCTACGCTCTGGCGCCCCGGATGCTCACCGAGATCGGGCCGCTCTCCTCGGAGATGCTGCCGGTCGTCTTCCTGCCGTGGGTGATGCTGCCGCTCGTCGCCTGGCGCCGCATCGGCTCCGCCCGCCGGGCCGCCGCGCTCTCCGCGCTGGCCGTGCTCTTCATGGGCGGCATCAACGCGGCCGCGGTGGTCATGGCCCTGGTGCTGCCCGGACTGTGGCTGATCACCCGGCGCTGGGACCGGCAGCTCCTCGGGCTGATCCTCTGGTGGAGCGTCTGCGTCATCGGCACGACCCTGTGGTGGATCGTTCCGCTGCTGCTGTTCGGCGAGTACAGCCTGCCCTTCCTGGACTTCATCGAGTCGTCCGGAACCACCACCGCGGTCACCTCGCTCTTCCAGGCGGCACGCGGCACCAACCAGTGGGTCGGCTACATCGTCCAGGGCGACCCGTGGTGGCCGGCCGGCTGGGCTCTGGTCGACAACCCGGTGCTGATGGCCGCGAGCGCGCTGGTCGCCGCGCTCGGCCTGACCGGTCTCGCGATGCGCGGCCTGCCCGAGCGGCGCTTTCTGATCATCGGCGCGCTGACCGGCCTCACCCTGCTGACCGTGGGGTACGTCGGCACGCTCGACAGCCCGTTCGCCCCGATCGTCCGCGAGCTGCTGGACGGCCCGCTCGCCCCGTTGCGCAACGTGCACAAGTTCGAGCCGGTGCTGCGCCTGCCCATCGCGCTGGGCCTCGCGTACCTGGCCAGCAAGCCCTTCACCTGGCGGTGGCCGCGGCTGCGGGTGCCGGCGAGCCCGGTGATCGCGCTGCTGCTGGTGGTCGCGGCGGCCCCGGCCGGGATGGCGCTGCTGCGCCCGGGACCGGGCTGGACCGAGATGCCGTCCCACTGGCGGGCGGCGGCGTCCTGGCTCGCCGACCAGAACGCGCAGGCGCGCACCCTGGTCGTCCCGGGCTCCGGGTTCGCCCAGCACACCTGGGGCCGGACGGTCGACGAGCCGATGCAGGCCCTGGCCGGCGCGCCCTGGTCCACCCGCAACCAGATCCCGCTCAGCTCGGAGGGCAACATCCGGGTGATGGACGCGGTCGAGGCGGTGCTCGAACAGGGCCGCGGCTCACCCGCCCTGGCCGAGTTCCTGGCCCGCTCCGGCTACCAGTACCTGCTGGTCCGCCATGACCTGGACCGGGCCGCCTCCGGTGCGCCCCCGATCGCGGTGGTCCGCCAGGCGATCGCCGGCTCGCCCGGCCTGGACCTCGCCGCCGAATTCGGTCCGCGGGTGAGCGCCGGCGGTCCGGAGCCGAGTCCGGTCGACGCGAACGTGTCGGTCCCGTCGATCGAGATCTACCAGGTCTCCCGTACCGTCGCGCAGATCTCCGCCACCCGGCTGACCGACGTGCCGGTGGTCAGCGGTGGCCCGGAATCCCTGCTGGGCGCCCTGGAACAGCGGCTGATCAACGGCGAGCAGCCGGCCGTGCTGGCCGGCGAGGCGGGCGGTGACCTGGGCCTGGCCGAGGGAGAGTCGGCGGCACGGCCGATCGTCACCGACGGTCTGCGCCGCCGTGAGCTCAACATCGGCCGGGTCCGCGACAATGTCAGCCAGACCCTGACCCGGTCGGAGAAGACCAGGCAGGGCCGGGTGCGCACCGACCTGATCCCGTTCGACGGCAAGGGCCACCAGACCGTCGCCGAGTACCAGGGCATCCGCTCGGTCGAGGCGTCCAGCAGCATCGGCTTCGCCGACTCGGTCGGCTCCAGCGACCCGTCCGGAATGCCGTTCGCGGCCCTGGACGGCGACCCGTCGACGGCCTGGCGGTCCGATCCGCTCCAGCCCGGCGCCGGGCAGTGGATCGACGTCGAACTGGGCACCGCCAAACGGGTCACCGCGGTGACCGTCGACTTCTCCAGCGACCTGCGGATCGCCGCCCCGGTGGTGATGGTCCGCCTCACCACCGACCAGGGGATCGTGGACCGGCTGGTGCCGGAGACTCCCGGACCGCACAAGCTCTCCACCCTGCCCGGGCTCACCGCCGGCGTCCGCGTCACCGTGCTCGCCCTGCGGAGCGGTTACCAGGGTGCGGTCGCCCTGCGCGAGCTGGGCATCCCCGGCCTGGACGCGGAGCGGGGCCTGCGCACCCCCCGCGATCAGAAGACCGCCGTGGTGCCGTCCTACGCGTTCGAACGTGACGCGCAGCAGCGTGGCGTCTGCTTCCCGGCCTCGACGGCGGGCGCCGGCGTCCGGTGCGACCAGTTCCTCGCCCGGCAGGGCGAGGAGCCGCTCGGCCTGGACCGGTACTTCACCACCCCGGTGGACGCCACCTACGACCTGCGGTTCACCGCCCAGGCCCGGCCCGGCGCCACGGTCCCGTTGCGGCTGCCGGTCACGGCCTCCGCCTCGACGGTGCTCGGGGGCGACGTGGCGGCGGGCGCCCACGCGGCCGTCGACGGCGACCCGGCCACCGCCTGGCTGGCCGAGCCGACCGACGAGGACCCGGTGTTCACCCTGAGCTGGACCGGCAACCGCCGGATCGACCGGGTCCGGCTGACCGTGCCCGAGGCGCCGGCCGCGGCCCGCCCCACCCGGGTCTCCGTCCGGGCGGCCGGCAAGGACGTGATCGCCGAGGTCGGGACCGACGGATGGGTGCGGTTCCCGGCGGTCACCACCGACCGCCTGGAGATCGTGCTCGGCGAGACCCAGACGGTGATCGCCGATCCCCGTGGGCAGGGCTGGCGGGCTCCGCCCGGGATCGCCGAGATCGAGGTTCCCGGCCTGAGCGGGCGATTCACCGCGGCGGCCGACAGCACCCCGCTGGCCGCCGCGTGCGGCGCCGGGCCGCGGGTCGAGATCGGCGGCGTCAGTTATCCCACCTCGGTCTCCGGCACGCTCGGCGACGTCCGGGCCGGCCGCGCCCTCCCGGTGACCGTCTGCGACGACTTCGCGGTGGAGTCGGTGCGGCTCCCGGCCGGCGACCAGCATCTGCGTACGGTCCCGTCGGCGGCGTTCGTGATCGACACGGCCACGATCGTTCCGGACGGCGCCGCGGACCGGGCCCCGGCGGTGACCCGCAGGGCCGTCACCGTCGACTCGTGGGAGGCGACCGAGCGGACCGTCACGGTCGCCGCCGGTGAGGCGGCGCTGCTGGTGGTGCCCGAGAACCACAACGCCGGCTGGGCCGCCACCCTGGACGGTCAGGAGCTGCGCCCGGTGCGTGCCGACGGCTGGCAGCAGGCGTTCGTCCTGCCGGCCGGCGAAGGCGGCACGGTGATCTTGCGGTTCACCCCGGACGAGCCGTACCGTACGGGGCTCGCGGCCGGTGCCGGATGCATCCTGCTGGTCGTGATCCTGGCGTTGCTGCCGGTACGGCGCCGTGCCGTGCCGGCCGTCCGCCCGCTCGCGCGGGGGTTCGCCGCCGTTCCCGGTGGGGCCGGCTGGATGATTCTTCCGGTGATCGCGCTGGCGGTCGTCCTCGGCGTCGCGGGCGTGGCGTTCCTGCTGGTCGCGCTGATCGTGCGGCAGGTGCGGCCGGGCTACCTGCCCTGGCTGGCCTTCGGGTCCGCCGCGACGGGCGTCGGGATCGCGGTCGGCGGCAGGCTGCTGGGACACGGGCAGGAGTGGGCGTACGGCGCCGCGGTGCAGCTGGCGATGCTGGCCGCCGTGTGCGCGGTCGCCGCGGCAGCGGTTCCGTCCTCGGGGCGGCCGGAGAAGGAGATCTCAGTGGACGATCAGCCGATCGTCACCCACCGCGCCACCCTTGGCCGGTCGGTCCGGCTGTTCCGGACGTTCCTGGTCGAGCAGTCCGACCCGGACCGGTTCTACTCGCTGCTGGCCGAGGACTCGGTGGGCCAGCTCGGCTCCTACGCCGACCTGAACGGCGCCACGGTGCTGGACGTCGGCGGCGGCCCCGGCTACTTCAACGCCGAGTTCGAGCGGGCCGGGGCGGCGTACTTCGGCCTCGACCCGGCGGTCGGTGACTTCGCGGCGGCCGGCGCCAAGGTGAGCGGGATGGTCCGTGGCAGCGGCACCGCCCTGCCGATCCGTACCGGCTCCCTGGACGTCTGCTACTCGTCGAACGTGCTGGAGCACGTCAGCGACCCGGAGGCGATGCTCGACGAGATGGTCCGGGTGACCCGGCCGGGCGGCACCGTCTTCGTGTCCTTCACGCCGTGGTGGTCTCCGCACGGCGGTCACGAGACCGGACCGTTCCGGCACTGGTTCGGCGGCGACCGGGCCCGGCGCCGCTACCTGCGGGTTCACGGGCACGAGCCGAAGAACCGGTTCATGGAGACGCTTTTCCCGGTCAGCGCCGCACGGATGATGCGCTGGACCCGGGCCGCCCGCCGTGCCGGAGACGTCACGGTGGTCGATGTGATCCCGAGGTATCACCCCTGGTGGGCCCAGTGGGTCGCCTCGGTGCCGGTGCTGCGGGAGTTCCTCACATGGAATTTCACCGTCGTGCTGCGGCGCGAGGGTGGGTCCGTTTCAACAGTCGCTCAGGAAGATGTGGCGGGGGTCTCGCTTCCTGATGTGACTCTCTAGTAACCTCCTGCAAGCTCGGCATACATCATTCCTGCCGCTATTCCATTTCCACCTCGTGGAGGACATATGAAGTCCCGCGTCATCGGCACCGTGCTGTTCGGTTTCGGCGTCTTGGCGTTGGTGTTCGCCGGCGGCCTCGCCTTCGTTGTGGCACCGACCGTCAAGCAGCTTCCGTACGACATGGAGATGACCCAGTCGATCGCCGAGGCGCCGAACGCGACGTACATGCAGATCGCTGACGGCAAGGCCACCATCGAGACCGGCGATCTGCGTTCGACCGTCACCGTGCAGCCCGACTCGGACGAGACCGCCAAGCTCACCGGCGACCTGGACGGCACCGCCCTGGTGTGGGTCGCCGGCCAGCAGGTCGAGAACACCGAGGGCGAGCTGATCAGCGCGTACAGCACCTCGCTCGCCGTGGACCGCAAGACCGGCGCGGCCGTGGACTGGGACGGCCAGTGGCTGGACACCGGCGGTCAGCGTGAGGCCGTCGACTACAAGGGCCAGATCTACAAGTTCCCGTTCGGGACCGAGAAGCAGACGTACGACATCTTCGACCGGGACATCCTGACCGCGAAGCCGGCCAAGTTCGTCAAGACCGAAGAGATCCAGGGCGTCGAGACCTACCAGTTCACCCAGACGCTGGAGAACGAGACCCAGGTTCTCCCGGAGGACCGCGTCAAGCTGCTGCTCGGCCAGTTCCTGCCGACCGCGACCACCGGCTCCGTGCAGTACGGCAACGTCCGTACCGTGTGGGTCGACCCGGTCACCGGCGCGTACATCAAGGTCCAGGAGCAGCAGAAGAAGACGCTGCTCGGCAACGACGGCAGCTCCAAGGTGCTGCTGGACGCGACCTTCGTCTACTCCGACGCGACCGTGACGAAGTCCGCCGACACCGTCAAGGCGAACCAGTCCAAGCTCAACCTGGTGGGCGTCTGGGGCCCGATCGGCCTGGGCGTGCTCGGCCTCATCCTGGCCGTGCTCGGCGTCCTGCTGATGCTCCGCGGCTCGAAGACGGCCGCCGCCAACGGCGTCCCGGCCCAGTGGTCCGGTGCGCCGCGGCACGCCGCCAAGTCCGGCGACGAGGCCGGCGACGAGGCCGAGGCGACCGCTTCCGCCGAGAAGAGCTGACACCACCCGTACGACGAACGAGCCGTACCCCGGGTCGAAAGCCCGGCGGTGCGGCTCGTTCGCTTCTGTGGCGGCGGCCACTCACAACCGCTTCCCGGACGACTGTGACGTGCGGGTAATGCTGGATGCGCTTTCAAGTGACCAGGCGGAAACCGGGGGTTTCTACTTTTGGGGCGAACCGAAAGGGGTGCCTGTGGCTGCCGATGTCACCAGGGTCCGAACCGTGTGCGGGTATTGCGGCGTCGGCTGTGGGATGGTGCTCGACGTCGCGCGCCAGGATGACGGTCCGTTGCGGGTGATCAAGGCGAGCGGGGACCGGGACCACCCGGCCAACGCGGGCCGGCTGTGCACCAAGGGTTCGACCAGCGCCGACCTGCTCGCCGCGGGCGGCCGGCTGGACACCGCGCTGATCCGCGCCGACCGGGGCGCCGCCCCCGCGCCGATGAGCGCCGACGCCGCGATCAGCGAGACCGCGCGCCGGCTGCGCGCGATCATCGACGAGCACGGGCCGGACGCCTTCGCCATGTACGTCTCCGGCCAGATGACCCTGGAGGCGCAGTACCTGGCGAACAAGCTGGTCAAGGGCTACATCGGGACCAACAACATCGAGTCCAACTCGCGGCTGTGCATGGCCAGCGCGGGCACCGGCTACAAGCTGTCGCTGGGCGCGGACGGGCCGCCCGGGTCCTACGACGACCTGGACCACGCCGACGTCTTCCTGGTGATCGGCTCCAACATGGCCGACTGCCACCCGATCCTCTTCCTGCGGATGATGGAGAGGGTCAAGGCCGGCGCGAAGCTGATCGTCGTCGACCCGCGGCGCACCACCACCGCCGAGAAGGCCGGCCTCTTCCTCCAGATCCGGCCCGGCGCCGACCTCGCGCTGCTCAACGGCCTGCTGCATCTGTTGCTGGAGAACGGGCACATCGACGCGGATTTCATCGCGGCGAACACCGAGGGCTGGGAGGCGATGCCTTCGTTCCTGGCCGGCTACACCCCGGCCCGGGTCGCTGAGCTGACCGGCATCCCGGAGGCCGACATCCGGACCGCCGCCGAGTGGATCGGCGCGGCCGGGAACTGGGTCAGCCTCTGGACCATGGGCCTCAACCAGAGCACCCACGGCACCTGGAACACCAACGCGCTGGTCAACCTGCATCTGGCGACCGGCGCGATCTGCCGTACCGGCAGCGGCCCGTTCTCGCTCACCGGCCAGCCGAACGCGATGGGCGGCCGCGAGATGGGCTACATGGGCCCCGGGCTGCCGGGCCAGCGGTCGGTGCTGGCGCCCGCCGACCGCGAGTTCACCGAGACGGTGTGGGGCGTGCCGGCCGGGACGTTGCGTACCGAGGTCGGCCGGGGCACCGTCGACATGTTCGAGCAGATGGCGGCCGGGAAGATCAAGGCCTGCTGGATCGTCTGCACCAACCCGGTCGCCTCGGTCGGCAACCGGCGGACGGTCATCGCCGGGCTGGAGGCCGCCGAGCTGGTGATCACCCAGGACGCCTTCGCCGAGACCGAGACCAACGCGTACGCCGACATCGCCCTGCCCGCCGCCATGTGGTCCGAGGCGGACGGCATCATGATCAACTCCGAGCGGAACCTCACCCTGGTCCACCCGGTCGTCCCGGCGCCCGGCGAGGCCCTGCCCGACTGGCGGATCATCGCCCGCGTCGCGGCCGAGATGGGTTACGCGAGCGCCTTCACCTACGCGAGCGCCGAGGAGATCCTCGAGGAGATCAAGACCTTCAAGAACCCACAGACCGGGTACGACCTGAGCGGGGTGACCTACGCGCGCCTCACTGAGGGACCGGTCCAGTGGCCGGCGGCGCCCGGCGGCCCCGCACGCAACCCGATCCGGTACCGCACCGCCGACGGTGGCCTGCGGTTCGCCACACCCGGCGGGAAGGCGGTCTTCCACGCCCGGCCGCACGTCGACCCGGCCGAGATGCCCGACGACGACTACCCGTTCGTGCTCAACACCGGCCGCCTCCAGCACCAGTGGCACACCATGACCAAGACCGGCAGGATCGCCAAGCTGAACCGGCTCAACCCGGCGCCGTTCCTGGAGATCAACCCGGTGGACGCCGAATGGTTCGAGATCGCGGCCGGCGACCTCGTCGAGATCGCCTCCCGGCGCGGCCGGGCCGTCCTGCCCGCCGTCGTCACCGACCGGGTGCTGCCCGGAAGCTGCTTCGCCCCGATGCACTGGAACGACCTCTTCGGCGAATACGTCAGCGTCAACGCGGTGACCAGCGACGCCGTCGACCCGATCTCCTTCCAGCCGGAGCTGAAGGTGTGCGCGGTGTCCCTCACCCGGGTCGCCTCCGGCCCCACCCCACCGGCCCCACCCGCGTCACCCGGCGAGCTGCCGCCGCCGGCTCTCGTCGGTGCCACCGCTGTGGGCTCGGCCGGCCTCGGCGGGGTCCTGCCCGGGGCGCTCGGGCAGACGCTCGGCATCGACACGGTGCCGCCGGAGCTGACCGAGGACCAGCGGCGCTACCTCGCCGGATTCCTCGCCGGGGCCTCCAGCAGGCCCGGGCCGGCGGTGCTGCCCGCCGGTGCGCCGTTCGACCACGCCACCGCCATGTGGGTCAACGGACTGCTCGCCGGAGTGCTCTCACCCGTACCATCGCCGGGTTGGGAAAGGTCTCCCGCCGCGGAGCCGGCGGCGGACCGCCTCCAGGTGCTGTGGGCCTCGCAGACCGGCAACGCCGAGGACTTCGCCCGGACCGTCGCCGACCGCCTCGCCGGATCCGGCCGGGAGGTGACCGTCCTCGGCATGGACGGGCCCGCCGCCGACCTGCTCGACCCCGGAGCCGACCTGCTCGTCGTGACCAGCACCTTCGGCGACGGCGACGCGCCCGACAACGGGACCACGTTCTGGGACTCGCTCACCGGCGACGGCGCGCCCCGGCTGGACGGCCAACGGTACGCGGTCCTCGCCTTCGGGGACTCCAACTACGACGACTTCTGCGGTCACGGGCGGCGACTCGACGAGCGGCTGGCCGAACTGGGCGCGGTGCGGCTGGCGCCGCGTGCCGACTGCGAACCCGACTTCGAGGAGACCGCCGACGGCTGGCTCGACTCGGTCCTGACCGCACTGACCACGTCCCCTCCCGCCGCGGTGGGGCCGGCGCCGGCCGTGCGGACCGCTCAGGCCACGATCGCCGTGAGGGCCGCGGCCGCCACACCCGTCGTCCTTCCCCCGTCCGGCCCCGTTCCCGCACCCGGCCCGATTCCCGCGCCCGGCCCTGTGGCGACCAAGGCCGCTCCGCTCACCGCCGCGCTCGTCGGAAACCGGCTGCTCAGCCTGCCCGGGTCGGCCAAGGAGGTGCGACGGTTCACCTTCGACACCGGGGGACTGCTCGACTACCAGGCCGGGGACGCGCTCGGCGTGTGGCCGGTCAACTGCCCCGAACTCGTCGAGGAATGGCTCGACGTCACCGGCCTCCCCGCCGACGCCCCGGTCGAGCTGGACCGGATCGGTGCGCGGCCGCTCGGTGAGGCCCTCGGCCGGCACCTCGACATCACCCGGGTCACCAACGACCTGATCCGCTTCGTCGCCGAACGCAGCGGCGCCGGCCACCTCAAGACCCTGCTGCGCCCCGACAACAAGGGCGAACTGGCGAAGTGGACCTGGGGCCGCCAGGCCGTCGACGTGCTCGCCGAGCACCGGGTCGAGGCGAACGCCCAGGAGTGGGCCGGAGTCCTCAAGAGGCTGCAACCCCGGCACTACTCGATCAGCTCGACCCCGCTCACCGATCCCGGCCGGGTCAGCCTCACCGTCTCGGTGGTCCGCTTCGACAACCATCGTGGCCGGTCCCGCAAGGGTGTCTGTTCCACCCACCTGGCCGACGCCGCCGCCGGCGCCGAGGTCCCGGTCTTCGCGCAGCGGGCGCCGCACTTCCGTCCGCCCACCGACCCGAACACCCCGATGATCATGGTCGGGCCGGGCACCGGTGTCGCCCCGTTCCTCGGCTTCCTCGAGGAGCGGCAGATCACCGGCGCACCCGGCGGCAACTGGCTGTTCTTCGGCGAACAGCGCAGCGGCACCGACTTCTACTACGCCGCCGAACTGGAGGAACTCCGCGCCGACGGCATCCTGAGCCGCCTCGACACGGCGTTCTCCCGCGACCAGCGGACCAAGGTGTACGTCCAGGACCGGATGCGCGAGAAGGGCGCCCAGCTCTGGGCGTGGCTCCAGGCGGGCGCCCACTTCTACGTCTGCGGCGACGCCAGCCGGATGGCCCGCGACGTCGACCGCGCGCTCCACGACATCGCCGTCCACCACGGCCGCCTCACCGAGGAGGCCGCCACCGCCTACGTGAAGCAGCTCGCCACCGACAAGCGCTACGTCCGCGACGTCTACTGACCCACCGGCTGGCCCTCAGCGCTGTTTCAGTGGCGTTCAAACAGCGCTGGGGCCAGCCGGGGTCACGTCATGCGGGTGATGGCGTCGCGGAGGCGGGCCAGGTCGCGGCGGCGCTGCTCCATCGTGGTGGCGATGCCCACCAGGAGCAGGCCGCCGACGGCCAGCGGCGCCCACCGTGGCACCAGATCCCAGACCTGGATCAGCTCGTGCAGGGCGACCAGCAGCAGGGTTCCGCCGCCGATCAGCACCGGGGCCTGGAGGCGGGCGCGGGCGCCGGCCAGCAGGATCAGCAGGGCGCCGGCGCCGAGCAGCAGGCGGCGCGGGTACTGCGGATCGTCGGCGTCGCTGGCGGCGACGACGTAGAGGGACGGCAGGATGGCGGCGCCCAGAGCCGAGCCGTAGGCGGTCCAGGACGAGAGGCCGGACCGGTAGCGGCGGGCGAACCATCCCGCGATCAGGGCCAGGACCGCCGCCGGGAGGGTGTAGATCTCGACCGTCTCGACATCCCGCGAGGACAGCAGCAGCCACCACCCGAGCAGGGCCACCGAACCGGCCGCCAGGGCGTACCGGAACCTGGTCCGCCGGGTCTCGCCCGGCCGCATGGCGCGGACGGTCAGGGCCAGCGCCCACAGCTTGCAGATCAGAGCGGCCCAGCCCAGGCTCTCCGTGAGCGTGAGAGCGACCACCGCCGAGGCGTGGCCGACGACGAACGGGGCGATCGCCTCGGCCGGGCGGCGGGACGCCAGGACCGCCTCGAGCGCCACGGTCAGTGCCGCGGCGGCCAGTACGAACAGCGGTGG
Source organism: Actinoplanes hulinensis (assembly GCF_019429605.1). Lineage (NCBI taxonomy): Bacteria > Bacillati > Actinomycetota > Actinomycetes > Micromonosporales > Micromonosporaceae > Actinoplanes > Actinoplanes hulinensis. The sequence continues at coordinate 25,022 of NZ_JAHXZI010000004.1, read as the reverse complement.
TCCGGCGGGTTCGAGATCGGCGGCGACCGCGATGGTGTACGCGACGACGGTCAGCGAGATCGTCCCCGCGGCCCAGCCGGTGATCCGTTCGACCGGCCGCCGACCGGTCAGTCCGGCCACCGTCGACGCGGCGGCCACCAGTGTGAACGCCGTGATCGTGGCCCCGTGGCCCGCCGTGGAGCCGGCCAGCCCGGCGGCCACGAGCACTCCGAACAGGATGGTGAGCAGGTCGCTCGCCATGTGCCGGACCGGGGCGAACGCCACCGCCGGCATCCCGGCCAGACCGGTGACCAGCGCGACGATCGGCACGGTCGGCCAGGCGGCTCCGGCCGCCGCGAAGATCAGCGGCACCAGCAGCGCCACCAGCGGCGCCGCCGCCCAGACGGCCACCACGACCGGCGAGCCGGCGGCCGCCGACGCCAGGCGGGCCGGGGGCCGGAGCCGGGTCATGAGGAAGCCGGTGAGCGCGGCCGCGAGCGTTGCCCCCGCGAGGGCCGCGACCGAGGACCAGGCGACCGGTGACTGCCGCGGTAGGACGCCGGACCAGACGCCGTCGTCGAGGGCGGTCCACGGCTCCAGGACGACCACCGCGAGGTCCGGGGCGATCAGGACGAGCAGCGCCCCGGCCGGAAGCAGCGCGGCGACGGCGCCCGCACCGGAACGGGCCGCGGGCAGCGGCAGGAGGGCGACGACGAGCAGAAGACCGGCGGCCGCGTACAGGGCGGACGGGTCGGTGCCGGGCAGCGACCAGAACGGGGCCGTGGCGGCGGCGAGCAGGGCGACCCCGAGGGCGTTCAGGCCGTAGCCGGGCAGCCGCCGGGCCACCGCGTGAGCGGTCAGGCAGAGCAGCAGCGCGACGGCGAGCGACACCCGCACCCGGGCGGTGACCGGTACGTCGCCCGCGTACAGGGCCAGCCACACGGCCGGCGGGACGGCGAGCAGGCCCACCGTGACGGAACCGGCCCCCACGTCGGCGGAGCGCGGGGTGTTGCGCAGGGCCACCGCCGTGCCCAGGCCGAGAAGGGCGATCACGCCGCACACCGCGGCTTCGGCCCCGGCCTGGCCGAGGCCGGTGAGGATCGCGTGCAGGGCCGCGAAGACGCACACGGCGATGCGGTGGACGGCGTCCGGGAGGGTTCGCGAACGGGCCGCGAGAACCAGCGCCACGGCGGCCACGGCCATCCCGGCGACGGCGGCCGCCCACCAGGTCAGGCCGAACACCGGCGGCGCCAGCAGGGCGGCTCCGAACACTGTGGTGAGGGCCAGGCCGGGGTGGGTGCGGCGGGGGACGAGCAGGGCGTACGCCACCGCGGTCACCACCAGCGCCACCAGCATGTCCCGGCCCGGCCCGGTGACCGCGCGGTCCCACGGCGCGGCGAACACCGGCGTGGCCGCGGCCATGCTGCGTACCGCCCCGCTCGCGGCGCCGAGCAGGACCGTCGCGGCCGCCGGACCGCCGGCGACGAGCGCGCCCACCCACGGGCCACGGCCGGCGACGACCGGGAGCCGGGGCTTGAGCAGCGCCGCGACGGCCGCGAGGAGCAGTGTGACGACGGCCAGTTCGGTGACCGGCCAGCCGATGCCGGGCAGGGACCACGCCCAGCCGGTGGCGGCGACCCCGGCGGCGACCAGCGCCAGCCCGGCGGTGATCGCCTGAGCCAGCGGGATGCGGGCCAGGACGGCCCAGCCGAGCAGCGCCAGCGTGGGCAGCACCAGCACGATCCCGGCCACGGCGACGTCGACCGGGGCGTCCTGGACGACCAGGTGGACGAGGGCGACGACCCCGGCGGCCACGGCGGCGAGGGCGCCACAGACGTACGCCGGCGCGCCGACGATGTCGGTGGCGAACCGGGACGGCCGGATCCGCAGCACGGCGATGTCGAGCACCAGGGTGCCGGTGAACGCCAGCGACCATCCGGCGAGGTCGGCCTCCGCCGCGGCGGCGAGCAGCGGGAGGACCGGCTGGGCGAGCAGCAGCGCGGCGATCCGGGGGCCGTGCAGGCGGGTCGGCCACGAGTAGCCGAGCGACACGAGGGCGGTCACGGTGAGGACCGCGGCGGCGTACGCGGTGGGTTGAAGATCACGCACCCGGAGGAAGTCGACCGCCCAGGCCGCGTAGCCGTCGAGAAGGATCATGAGCAGGCCGACGGCCGCGAGCGTCTCGGCGGCGGACGTCAGGCCGCGCCGGACCGCGAACGGGGGCACCGCCAGGACCGCCACGGTGGCCCCGGCGAGCAGCAGGGCCCGCCCGGTGACGCCGACCTGCGCCCAGGCGACCGCCGTGAAGACGGCCGCCGCGACGACCAGAAGCAGACCGCCGAGGGTGAAGAGCACGTTCTGCACGGTGAGTGTGCTCAGCCGCGGCTCGGCGGGCGGCGGCGGCGTGAACGAGGGCGGCGGCGTCGTCACCACCGGAGCCCGCCGGGCGACCACCCGCGCGGCGAGTCGGGCGCGGCGGCCGCGGGCGTCCTGGATCCGCCGGTCGATGTCGGCCACCAGGGTGCGGGCCGCGTGCAGCTCGCGCTGGAGGCCGTCGAGCTCGCCGTCTATCCGGATGACCTCGGCGGCGTCCGGATCGGGACCGGCACCGCAGGCGGGGCATCCACCGTCGAGGGAGGCGGGGGCGCCGCAGCGCGGGCACGGATAGGTGGTGGTCAAGGCGCATCCCGGTTCATCTGGAGTGGGAAGGACAGCTTCGCGCATCGATGCAAATCCGGGATGGGAGGCGGCGCGATCGGGTGGTCACCCGGTAGGCGCTTACCTGGACCGTCGCTCTCGGATACGTTCGGTGACAACCGGCCCGCGCCCCATTCTTCCTGGCGGCGGGCGCCTTTTTCAAGATCAAAAACACTTTGGCGTACGGGGTGAGCGGCACCGAAGCCGTGCGCCGGCTGAACCCTGCCCCCATCGCGCCGGTAGTAGAAGACGAGAACCGTCGCACCACCGAGGAGGCCCAGCGTGAGCGCCGCCGACCTGATCCTGATGGCCGACCGGATCCACACCATGACCGGATCCGCGGCGCCGACCGCGATCGCCGTGGCCGACGGCGTGATCGTCGCACTCGGCGACCGTGCCGACGTGCGCGACTGGCGCGGCCCCGGAACCGAGATCGTCGACCTGGGCCCGGCCACCATCACTCCCGGCCTGGTGGACGGGCACTTCCACCCGGTCACGGGCATCGGCCTCACCCGGGGCGTGGACCTGTCCGGCGTCCGTACCCTCGATGGTTTGAAAGCGGCGCTGAAAGCCGCCGCCGTGGCGCCCGGCGGATGGATCGAGGGTTGGGGCCTCGACCCGAACGCTTTCGAGGACGCGCCGATCACGCACGCCCCGCTGGTCGAGGCCGCTGGTCCGGACGTGCCCGTGTTCCTGCTCCTCTTCGACGGGCACTCGGCGCTGGTCAGCCCGCGCGCGCTGGAACTGGCCGGGATCACCGGGCCGCGGGAGTTCCCGTCCGGCGCCGGCGTGGTCTGCGGCGCCGACGGCCGGCCCACCGGCCACCTGCTCGAACTCGACGCGTTCAGCCTGGTCCGCCGGCTCCTCCCGGCGGACGCCCCGGCCGCCCGCCGGGAGCGGCTGCGCGACCTGCTCGACCGGATGGCCGCCACCGGGCTGACCGCGGCCGACGCCATGGACTTCGAAGAGGACTCCCTGGAGCTCTTCCGGGCCCTGGAGGACGAGGGTGACCTGCCGGTACGGTGGCGGTGCGCGCCGTTTGTGATGCCCGGCGCCGGCGCCGGCGGATTGGACGACGTGATCGCCCGGCAGGGACTGAGCGGCCGGCGCTGGCGGGTCGAGGGCGCCAAGTTCATGATCGACGGCACCATCGACGGCGGCACCGCCTGGCTCGATGAACCGGACACCCACGGCGAGTCCACCGCCTGCCTCTGGCCCGACCCCGCCGAGTACGCCGCGGCCGCCCATCGGCTCGCCGGCCACGGCGTCCCGATCGTCACCCACGCCATCGGCGACGCCGGGATCCGGTACGTGCTGGACACCTACGCCGGCCTGCCGCGAACCCGGGCGCCGCACCGGATCGAACACCTGGAGACCATGCCGTCCGAACTGATCGGACGGTTCGCCGAACTCGACGTGACCGCCGGCATGCAGCCCACCCACTGCACCCACTACACGCGCGCCGACCACAGTGACAACTGGTCCACCCGGCTCGGCAAACGCCGTGCCGACCGTGCCTTCCGGGCCCGTGACCTGCGCGATCAGGGCGCCCGCCTGACGCTCGGCTCGGACTGGCCGATCGCCCCGTTCGACCCGCGGGCCATCATCGCGGCGGCCCGGCTGCGGCGCCCGGCCGGTCGCGCCGACGTCGAGCCGATCCTGCCGGAACAGGCCCTCACCGCCGAGATGGCCCTGGAGGGCTACACCACCGAGGCGGCCGCGGCGGCCGGCCGGTCCGGGCGGCTGGTTCCCGGGCAACGGGCCGACCTCACGGTCTTCGGACTGGACCCGCTCACCGCGGACCCGGACGAGTTCGCCGAGTCCCCGGTACACCTCACCGTCGTCGACGGGACGGTCACCCACCGGTCACAGTAGATCGCCCCGGCCGTTCTCCTGGCTCTCTGCTGTCGCGGGTGCCGTGCGGTTCGGTGAGGTGCCCGCGGGATCTTCTTCGCGACCTTGGCCATGCGTCACCGAGAGCGTTCGCCGGCCCGCCCGTGTGGAGGATCCGAGGCGCTCCGGAGTCTCCTTCTCGGTTGTCGCCTGGCGTTGATGTCACGTCGCCTGTTCGCGTGTTTCCCCGCCTTCGCCGCGAGATTCGGCCGGTCACCGTCAGCTGGTCGAGTCGTCCGCGAGCGTCGATGTGAATCTTGGGCGCTCGTTGCCGAGCGGCGCGATCTTGCGCGATCGTGGCCGTCCGGGTGTGTCCGATCACCCAAGGTCTTCCAGCGGAAATAGATCATGGGCGATGATCTGCCGCCGGATGGCAACCGGGAATCAAGATCGGCCCGACAGCTACCATCGCCCAAGATCGCCGGCGAGTCGGGATGGCGCCGCAGCCATCCGAATGCGCGACTCGACATCGCGGCCACCCGTAACCGAGAAACAGGCGCTCCAGCGGCGCGGATGGTCCACACCGGCTGATCCTCGGGTGTTGGTCACTGTGAGTTAACCGGCGAACGGCAGTAGAACCGCATTTCTCAGCGTGCCGGGGCGGTCGGCCTCCAGGAAGCCGGTGAGCAGTTCCAGGTCGGCGTCCGAATAGCCGGTGAGCAGCCGGTGCCCGGCCTCGGCGATCGGCCCGTAGATGCGCCCGACCGCCTCGGCGGTGGCCGGCGTGACCGTCACGACGGCCCGGCGTGGGTTGGTCGGATCGGTGTTGCGGCGTGGGTTGGCCGGACCGGTGTTGCGGCGCCGGTGGCCGGCCGTTGCCAGGCGCTGGACGGCCGCCGTGGTGGCGGTCTGCGGTTGGCGAAAGCCGCCTGCGGTCCTCGGGATCGTCTGGTATTCGGCCTGGGCCGTTCGGTGTTCTCGGAGTCGCCGGTGGCCTGCGGTCGGCGAAAGCTGCCCGCCGACGTGAGGGGTAGAGGAAAATTCATGGAATGGGGGTATTGAAGAAGTTCTCAAGCATTGTTGCGCTTTCCGTGGGTCTCGGCCTGTCGGTCGCTACCGTCCAGGCCGCCCCGGCCGCGGCGGTGCCGACCGTCCCGACAGGCTCGGATCTTGAGGAATTGCTGCTCACCGAGAAGGACCTGCCGAGGGGGTACACGGGCCAGGAACTGCCGGACGCCGACGAGATCTTCCGTGAGGTGATCGCCGGATACGACGTGGACCAGGATGTCTGCTCCGCGCCGGGCGTCGCGTCGATGGCGGACATGCCGGACCAGCGGCCGTACGCCGATCCGGCGAACATGCGCGACCCGATGAAGGTGCGCGACCCGGCGGACATGCGCGACCCGATGAAGGCGCATGAGCCGGCGGATATGCGGGAGCCGGTGAAGGCGTATGAGCCGGCGGATATGCGCGAGCCGGTGAAGGCGTATGAGCCGGTGAAGGGGGAGCAGGGCGAGAGCGCCGCCGCTGTCTTCGTCAACGAGAGAAAGGGCCTGTTCGCCCTGGAGCTGCTGGCCGACACCGGTCAGGAGGTCGCCGTCGACATGGTCAGCGACACGATGGATGTGCTCGAGGAGTGTCCGACGATCGAGCAGGAGGGCGTCGAGCTCACCATGTCACCGCTGAGGTGGAAGCCGCGCCTCGGTGACGAGTCGGTCGGCCTCTCCATGGTTCTCCGGGTCACCGACGCCGACTTCGAGATGAACCTGTACGGCAAGTTGGTCGTCGTCGCGCAGGACGATCTGTCGGTGACCGTGGGTCTGGTCGGTTTGGAGGAGCCGCGCGAGCGGGATCTCAAGAAGATCGCGAGGGCGGCCGTGCAGAAGATCGAGGACGTGGAGCCGGCCGGTTCCTACATCGTGGACCGCACCGAGCCAGGTCGAAACCCCTAAGAACGGGCGCTGAATCAGAACTTTCCATCCGACTCGATCAATAGTGGGTACCCTCGTGCCGCGCGGCCCGGGGGTGCTCACCCTTCTCGTGCTCTGGAGGGCGGCGGCGGTAGATCACGTCCTCGGTCAGCTCGTCGAAGGTGCCCAGGTTGCGGAGGGTGCCGGTGGACGGGCCGACCCGCGGATCGCGGCGTGGAAATCGGGGCCGCCGTCGTAGCCCTCGACCGCGATCCGGCACGGTGCGTCATCGAGCACCGGCACCGGGGCACTGCGAAACCAGCCCAGCTGCTCATCGTGCTCGACCGGGCCCAGTCCGGAGATCTCCATCGCGACCACCATAGCTCGCGAAAATGATTGCCCAACATGGATCACTCTGCGTAACCGGTCTTCGTGGGGCTCTGTTGTGAACGCAGCGTGAGCGTTGATTGGAGGCCGGTTCGTGCCTCGTCGACAATATTTTCCAGGCGTGGCACACATGGTCGCTGAGCAGCGATGACATCGGGGCTTTGGCGGTCCTGCGGGAGGGGTCCGCGAAGTTTGCGTTGAACCGTCCGGCCGCCGGATCCCGTATGGCCCCCCAACCGATGACATCGATGTCCAACGACGAGGAGTGATTATGAGGGCGCGCTCGTACCGACGGAACCCGGGCAGTCGGCGGAAGACGATCGGCGCGGTGGTGGTCGCGGGAGTGTTGGTGGTCAGCGGGGTGACCGGGATGCAGCTGGCGTCGGCCGGCACCGAGACGAAGGCCGCCGATCTGGTGAGTGTCGACGGTCAGCAGTTCGACGTCTCGCAATGTACGGAGCTTCAGGTCAACGCGGGCAGCGTGATCTGTGACGGCGAGCCGCTGGCCCCGGTGGAGGCGCAGGCCCCCGGGGAGGCGGCCGCCGATTCGGCCGTCGCGCTCGAGGCGGCGTGCGACACGTTCGCCGCCGATGTGGCCGCGGCCGCCGGTGAGGCCGGTGCTGAGGAGGCGGCGGAGGCCGCCGAGGACCCGGCCGCCGCCAAGGCCGAGAACCGTGCCCTCGCCAAGAAGTACCTCAAGGTGCTCAAGGCCGCTGGAAAGGCCGCGAAGGCCGGGAAGGGCGGAAAGGCCGGAAAGGCGGGGAAGGGCGCAGCCGAGGAGGGCGCCGCTCAGGAGGGTGCTGCTGAGGAGGGCGCTGCTGAGGAGGGTGCCGCCGGTGAGCAGGCCGGTGGCCAGGACGCCGCCGCGGTCGCCGTGACCTCCGCTCAGCAGGCCCTGCTCCAGTCCTGCCTGGCGCTCGCCGACGCCAAGGCGGTAGCCGCCGCGGGCGCCGGCGCTGCCGATGAGGGCGCTGCCGATGAGGGCGCTGCCGCTGAGGAGGGTGCCGCCGACGAGGGCGCCGCTGGTGACGGCGCCGCCGATGAGGGTGCCGCTGAGCAGGGTGCCGCCGGCGAGGAGGCCACCACGACCCGGGGCCGCTGACCCTCGCGAGAGCCGTGACGGTGGCCCGGGCGAGATGGGCGGCGCCCGGGCCACCGTCACTCGGCAGATCCGTACGGTCACATCGATTTTTGCCGTAACCGTTCCCGAATCCCCTCGTTGGACCGATATGGGACGTCGGATCGTCGCGGCGTTGATCTGGGCCATGGTCCTGGCCGGGACGGTGTCGCCCGCGGCGGGTGCCGAGGCCGTCGACTCCGCGGGCGTAGCGGCCCGGCTCGACCGGTTGACGCTGGAGATCTCCGGGAACGTGGTGGAGCGCCGGGCGCACCTGCTGGTCAACTATCACCGGGTGGAGGGCGGTATCGAGGCCTGCATGCGGGACCTCGGAAAGCCCTACCAGAGCCACCCTTATGTGGATTTCTACCGTGATTTCACCGACGCCGATCTGGGTTTCGGCACCGGCTACGGCACGGTCTTCGACTCACTGACCGACCGTGGCCGGATCCAGGCGCTGAACGAAGAGGCCGCCGCCCGGGTATGGGAGTCCGGCCTCTACGACTACGCCACCCCACCGGCCCCCGGCCTGGACGGTTGCCGGGAGCGGTTCGGCAACCGCGATTACCAGGATCCCGAGCCGCCGCATCCGGCCGTCGACCAGCTCAGCGGTTTCGCCGAGCTGGTGACGATCGTCAGCCGGGATCCGGGCGTGCGCGACGGCATGCGGCACTATCCGAAATGCATGAAGCAGAGGTACGGGTACGACGTGCCCGGCGAGCGCACCGATCTCCTCTTCGCGCCCCGCCTGGACCCGCCCCCGAACCCTGGCTGGGATCAGGCGGTCGCCGAGATCGCCGCCATTCACGCCGCCGATGCCGACTGCCGGCGCCCGGCCTACGACATCGCCGTCCGGATCGTCGGCGAGCACCTGGACGGCTGGGAGAAACGGCACCGGTCCGAATTGGACGCGATCCGTGCCGCGTGGCGTCAACGGGTGAGCGAGGCCCAGCGATATCACAACTGACCATGACGATCCGGCAGGCGACCCCCGACGACGCCGCCGCTCTGGCGGTCGTGCACGTGCGGACCTGGCAGGCCACGTACGCGGGCCAGGTCCCCGGCGACTACCTGGACTCCCTGGACCCGGCCGAGCGGGAGCCCGTGTGGCGGAGCCGGCTGGCCGGGATCAGCCCGCCGGCCGCGGTGCTGGTGTGGGACGACGGCGGTGTGCCGGTGGGGTTCGCCGCGCTCCGGGAGAGCCGGGACGGCGAGGTGGGCGCCGGCGAGATCACCGCGATCTATCTGTTGCCGGAGCACTGGGGGCGCGGTGCGGGCCGTGCGCTGATGGCCGCCGCGCTGCGACACCTCGCGGGTGCCGGGTTCGGTGAGGCGACGCTGTGGGTGCTGGGTTCCAATGTGCGGGCGCGACGGTTCTACGAGGCGGCCGGGTGGCGTCCGGACGGTGCCGAGAAGGTCGACGACTCGTACGGTTTTCCGCTGGCCGAGGTGCGTTACCGCCGTGGCCTGGACGATCAGGGTTTGCGGCCGACCGCCCCGTAGACGGCGACCTGTTCGGGTGCGGGCCGCTGGTGCGCCGGGACCTCGGGGAGCCATTCGGAGACCGGCACGATGCCCGGGCCGATCAGGCCCAGCCCGGTGAAGAACTCGGCGAACTCGGCCCGGCTGCGCGGCCTGCCGCCGCCCGGCACAGTGGCCGGCTCGCCGGGAACGCCGTGGTCGAGGGTGACGTTGGTGGCGGCCAGGTAGCTGCCGGACGGGAGCGCGGCGAGCAGTTCGCGGACGATCTCTCTGGCCCGCGCGTGGTCGGGCAGGAGGTGCAGTACGGCGATGAGGATCAGCCCGACCGGCCGGTTCAGGTCGAGGGTCTCCTTGAGCAGCGGGTGGTCGAGGATGGCGCCCGGGTTGCGCAGGTCCTCCTCGATGTAGGTCGCGGTGCCGGTCAGCAGCTTGCGGGCGTGCACGCCGACCTTCGGGTCGTTGTCGACGTAGACGACCCGGGCGTGCGGCACCCGGCGCTGTGCGATCTCGTGGGTGTTGCCGGCGGTGGGCAGGCCGGCGCCGATGTCGAGGAACTGGTCGACCCGCGCCTCTTCGGCCAGGAAACGCACCGCACGCTGGAGGAACGCCCGGTTCTCGCGGGCCGGCAGCTCGGTCACCGGAGGTCCTCCGTTCCGCATCGATGTGGGGCGATCGCGCCGACCCTATCGCAGAAGATCCATCCGGGACCCCGTTAACACGACGGCAATGTTCATGCCGGGCTGACAGCGGGCCACAGGGCATTCAAAGACTCCGGTGTTTGCATGGGGGCCAAACCCCACCGAGCGGCATGTCCCGCCGGTGGCGCTCCGCCGAGCGGTCCGCCGCCCGCCTGATCGATCCGTCTCATCCCTCCGGGGTGACGACCGATTTCAACGTCTTCGGCAGGGTGGGCCCATGGCACGCTCAGAGCGCCCCGGAGGCGTGGTTTCCCTCATCGGTCTTCTGTTGGCCATCGGCGGCGGTGTTCTCCTCATCGCCGGCGTGGCCACGTACGCGGTGGTCAGCTCCACCCTGTCGGACCAGCACATCACGGTGTCCGAGGACGCCGACAACTTCGCCGGCGAGCACGTCGACCAGCCATGGGAGGCGTACGCCGAGGCCGACGTCATCGCCGAGCACGCCTCCGAGATGGCGGACGGCAAGACCTACGCCGAACTGCCCCGCGACGATCCGCGCCGCGAGTCGGTGATGACCGCCTCCTTCCTCCAGGCGTCGCTCTTCACCTCGGTGGTGGCGTTCGGGGTGGCGGCGCTCGCGGCCGGTATCGGCATCCTCTTCACCCTGACCGGCATCTCGCTGCGCCGCGTCGCCCGCGCGCAGTCCCCGTGACCGGTGCGGGGTCAGAGGATCTTTGTGCCGTACATCTGGCCCAGCGGGTCGGCGATCAGCTCGATGCGGGCGCCGTCCGGGTCGCGGAAGTAGACCGAGACGCCGCTGTGCACGGTGTGCTCGACACCCGCGTCGGTGAGCCGCTGGATCAGCTCGGTCCAGCGGTCCCGGGCCACCGAGATGGCCATGTGGTGCAGGCCGCCCAGCACCTCGGCGTAGGGGCCCAGGTCGAGGCCGGGGAGGTCGAAGAAGGCCAGCAGGTTGCCGTTGCCGATGTCGAAGAAGAAGTGTGACGAGCCGGGGTAGTCCCGGTTCTCGATCAGCTCGGTCAGCGGGAAACCGAGCAGATCCTGGTAGAAGCGAACGGTTCGCTCCACGTCGCCGCTGATCAGGGCGGTGTGGTGCAGGCCGCGGGCGGTGGAGGGTGGCCGTTCGGCGGTGAGCCGCAGATGCTCGTCGCGGATGCGGTGGCGGGCGGCTTCGAGGGCGGCGAGGTCGGTCATTCTTGGATCTTGCGCTGCTCAGGGGCCATGCCGCCGACGGATGGCCGACATTGGGCAGTCTTCGCGAAATTACGACCGTGGCGGTTCCGGAAACGGTTCGGACTCTTGACAGATAATCCACGGCGGTGGATGAATGTGTTCGACCCTGTTCGTCTTTGCGGGGTTCCGGTGTTCTCCCGGTTCATATTCGTTCGGCCCGTCCCCGTCCGTCTCCTGCGCCGCGGACCGGCCCGCGACCCGACGGTCGTGCGCCGGGCCTTCGGTGTGCCCGTTCCCGAGGAAGTCCGATGCGCCGATCCGTCGTACGGCCGCTCGTCGCCCGTGCCCTCGCCGCCCTGACCCTGGGCGCGAGCGTGCTCGTGGCCACCGCCGCGCCCGCCGCGGCCGTCGTCCCCAAGACGCCGCCGCTCAGCACGCCGTGGACCAGCCAGGTGTCCACCACCAACCCGCTGCCGGAGTACCCGCGACCTCAGATGACCCGCCCCGACTGGCAGTCGCTGAACGGGGAGTGGCAGTTCCTCAACCCGGCGACCGACAGCGCCGGCAACGTCAACCGCAACGCCGCGCCGCCGATCGGGCAGACCCTGCCGGAGCGGATCCTGGTGCCGTACCCGGTGGAGTCCGCCCTCTCCGGGATCATGCGCAACGACAACCGTGACGTGATGTTCTACCGGCGCACCTTCACCGTGCCGGCCGGGTGGGCCGGCCGCCGCGTCCAACTGCACTTCGGCGCGGTCGACTACGAGGCCACCGTCTGGGTCAACGGCACTCAGGTGGCCACCCACAAGGGCGGCTACGACCGGTTCGAGGTGGACGTCACGCCGCAGCTCAACGGCGGCGCCAACGAGCTCGTCGTGCGTGTCTACGACCCCACCGACGGGCGTGGCGAGAAACAGCCGATCGGCAAGCAGACCAACAACCCGAGCGGCATCTTCTACACGCCCGTCTCCGGCATCTGGCAGACCGTCTGGCTCGAGCCGACCCCGGTCTCGTCGATCTACTCGGTCGACATCTATCCCAACATCAACAACAACACCGTTCGGGTACGGGTGTTCGCGCGCGGAAACGTGCAGGGGCACAGCGTGCTCGCCGAATCGATGACCGGATCCACCGTGGTCGGCACCGCGACCGGCGGCTTCACCGAATTCACCGTGCCGGTGCCGAACGCCCGCCGCTGGTCGCCCGACGACCCGTACCTCTACAACCTGCGGGTGTCCCTCCGCAACGGCACGGGCGCCACGGTCGATCAGGTCACCAGCTACTTCGGTATGCGGGAGATCGGCACCAGGCTGGTCGACGGCGTGCTGCGGCCCACCCTCAACGGCGAGTTCGTCTTCCAGGCCGGCACCCTCGACCAGGGCTACTGGCCGGACGGTCTCTACACCGCCCCCACCGACGCGGCCCTCCAGTTCGACCTCCAGAAGCACAAGGACCTGGGCTTCAACATGGTCCGCAAGCACATCAAGGTGGAACCGGCCCGCTGGTACTACCACGCCGACCGCCTCGGCCTGCTCGTCTGGCAGGACATCCCGTCGACCCCGCCGTTCGACGCCAACCGGACGGCCGCGCAGATCGCCCAGTTCGAGACCGAGGCCCGGGAGATCATCGACGAGCACCGGTTCTCGCCGGCCGTGGTCACCTACGTGCCGTTCAACGAGGGGTGGGGCGAGTGGAACCTCACCGACACCCAGCGGGTCACCCGTGACCTGGAGGCCTACGACCCGACTCGCCTCATGAACCCGCACAGCGGCTACAACTGCTGCGCCTCCAAGGGCGACCCCGGCACCGGCGACATCATCGACTGGCACATCTACACCGGACCGGACGCGCCCCGGCCCAGCGCCACCCGGGTGTCGATCCTCGGCGAGTTCGGCGGGCTCGGGCTGCGCACGCCGGGGCACGAGTACAGCCCCAACGGACAATTCTTCGCGTACGAGCAGATGGGCAGCGCGGCGCAGCTCAACGACCGGTTCACCGGCATGATCCGGGACTCGCAGCGGCTGATGACCGGCAAGGGGCTGTCCGGGTTCGTCTACACCGAGATCACCGACGTGGAGGGGGAGTACAACGGGCTGCTCACCTACGACCGGCAGATCCAGAAGGTGGACACCGCACAGGTGCGGGCGGCGCTGACCGACCTGATCCGGGCGTCCCGCAACCAGAACGCGGCGGTCCCGCTCACCCTCGGGCACGTGCGGTCGTTCCAGGTCACCACGGCCGGGCACACCGACCGGTATCTGCGGCACTCGGACTCGTTCGCGCGTACCGACGTGATCAGTGGGGACTCCGCCCGGCAGGACGCGTCGTTCCGGACCGTCGCGGGGCTCGCCGATCCGCGCTGCCACTCGTTCGAGTCGGTCAACTTCCCGGGCCGCTACCTGCGGCACGCGTCCGGGCGGGTGCGGATCGACGCGAGCACCGGTGGAAGCTTCGCCGCCGACGCCACCTGGTGCGGCCGGCCCGGACTGGCCGCCGGCGGCACGTCGTTCGAGTCGTTCAACCACCCCGGGTCGTACCTGCGGCACCAGTCGGACCTCGTCCACCTGGCCGCCGACGACGGGTCGGCGCTGTTCGCGGCCGACGCCACCTGGAACGTCTCGAACCCGGCCCTGTGGCGCAGTTCGGTGCTCCTGCCCTACGACGTGCGGCGGTCGCTCCAGGTCACCACGTGGGGCTTCACCGATCGTCACCTGCGGCACGCCGACAGCCTCGGCTGGACCGAACCGGTGACCGCCGGCAGCTCCGCGCTGCTCAAGGCGGACGCCACGTTCACGCTGCGCCGCGGGCTGGCCGACCCGTCCTGCTACACCTTCGAGTCGGTCAACTTCCCCGGCCGGTACCTGCGCCACGCCTCCAGCCGGATCCGCCTGGCCGCCAACGACGGGTCGGCGCTCTTTGCCGGTGACGCCACCTTCTGCGCCCGGCCCGGCCTGGGTGGCGCCGGCGTCACCTTCGAGTCGATCAACTTCCCGGGCAGCTTCCTGCGCCACTTCGACGCCCAGGTCTCCATCGCCTCCGGCGCCGGAACCGGCTTCGACCGCCCGATGACCCTGTCCGCCGACAGTTCCTGGACCGTGGCCAACCCCTGGACCCCGTAACCGATCCCGTCCCTCTCACGGCCAGTCGCCCTTCCGGCTGGCCGTGAGTGCTTTCTGTGTATCGGGGGATTCGGCGGATCGGCGGGTGGGGTGGAGGCCGCGCGCATAGGGTCCGGGCATGGACGCGCGGGGAGCGAGAGCCCACGTCGCTCGGATGGTGGGTAACACCACGATGTTCGTGGGCCTGCTGATCGCTCTGCTGGAGGCGTGGGTCGGTATCGGGCCGTCGATCGGGCCGTGGGTGTTCGCGGGACTGTTCGTGATCATCGGGGTCGGGCTGCGGCTCGAAGCGGCGATCCTCGACCGCCACTGATCACGGACCGAGGGTGGGTTCCGCTCACGCCGTAGCGGGCCCCGCGGCCGTGCGACGCGACCACGTGGCGGACAGCCACGGGAGGTGTGGCCGCGGTCGGGGTGCTCACGTCCGTACCGGAAAGGCAAGCGGGAGCGGGCCGCCGAGGTCGCGTTTGCGCGGGTCATCGGGGCGTGGGAAACCGGAACCGCAAGAGTCTTTTCGGGCTGGTCCCAGGAGCGTGTCCGAGCGGTAAAATGGTCATTCATGGGAGCGCTCCCAAAGCGCTTCCATGCCGACCGGCGGAGGGCCGGGCGGGACCGACGGCGACGGTGGAGGACCTGTTGCGCTACGGGTATTTCGACGATGAGCAGCGTGAGTACGTCATCGACAGGCCGGATACGCCGTTACCGTGGATCAATTACCTCGGCACGGACGCGTATTTCGGCATCGTGTCCAACACGGCGGGTGGCTACTCCTTCTACCGTGACGCCAAACTGCGGCGGCTGACCCGCTACCGCTACAACAACGCGCCCCTCGACGTGGGCGGACGGTACGTGTACGTGCGCGACGACGCGACCGGCGACTACTGGTCGCCCTCCTGGCAGCCGACGCCGGAGCGTGAGCTGGACGGCTACGAGTGCCGGCACGGGCTGTCCTACACGAAGATCGGCTCGGCGCGGAACGGGATCCGTGCCGAGACGCTGTACTTCGCGCCGCTGGGGGAGACCCTCGAGGTCTGGCGGGTGCGGGTCACCAACGAGCGGACCGAGAGCGCCGAGGTGTCGCTCTTCTCGGCGATCGAGTTCTGTCTCTGGGACGCCCAGGACGACAGCACCAACTTCCAGCGCAACTACTCGATCGGCCAGGTCGAGGTGGTCGACGAGGTGATCTACCACAAGACGGAGTACCGCGAACGCCGCGACCACTTCGCCTATTTCGCCTGCTCGGAGCCGCTCGCCGGGTTCGACACGCAGCGTGAGTCGTTCCTCGGCGCGTACCGCGGCTGGGACCGCCCGGCCGTCGTCGAGACCGGCGAGGCGAAGGACTCGATCGCGCACGGCTGGCAGCCGGTGGGCAGCCACCACGTGCGGCTGGCGCTCGAGCCGGGAGAGACCCGCGAGGTGATCTTCGTGCTCGGCTACGCCGAGAACCCGAAGGACGACAAGTTCGACCCGCCGGGCTCGCAGACCGTCAACAAGACCCGCGTCCGGCCGGTCATCGAGCGCTGGTTGCGCTCCGAGACCGTCGAGAAGGGGTACGCGGACCTGCGCGCCTACTGGGACGGGCTCCTCGGTGGACTGAGCGTGACCACCCCGGACGGCGACACCGACCGCATGGTCAACATCTGGAACGCCTACCAGTGCCTGGTCACCTTCAACATGAGCCGCTCGGCGTCGGGCTACGAGTCGGGAATCGGCCGGGGCATGGGCTTCCGGGACTCCAACCAGGACCTGCTCGGGTTCGTGCACATCCTGCCGGACCGGGCCCGGCAGCGGATCCTGGACATCGCCGCCACCCAGAAGGCGGACGGCGGCGCCTACCACCAGTACCAACCGCTGACCAAGCGCGGGAACAACGACATCGGCGACGGCTTCAACGACGACCCGCTGTGGTTGATCCTGGGCGTGGCGGCGTACCTGAAGGAGACCGGCGACCTGGCGTTCCTCGACGAGCCGGTGCCGTTCGACAACGAGCCCGGCAGCGAGGCCCCGCTCTACGAGCACCTGCGGCGGTCGCTGCGCTACACCCTGGACCGGCTCGGCCCGCACGGGCTGCCGCTGATCGGCCGCGCCGACTGGAACGACTGCCTCAACCTGAACTGCTTCTCGGACACCCCGGGCGAGCCGTTCCAGACGACCGAGAACGCGTCCGGCGGGGTCGCCGAGTCGGTGTTCATCGCCGGGCTGTTCGTGCTGGCGGCCAAGGAGCTGGCCGGGATCGCGGCGCTGCGCGGGCAGGACGGCGAGGAGGTCGTCTACCGGGCGGCGGCCGAGAAGATGGCCGGCACGGTCACCGAGCACGGGTGGGACGGGGCCTGGTTCCGGCGGGCGTACGACTTCTACGGCAACGTGATCGGCTCCGGCGAGAACGACGAGGGGCAGATCTTCATCGAGCCGCAGGGCATGTGCGTGCTCGGCGGGGTCGGCCTGGAGGACGGGCTGGCGGCGCGGGCACTGGACAGTGTGGCCGAGCGGCTGGCCACCCCGCACGGCATCGTGCTCCAGCAGCCGGCCTACTCGGGGTACCGGATCGAGCTGGGGGAGATCTCCTCGTACCCGCCGGGTTACAAGGAGAACGCCGGCATCTTCTGCCACACCAACCCGTGGATCATGATCGCCGAGACGATGGTCGGCAACGGGGACCGGGCGTACGACTACTACCGGCGGCTCAACCCGTCGGCCCGGGAGGCGATCAGCGAGGTGCACCGCTGTGAGCCGTACATCTACGCACAGATGATTGCCGGTAAGGACGCGCCGACCCATGGCGAGGCCAAGAACTCCTGGCTGACCGGCACCGCGGCGTGGAACTTCGTGGCCATCACCCAGTGGATCCTGGGCATCCGGCCGGACTTCGGCGGCCTGCGGATCGACCCGGTGCTGCCCGGTGGATGGCCCGGCTTCGAAGCGGTTCGATCGTTCCGTGGCGCCACCTACGAGATCAGCGTGCGGGGGACCGGCCGGGTCACCCACCTGCTGGTCGACGGCGAGCGGATCGAGGGCAACCTGATCCCGCCGGCCGCGCCGGGCGCCGTGGTCAGGGTCGAGGCGGTCGCCACCGCATGAGTAGTGGGGAAGGGGGTCGAACCCCTTCCCCACACCTAGCGGGGCAGTCGCAGGCCGGACATGCCGCCGTCGACCGCCAGGGACATCCCGGTGGTCGCGCCGGCCGCCGGGCCCGCCAGGTAGAGGATCGCGTCGGCCACCTCGTCCGCGGTGACCAGCCGCCCGGTCGGCTGCCGGGCGGCCAGCCGCGCCTTCTCACCCTCCGGATCATCGGTACGCGCGAGCAGCCGCCCCACCCACGGCGTGTCCACCGTGCCCGGCGCCACGCAGCACACCCGGATCCCCTCGCCCACCAGGTCGGCGGCCATCGCCAGGGTGAGCGCGTGCACCGCGCCCTTGGACGCCGAGTAGAGCGCCCGCTGCACCAGCCCCGCGGTGGCGGCGATCGACGACAGGTTGACGATCACCGGGTGCCGGCTGCGCCGCAGGTACGGCAGCGCGGCCCGGCTGGCCCGCGCCACCCCGGTCACGTTGACGTCCAGCACCCGCGCCCACTCGTCGTCGCCGTTGCCCTCGACCGGCCCGACCGAGCTGATCCCGGCACTGTTGACCAGGATGTCGATGCCCCCGTGGACGGCGGCGATCTCGGCCATCGCCGCCTCCAGGGAGGCTCCGTCGCGGACGTCGGCCGTCACGATGCCCGGCCCGGGGGTCAGGTCGACGGCGCCGACCTTCGCGCCGGCCTCGGCGAACCGCCGCACGCAGGCCGCCCCGATCCCGGAGCCGCCGCCGGTGACGACGGCGACCAGGCCGTTCACCCCTTCACCCCGCTGCGCTGCCGGCCCAGCCCGTCGATCTCGGTCTCCACCACGTCACCCGGTCTCAGGTACGGGAACCGCCCGGACAGGGCCACCCCCTGTGGCGTCCCGGTGTTGATCAGGTCCCCCGGTTCGAGGACGGTGAACTGGGACAGGTGCCAGATCAGGAACCCGACGTCGAAGATCATGTCGGCGGTGCTGGAGTCCTGCCGGGGTTCGCCGTTCACCCACGACCGCAGCCGCAGCGGGAAGGTCAGCTCGTCCGGCGTGACGAGCCACGGCCCGAGCGGATTGAACGTCTCGCACGACTTGCCCTTGGACCACTGCCCGCCGGAGCGCTCCAACTGGTACTCGCGCTCGGACACGTCGTTGACCACCACGTACCCGGCCACGCAGGCCATCGCCTCGGACGGGGAGGCCAGATAGCGGGCGGTCCGGCCGATCACCACGCCCAGCTCGACCTCCCAGTCGGTACGCGTGGACCCCGGCGGCAGCAGGATGTCGTCCTCCGGCCCGGCCACGGTGTTCGGCGCCTTGTAGAAGATGATCGGCTCATCCGGCGGCGCGGCGCCCGACTCGGCGGCGTGGGCCGCGTAGTTCTGCCCGACACAGAGGATCACTCCCGGCCGGGCGATCGGTGGGCCGACCCGTCCACCGTCCACGTAGGCCGGGGGCAGCGCGGCCGGATCGCCCTGATAGCCGCCGGACGCCAGGAACGGCGCGTCGATGTCGGCGGTCACCGAGGACAGGTCGTAGAGCGCTCCTCCAGAAGACAGGATCGGGCGTTCCGCGCCGGGTGGGCCCACCCGCAGGTATCTCAACACAGCTCCCATCGTCGGTTCACGGCACCGGCACCTCGGGGTCGAGCAACCACGCGGCGACCAGGTCACGCCAGAGACCGCCGGGGATCTTCACCGACGCCATCGCCGCGGCGTCCGCGGCCTCCTCCGGCGAGCGCATGCCGACCAGCACCGACGCGACCGCCGGGTGGCCGAGCGGAAACTGCAGGGCCGCGGCGCGCAGGGGTACGTCGTACCGCTCGCAGAGTCGCTCCATGGCCTGCGCGCGGGCGACCACGTTGGGCGCGGCGGGCCGGTAGTCGTAGGTGGCGCCCGGCACCGGATCGGCCAGCACACCCGAGTTGTAGACACCGCCGACGATCACCGAGACGCCGCGCCGTCCGCACTCCGGCAGCAGGTCGGCCAACCCGGACTGGTCCAGCAGCGAATAGCGCCCGGCCAGCAGGAAACAGTCGAACTGGCCGGTCCGGGCGAACGCGGTGAGCATCGCCGACCGGTTCATCCCGGCGGACACGGCCCCGATCACACCCTCCCGCCGCAGCCGCACCAGGGCGGGCAGCGCCTCGCCGGCGGCCGCCTCGAAATGGTCGTCCGGATCGTGCAGATGCAGGATGTCGATCCGGTCCACGCCCAGGCGTTCCCGGCTCTCGTGCAACGACGAATACACCCCGTCGGCGGAGAAGTCCCAGGTCAGCACGGTCTCGTCGGCCTCGGCCCAGATGTCGGCCGGATCCGGGCGGCCGGGCGCCAGACGGCGGCCGACCTTGGTGGCGAGCGTGTAGCAGTCGCGCGGGCGCTCCCGCAGGGCGGTGCCGGCCCGCCGTTCGGAGAGGCCCGCGCCGTACAGCGGGGCGGTGTCGAAGAAGCGCACCCCACGCTGCCAGGCCTCGTCGACGGCGGCCACCGCGGTTCGGTCGCCGACCGCCGAATACAGGCCACCGATCGGCGCCAGCCCCATTCCGAGCCGGGTGACGGTGACATCGGTGCCGCCCAGCGACACCCTCGCGAACGGATCCACGGAACGGGTCCTCTCGTAGATCCGACGGGATCTACCGAACTGTTTAATGCTTGTCGATGCGGTAGTCAAACACCGACATAGAGTCATCATCGGTGAACAGTTCGATGATCTTGGGCGGCCGGCATCCTCGCCGCGGCCGCCCTGGAACCTAACGCAGGCCGGGCAGGACCTTGGCGCCGAACGTCTCGATGAACGGCATCAGGTCCTGGCCCACGTGGTGCAGGTAGATCCGGTCGAACCCGAGATCGGCGTACCCGCGCAGCAGTTCGGTGTGCCGGTCCAGGTCGGCGGAGATGTTCACGACCCGCGCCACCTGGTCGACCGTCACGTGCTCGGAGACCACGTCGAACTCCTCGGCGGTGGCCAGATCCCAGCAGACCGGCGGGTCGAAACAGTTGCTCCGCCACTGGTCGAGGGCGATCGCCTCGGCCTCCGCCTCGGTCGGCGCCCAGCTCAGGTGCACCTGGAGACAGAGCGGGCCGCGCCCGCCGGCCGCCCGGTACGCCGCGATCATCTCGCGCAGGCGCGGCTCCGGGGCGTTGACCGTGACCAGCCCGTCGGCCCACTCGGCACACCAGCGGGCGGTCGCCACGCTGACCGCCGCGCCGATCAGGGGTGGCGGCGTCTCCGGGCGGGTCCACAGTCGCGCCCGGTCGACGGTGACCAGCCCGTCCCGGGACACCTCCGCGCCGCCGAGCAGGTCGCGGATGACGTCGGCGGACTCGCGCAGCCGGGCGTTGCGGACCTCCTTGCGTGGCCACTTGCCGCCGGTGATGTGCTCGTTGCTGAACTCGCCGCTGCCCAGCGCCGCCCAGAACCGGCCGGGGTACATGCTGCCCAGGGTGCCGATCGCCTGCGCGACGATCGCCGGGTGGTAGCGCTGGCCGGGCGCGGTCACCACCCCGAAGGACAGGTTCGTGGCCTGGAGCGCGGCGCCCAGCCAGGACCAGGCGAAACCGGACTGGCCCTGGCGGGCGCTCCACGGCGAGAAGTGGTCGGAACACATCGCGGCGGCGAACCCGGCGCGTTCGGCGGCGACGACCGCCTCCAGAAGCGCGCCGGGCGGGATCTGCTCGTGTGAGGCGTGGATGCCGTACTCCGTCATGGGAGTACCCGTACCCACTATTCCGGCGCGACGACCAGGATTCCCAGGCACATCTCGTCGCTGGTGCCCTCGCCCCACACCACGTACCGGGAGGGCAGCGAACGCAACTGCGGGAGCTGCTGACGCAGCATGGCGTCGTGGGTGCAGGTCACCCGGACCACGTCACCCTTGGCGATCCTCAAGGGCTTCCTCAGCGGTACGAGCGCCTGGTTGTCGAAGTTGTACCGCGGCACGTCGAGGACCGTCCGGGCTCTGGCCGTTCCCGGGTTCAGCTCGACCTTGATCGACCGGCCCAGCAGATGCATGTGCCCGGCCGCCATGTACACCGTGCCGCCCTGCTCGATCGGCTGGTCACAGCTCTGGGTGGTGCCGGGTTTCGGCGCGCCGCCCTGGTTGCACCACTGGTTGAGCTGGTGCACCGTCTCGGCGGACTCCGGCCCGAACCGCTTGGCGACGTCGGCGATCGCGGTCTCCCGGTCGCACAGCGGGCCGGTGCCGCCGGGCTCGCAGGGCAGCTCGATCGGCGCCATGACCAGGCCGGTGGCCAGCGGCTTCAGCTTCGCGCCGGTGGCCGACAGGCGCATCTGCATGCCTGATGTGTCGGATCCCGGCCCGCCGTCGCCGGCGCCCAGCAGGTTGTAGTGGATCTGCATGACCAGCTTGCTGCCGGGCGGCATCTCGAAGCCGAAGCCGTCCGGCATCAGGGTCTCGCCGGCGCCCGGCGCCCAGTGCGCCACCCAGGCGGTCTCGCCCTGCACCCCGCTGTCGCCGAAGCAGGTCCAGCCCTCGCCGGGCGCCTCGGCGTCCACCGACGCGGCCGCCTTCGCCTGCTCCGGGCTGAGCCGGTAGAAGATCGCGTGGTGCACGATCGCCGCGTTCCGCGGCAGGAACCGGCTGCCGGTCAGGTACGCCGGCTCGGTCAGCCCCGGGTCGACGAGGAAGCACCGGTACTCGTCGGTGCCACCGTTCGGTGCGGCCGGAGTGTACGGCTGGGTCAGGCCCACCTCGACGAACCGCTCGCCCTCCCGCAACGGGGTGGGCGGCGGCGCCGAACCGCTGCTGTGCCCGGTGTGCGGGGCGGTCGACGGTGGCGCCGCCACCGGCTCGGGCTCGGAGCCGCACGCGGCGAGCAGCAGCACACCGGCGAGCGCGGTGACGACGGCGGGACGGGCGAACCTCATGGCGGGCCTCCCTCGGCCAGGCGACGAGATGCGCCCAATCCTTCCAAGCATCAGCAGGTCTCGCATATCCGTGGGAACCCGGAGGATACCCACGAATCGATCATCAGGGTCCGGTCGAGACCTCGACCGAGGTGGGTGCCGGGTACACCGGCGTCTGCTCCACCCCGCTGTCGGACCGGACCGCGAACATGACGAAACCGCAGAACAGGATCACGGTGCCGATCACCGCCGCCACGATGGTCAGGACCAGCCACGGGAACCGGCGGCGGGGAGCAGCCTGGTACGGCGGCGGCAGCGGGGCGGCGGGCACCCGGGGCAGGTCGGTCTGGGTGTCGGCGGCCGCCACGATGCTCTCCGGGTCGCCGAGGCGGTCCAGGATCGTACGGATCTCGGCCTCGGTCTCCGCCCCGGACTCGGCCCGCGCGATGTCGATGTGCTCGCGCAGGTCGGCGAGCAGCTCCTCGCGCCGCCCGGCGGGCAGGCCGGCCGCGGCCCGCCCGACCCGGGCCAGGTAATCGGCGACCAACTGGTCGGTCTGGGTCATCACTTGCTCTCCGTTCCCAGGATGCGGTCGACGCCGCTGCGGAAGGCGACCCACTCGGTGCGGAAGTGGGTGAGAGCCGCCTCGCCGTCCGATGTGAGGGTGTAGTAGCGCCGGGGCGGCCCGGCGGGCGCCTCGCGCCAGGTGGTCGCGATCCTCCCGTTGCGCCGCAGGCGGGACAACAGGGGATACATCGTCCCCTCGCTGGTGGACATGCCGAGGGCTCCACTGAGGTGCTGCACCAACTCGACGCCGTAGAGCTCACGCTTGTCGAGGAGGGCGAGCACGCAGTACTCAATGGTGCCCCGGCGCAGGGCTGTGGTCAGCGCCGCGTCATCGCTCATGCAGACAAGGTACCTTGCGCCGCAAGGTAAGTGCCAGAGAGAAAGGGGGCCGGGCGGCCCCCTTTCGGCAATCAGCTGGTGACGCGGAACGTGGCGTCGGCCTTCTCGGTGGTGGTGCTGATCGGGTCGACCCTCAGCAGATAGTTGTAGTGCCGCAGGTAGCGGGTCGGGTAGTTGTACGACTGGAACGACGACCAGGTGCTGTCCGCCAGCCCGGCCACCTGCTTGAACGTCGCGTCCGCGGCGAACGTCGTGGTGCCGTCGTTCGCGGCGAGCTGCCCGTCGTAGCCGTAGTGCCGCAGGTAGTAGCCGGGGTAGTTGACCGACTCGAAGGAGACGTAACCGGAGCTGTTCGCCAGGCCCGGCACGATCCGGAACTGCGAGTCCAGGAGCGGGCTCACGTTGGCGTCGATCCGTACGTCGAAGTTGGAGTGCCGCACGTACCGGGTCTGGTTGTTGTACGACTGGATCCGCTTCCGGGTCGTCGTGCCGCTGCCCCACTTGGCCAGCACCCGGGACTCCTCGGCGGCGGTCAGGTTCAGGATCGAGCCGTGCCGCTTCTTGGTGGTGCCCAGGCTGTAGTCGGTACGGGTGGCGAAGTTGGCGGTGCTGCCCAGGTTGGTGGAGCGCACCGGCATGTACCCGCGGCCGGTCGCGTACTGGTCGACCCACAGGTGCCACTCGCTGGCGCCGTTGGTCTGCGCCCACATCGGGCCCTCGACCACGTTGCCGCCGGTGGCGCCGTTGGAGATGCCGAGGTGCTGGAGGTCGCCGATCCTCGTCCAGGCGCCCAGGATCGTGTTGCTGCCCTCGACGGTGATCTGCCCGTCGGCCGAGGCCCGGTAGTAGCGGTAGCCGCCCAGGCTGTTCGCCACCTCGATGATCTGGGTGTCGATGATGCCCTGGCCGGTGCCCCGGTCGATGTAGAGCTGCGGGGCCGTGACGGTCCGGAAGTCGCTGGTCCGCACGTACCAGATCCGGTGCTTGGTCACGCCGTTGAGCAGGGAGTTGGTGGCCCAGTAGATGACGTAGTCGTTGGTGGCCGGGTTCCAGATGGCCTCCGGCGCCCACGCGTCACCGGCGCCGGAGATGCCGCCGGCCACGTTGATCAGCCGGGGCACCGACCAGTTGACCAGGTCGGTGGACTCCCAGACGACCAGGTTCTTGCTGCCTTTGCTGGACGCGTCACCCCACGAGGTGCCGCTGGCGATGCGCAGGTCGGTGGCGATGATCCAGTACTTGTCGCCGTTGGGGGAGCGGACGATCGCGGGGTCGCGGACGCCCTTGGTGCCGACCGTGGAGAGCAGCACCGGGCCGCCGCCGTTGAGGTCGGTCCAGTTGCGACCGTCCCTACTGTGCGCCAGGTAGATCTGCTCGCCCTGGCTGGACTCCCCGATGAAGTGGGCCATCAGGTAGCCGGTGAACGGGTCGAGGGCGCTGGCGGGAGCGGCCAGGCCGGCGAGGAGGAGGACGAGGGTGGCAAGGAACGTGCTGATGCGGGTGAGGACTCTGGGCATCAGATCTCCGAAATGTTAGCGCTAACGCTACGGGGGAATGTTTCGAAGTGTTGATGCCCGTAACTTCATTGTCAAGAAGTCAGCACTCGGTGACGTTGACGGCCAGTCCGCCCCGGGCCGTCTCCTTGTACTTGTCCTTCATGTCGGCGCCGGTCTCCTTCATGGTCTTGATGACCTTGTCGAGGGAGACGTGGTGCCGGCCGTCGCCGCGCAGCGCCATCTTCGCGGCGGTGACCGCCTTGACCGCGGCCATGCCGTTGCGCTCGATGCACGGGATCTGCACGAGGCCGCCGACCGGGTCGCAGGTGAGGCCCAGGTTGTGTT
>NZ_JAHXZI010000039.1:0-38404 GCF_019429605.1 Actinoplanes hulinensis | reverse complement strand
CGACCCTCGCCGACCGGCATCCGGTGTTGATCAGCGGGGAGATATCTGGCCATCCACGGGGAGAACCCTGGCCACCAGCGGGGCGGTAAATGGCCGCCTATGGGGATCTTTCACTGGCCGCGGACAACCGGCCGACTTCCCCGGCGCTGTGGGCGTGAAGCCCATGCACATCGAATTCGCTGATTCAAGTGGAACCCGGAATTGGATCTAAAGCTCATGCCGCGACCTCATTCGGCGTCGCCCAGGCTGTGCGCGACGGCGGGTTCAGCTATCCCGTAGAGTCCGCCGCATGGGTCGATCTTGGTCAATCGTGTGGACCGGAGCAGCGCTCGCGGTGCTGACCGGCTGCGCCACCGTGGAGCAGCGTGGTCCGGCGGCAGTGTCGACGCCGCCATCTGTCCTGCCGGTCTACTACACCGGGCTGAGCGGCGAATGCCCCGTCCTCAAGTCCACGGAGGCCAAGAGGTTCACGGGCGCCCGGGTAGGTAATCGGACTCGGACCCCGAAGCCGACGAGTCGTTTTGAACGGATCGACTGCGACTGGTACCCGTCGTCGGGCGTTGCTCCGTGGGTCGTCGTGGCTATAACCATCTTCTTGGAGCCCAGCACCGCTCAGCAAATGGCCGAAAGTGCCTTCACCCAGGCCCGCGACTATGACACGGGTAGAGCAAAGGCGGATTCCTCACACGCGATCCAGGCCACGGAATCAACAACCCCGAACGGTCCGGCTTACGTCGTCGTCGACGCATCAGGCGATGGCCTGACAGCCGACATGGATCAGCTTTGGCAGGGGACCCGCATCGGGAACACTCTGGTCACGGTCACGCTCTTCGAGAAGCTTGACGCTGGAGCTCATGGGAGCGCCCGGGCCGACAAGCTAATGACAGAACTGTCAGCCACGAGCCAGTCGATCACGGCCGAGATTGCCGGGCAATTGGTGCCCCGAGCATAGTGGGCCGGTTTGATCGGCGAGGGCCGGTCCTGTCGTCTTCCATGACCTGCCAGGGTTAGCACAACGCTAGCCTGTGGCAGGTCGAGGCTTGGACAGGAGGAGCGAAGGGGATCAGGTGAAAGCCTTGGCAACGATGGCATCTACTAACCCGACCTGACCGACGCACTACTTTCGGCACGACAAGGCATCGCGCCATCACCGCCGACTACCAGTCGTGACGGCGGTGGCCGGTCCGAGCGCGGACAGCGGCAGTTGAGGACGTTTCTAGATTGCAACCCTCAAGTGGGCGAGTTCCGAGACGATACGCCGACGGAGTTCGTCGTGGCGGTCCGCGAGGGCAGCCTCGGGTCCGTAGAACTCGTCATGGTCGTAGAGCCAAACGGGCCTGCCGATGTGCTCCGCCTTTTCCCATTCATAGCGCGGGAACAGGTGCGCATGCAGATACGCGTCCGTGTTGCCGAGGATCTCGTAATTCATCCGACGGAACCCGGCATCGGTGGCACGGCAGGCGGCCTCTACCGCCTGGCCCAACGTGTCCATGCTGTCGAGGAATTCTAGGCGCTGCCTCTTCGGCAGGTCCGTGAGCCGATCAATCCTCGAGTCGTCCACCAGTAGCACGCAGTAACCCGGAAGGAACTGGGTGTCTCCGATGACGGCGAACGACTGCGGCATCTTGGCCAACACAGTGGGGTTCGTTCCGGCTCTCGCGGACCCGATGCGGTCCAACTTCCACGTCTCTGATTCAGTCACGTGCGCTATCGAACACGAACCTTCGGTAGGTGTTCAACCGGGCACGCAGTCGAGTCCTGCATCGCGGCATGTTAGTTCGCTTGGCTGTTCCTCGTTCAGATTATTATCGGCAGGTAACGAAGGCCGTCGGCTTCCGGCGAGGGATGCAGTCGGCGCAACTTCGGAGGGCATGTGCACGTTCAATTTAATGTGACCGACTCTCCCGTGCCTGACCGGCGGAGCCGATGGCTCGTTCCACTCGTCGTCGCTGCGGGCCTCGCCGCCGTCATCGCGGTCGGTGTCGTTCTGATGCGCATCGACCGGGACACCTCCGCACCGGTCGGTGACCTGCTGCCGTCCGCGTCGCCCGGGGTCGCCAGTTCCAGCTATGCGGACAGTCACTGGCGCCTGACCGCGGTGACCGAAGGGAGCGTTACCACGGCGATTCCCGCGTCTGTCGACGCGTGGCTGGAGTTGGCGACGGACGGCACGGTGTTGGCCTTTGACGGCGTCAACGCGATCAACGGGACGTTCAAAGCCACCAGCGCCGGCTTCGACATCTACGGCGGTCCGATGACGGCCGTCTTATACGGCGGCAACGACCCCGGCGTGCTTGCCGCCGAGAGCGGGATGGGTCTGCTTATGTCCGGCCCGCCGCCCGTATGGACCGCGTCACCCGACGCCTCTGGCGCTCCACCTATTGCTTCCGGCGCACCGACCATCGATCCCGAGACATCGCCCGTGCACGTCACCGTACTCGCCGCGACCCCGGAGCTGCTCACCCTTCAGGCCAGCGGTGCGCGGCTCGCCTTCGTCCGGACCGGCCCGGCCGAGAAAGTCAACGCGACGCCGATTCCGGACAACAGTTCCGCCCCCGGTAGTTGACACGGGTTTTATTGACCGGCAGAGCCTGACCAAAACGAGGAGCCAGTCGAAGTTCACGAGCGAGCAACTCAACGTGCTGGCGGGCGTCCGAGTCCGGGACGTTCAACCATCACCGTGGCTGCCCTGTCTCCAGATTAGTCCGGCCCGAGCGCTCGGCCGCCATTGTCTGCGGCATGAGAGATCGTTGGATCGGGAGTCATTCCGCCGATCTGTCGGGGTAGCGCTGTACCTCACGGTCCCAATCAGCCGCAGCGCGCTCAAGGGCTCCCGGAAGCAGCAGATATCGAAGGACGAGCGGCGCACCCGCATGACGGTCAGGCCGCCACGGCGGCTTGAACTCAAGATCTAGCATGATCTCGATCTCCGCCAATCCAGCCTGTTCTCCGATGAAGCGCAGCGCCAGATTCGGCTCAACAAAGGAGAGGGAATCGGACACCGGTCGCCGAGGATCCGGCGTCGTGTCGCCTGTTGTCAGGGAACCGGCGACATTGCGGAGCCAGGTCGACACCATCGGCGACTCATCGCAGGTCAGAGCCGGATAGCGGAAGCTCCAGGACCCCTCGTGAGTCGCTGCCGTGCCCTCCAGCATGTGCCAGCTATTACGCAGACGCAGATCCTCAGCCTCGGGGGACTGGTAGCCAACGACACGAAGCACAAGTTCGTGACCAGCGGTGTCGATCAGACGCACATCGTCAGAATGACAGATCGCAGTTTGATCTCGCCTGTACGTCCGGAGCGAGCGCAATCGTCCTGGTACGGCCCTCATCCGCGTCGCGGCAGAAGAGGACGGCCTATGCGTAAGACCTCGATCTCACCAAGACGTGCTCTGTCCTGTTGGCGTTCGGCCTATCAGCCGCAGCTCGCACTAAGCCTTGCTGTGCAACCGCGATCGGGAATGCAAAACAAGAGGCGTGATCCCGGGACACGCATCGCGCTGCGAGCACAGGACATCAGTTTCAGACACGATAACTTCACCCGCACAGACTCTCGTACCCTGTCCGCCACCCGACGACCAAGATCCAGATAGCCGATCGACTCCATCGACGACAACCGCGTCGAAGTCCTCCGGAGACTCGGCGTACTTGCGCTCGAAGGCGCCGCGGAGTGCGTGCTCCAGCGCCCAAAAGGTACGGTTGAGTCGCTGCTCAAGATCGTGTTCGGACCACCAGTCGGCATCGACAAGTCGCCGGGTCAAATCGGCCAGGTCCGGCAGACCGAGGTAGTCGAAGGCGTTGGCGGCCTGCCGGACCTCTGTCGCCGAGCTCGTGTCCATAACCGCCGATACACCACTGCCCATAATTCGCCCATACGGTTTGGCCATCGCCCACAGATGTCGATCCCCGACGCCACCGCCAGGGTGATCGGACATCGCTCGGTTCCAGACCAGGTCGGCCTTGGTGAGGACGTACATCACGGCCGCATCTTATGGCTAACCAAGGAGGCCAAACAACGGCCTGCCCCCGCCCTCACCTCCCGGACCTCACGGCCTGGCTGGAAGGCCAAGGGCGGCAGCCGCCCTAGCGAAATGCTTCCGCTACATCGGTGAATCGCGTCCCAGCGAACCCAACCAGGACGCACTCAACTCGGCAAGGGAGTTCGCCTAACCAACCCGGTGATGAGGTCCAGATACGTCATCGGTCACCCATCCTTTGGTGTTACAAGGCGGCCCGCAGAGGACGCGTCGCCCGTCTGCGATGGCAATCTCTCCCGATCCGTTACAGCTCGGGCATGTCTGAGCTGCTTGCGGGCGATGCGGCATCAGGTGGTGTAGCTGCGGATGACGGCGGGCTGCTTGGGCGTGAGCGGTTTCGCGCTCGTCATGGCTCGGGCGAGACAGCGCACCGTCGTCCCGATCGACGAAGACGTCGCCGGAGGGCGCCAGCATGTACGACTCCCACAGTTGGTTGAAGACGGTGAGCATGCCCCACTGCCGCGCTCGCGCACCCCATGCGTGGTCCGACGCGGCCTGATCGGCGACCAGCCGAGCAAACGAATCCTCTGCCACCACGGCCTCACGATACGACGGGCGCTCCTGTCACCACGGATACGCGTTGATGGCGGCTACGTCCCGGACGCCATGAAGGCGGCGAGGATGTAGTTGGGGTGTCGGTCGAGGTTCTTGCGAGCCCGGTCGTAGCGGATGGTGGTGCTTGGGTCGGCGTGGCGGGCGGCGATCTGGACGTCGCGGAGGCTGACGCCGGCGTCGAGCATGGTGGTGACGAACGTGTGCCGCAGCATGTGCGGATGCATCTTCGGGATCCGGAGGTCGGCGGTCTCGGCCAGGTACTTGAGTCGGCGGGTCGCGGCATGTCGGTCCATCCGAACTCCGCAGGCGTTACGCAGGACCGGACCCTCGTCACGGCCCCCGACCGTACGGTCGATCGCCCGGGCTACCGCTGGAGGCAGCGGCACCAGCACGACCTTGCCGCCCTTACCGCGAACCTTCAGCACCCGGTGCCCGTGTTCCTCGCCGAGGTCGGCGATGTTGGCGCCGCAGGCTTCGAAGATCCGCAGACCGAGCAGGCCCAGCATCGCGACCAGCGCGAAGTCGTTGATGTTGGCCGACAGCCGGGCGGCGGTGATCATCGCCTCGAACTGCAGATGGCTGACGCCGAGAGTGGGCGACTCGGGCGGCACCATCGGCCGCCGGACGTAGTCGGCGGGCGAGTGCGGCAAGATCTGGTCGATGACGCAGACCCGGTAGAAGCCGATCACCACCGACAGCCGCCGGGACACCGTCAACGGTTGGTAACAGCGGACGTCCTGCAGCCAGCGCACATAGCGCTCCACGTCCGTCCGTGCTGCGGCGAGGGGATCCAAGGGTTGATCGGCCGACCACCGTAGGAAGACCTTGAGGTCGGAGTCGGTGTGCATCCGGGATTGGCCGCGGTAGCGGCCGAGGTACGCGGCCACCGCTGCCGCCAAGAGACGCGAGTCGGAACTGGTCGGGCTGAGCTGGAGCGCTGTTGAGGTAGTCATGCCCCACGCTTCGACCAGCCCGCTCTGGCGCTGATCGTCCAGGTCCTCCGCCGACGCGGCGCATGAGGCGACGCCTACTATTCAGGCGCCGGGCGGCGGTGCACCTTCGTGAGGTTCTCCCCGAGCGATGACCGCTGCTCGGCACCTCGTCACCTCCCACGAGCATCGCGCTCGCGGCGGCATGAGAGGTCGAGGTGGCATCTGAAAACGGCCCGCGCTGAAGGTCACCGTCGGCGGGCCACCTCAACCGGCCATCGTGACTGGGCATCCCGTCACCCAGCGACACTGCGCGACGGGCACCACCGGTCGGCTCAACAGCCGCGGCCTGCGGCCGATGGACTCCCGGGAGGTCGAAGACGTTGATCAAGATCAGGGCCGGGCGCTGGCTTGCGCTCACCGCGACGCTGGCGGCTAGTGCATTCCTGCTGCCCGGGCATGGGCAGCAAGACCAGCACCACGACCCCACCGCCCCGCCGACCGGGACTGCCGCCGGGCAGCCGACGCTGACGGCGTCCCCCGATCCTGAAGCGCTCTGCCGCGAAGAGGAGGCCCGCAACCCCGGCGTGCTCTGCTCGGTGATCATCGTCTCGGACGAGGGCGCCACACCGCCGCCAGCGCCGACGTGGCCGGGTCCGATGCCGGTTCCTGCTCACCTGACCACCGACGGTGCCGAGGGGTGCGTGACCGGCGACGCCCGCCCCGTGGTCCGGACGGTCTCCCCCAGTACGTCGGTCGTCTTCGCCGGCGCCGCCCAAGACCTGGACGTCTTCTTCGAGCGGGCGCCCCTGGACGGCTCGGAGGAGACGCTGACGACCAGTATTCAGGGCGCGGTCGGTGAGAGGGTCGTCAACGAGGAGGACGAACTTGGGCTCGGTCCGGGCGTGTCCTACCGCTGGCGGGTCAGCGCGAGCCCGCGAACCGACGATCCCGGGTTTGACCGGCCGACCACGGCCTGGTCGCCGTGGTGCGAATTCACTGTCGCGGACGACCTCATCGACATGCGGACGGCCGACGACCCAGACGCCGTACGGGCGCTCGGTGTGGCGCCAGCCCGCCGCTACCCGGTCACCCTGCGCATCCGCGAGTGGAAGCTGGTCCTCGACGCGCTCGGTGATGACGACCTAGCCGCCGACTCCGGCGCCAGCGAAATGGAGGCCGAGGCGAAGGCGCACACCCGCCGCATCAGGTCGGCCATCATCGGGAAGATCGCGGGCCGGGCGAGCGGCGCGACGGCGACGGTCACCCTGAACGGGAACGACTGGGCCTCCTGGGTTGGCTCGGCGATCGCCGGTACGGCTTCGAGCTGGGACGAGATGTACGACACTGAACCCGACACCGCGGGCACGGACGGGACGGCCTACTGGAAGTTGCTCGACCGTCTCTCCACCGAGCTCGGCGGCCCGCAGCACACCCGGCTGGGCTACTACTAAGAATGCCCTGGATTCGCCCGATGATGGATCGCGTCGCCGATAGGGATGC
The DNA here is from genome assembly GCF_019429605.1 of Actinoplanes hulinensis. Classification (NCBI taxonomy): domain Bacteria; kingdom Bacillati; phylum Actinomycetota; class Actinomycetes; order Micromonosporales; family Micromonosporaceae; genus Actinoplanes; species Actinoplanes hulinensis. Next base: position 31,380 of record NZ_JAHXZI010000039.1, on the reverse strand, counting down.
TGTTTTGTCACCTGTCGGCATGGAGGGCCTCTTCCTGCGGCAGTGTCACCGATCTAATTCAGCCCGACAGGCCGCCGCAGTACGAGCAATTCTTCCCGGGTGCCAGATAGGCGACTGCCAACGTGGCATTCACGCCGGGCGACTTGCCCAACACCCTCTCATCGGCACGACAGGGCGCCGGCCGTCACAGCTGACCACCGGTCGTCACGACGGCGGCCAGCCCGAGCGCGGACAGCGGCTACGTGGACGCGGATCAGGACGTCATCGCAGTAGATCGGCAACGGCCGCGTCGACCGCGATGGTCCTGAGGTGAGGCACACCCCAATCCTCAACAGCGCGGACTGTCGCAATGGTGATGTCTGCGCCGTCCACCGCGAGAGTCACCTCACCCCCCACGCGCGGCTCGTCCCCCTCCAAGGTGCCGGAAACGCGAACCCATTCCTCACCGATGATTCCGTGGAGGCCAACCAGTGCGAGTCGCGTCATTCGCCGATCCTTGTAGAAGTGTGGTGCCCAAGGTGAGACCCGCATTGTCGATCATCGCCGCAGCTACCAACATCCGCCGTTCGGCAGATCCGCGCACCTACATCCGCCTGCGCCTTCGGAGGATGTAGGGCGCCGGAGTCACCTCACCAGGTAGTGCAGAGCGCCAGAGACGTTGAGGCGAACCGGCTGGATGAAGCGGTGGGAACGGTGGCGACCGCATGCGGATGAACGATCGGCATCCGGGATGTCAGCCCGCCGGATCCGCGGATACCTCGACCGAAGCCGACGAAATCGGACGCACTCTCTTCGGCTACTTATCTACTGGTGGTACGACCGCTGCCCGGCCAGGCATGGTCGAGGTGACCGGCGGTGACGCTCTCCAGGCGGACGCGGCCGTGGCCGAGCGGGCTGAGCGTCACGTGGCGATGCGCGTGGGCCTCACGCTCCTGCTGGTGCAGCCATCGGCCTTCCACGGCTTCGGCGATGTCGGGGGCGACGTGATGCAGAATCCGGCGGCCGGCGGTCCGCAGCCCGACGGGGTCGAGGTGGGGCGCCCAGTCGGCCAGTGTGGCCGCTGCTTCGCCACGGATCTGCGGGCTCAGGTCATCGGGCAATTCGGTGAGCGCCGTGGTGATCGCGGCGAGTTGTTCGGCGTTCACTCGGCCGTCGGCGACGGCTGCGTCGAGTTCGGGATTGCGGTCGACCGCCTCGGCTTGGGCGAGCAACCGGCCGGCGGCGCCGGGGCTGATCCGGAGCACGCCACGTAGCCAGGCCCGGGCCGATGGGGCGCCCTGATCGGCGGGAATGCCGCGCCGGCCGACCTCCCGGACGGCGTGCAGCACGGCTGCCTGCAACAGCTGTTGGGCGGTGTGCACGTTGTCGAGAAACTCGAGCAACTCCGGCTGGGACAACGGCGTCAGACGCAGAGCAGCGCAATCGCCCTCCAGGCCAACGAGCGCCCGGGAGGCGGTCTCCGTCCCGGTGTCGGTGGCTTCGGCGTTCAGCGATCCGGTGGTCATGTCGCCGATTCTCGAACATACGTACGACAAAGCCGGAGCGCCTCGGGTGCAAATCGCGCCTCTGCGCCACCGCCGCACAAACGGGCGAAACACTCGACCGCAGACCAGTCGGTCGTGCGATAAGCACCTACTGGGACCGAGGCGTCCCGGCCGCGCCGCGAAACTCCGGACCGGCAGCGCCGCAGTAGCGCGGCCGCGCCAGCGACTCGAACAGTGCGACCACGCAGCGAATACAGCGGTTCCGCGCCGACTCGCATCATGGTCTCGGCATGCGTCAGCGGAGTGATGGCCGCCTGCGGGCCGGGCTCGGCCGAGCGCAGGCCAGGCGCGGGCCGACCATGGGCTGGGCGCGGACCAAGCGCGGGCCGACCGCTGGTTAGACGCGGGGCCGTGGGCCAGGCGCGGGCCAGGGCCAGGCTCAACCGCCAGCGGGCCAGACGTGGGCCGGATTCAGGCCGACCATGGGCTGGGCACGGACCAAGCGCGGGCCGACCGCTGGTTAGACGCGGGGCCGTGGGCCAGGCGCGGGCCAGGGCCAGGCTCAACCGCCAGCGGGCCAGACGTGGGCCGGATTCAGGCCGACCATGGGCTGGGCACGGACCAAGCGCGAGCCGAGCACGACCGAGCACGGCCGAGCACGAGCCGGCCACAGGCTGGGCGGGCCGGGGTCAGGTGCGGGCCGGGTCAGGCGCCGAAGCGGCGGTTGCGGGCGGCGTAGGAGCGGAGCGCGCGGAGGAAGTCGACCTTGCGGAAGCCGGGCCAGTAGACGTCGCAGAAGTGGAGTTCCGAGTAGGCGGCCTGCCACACCAGGAAGCCTGACAGCCGGCGTTCGCCGCTGGTGCGGATCACCAGGTCGGGGTCGGGCTGGCCGCCGGTGTACAGGTGGGCCGAGATGCGGTCGGCGGTGAGGCGCTGGGCTATGTCGTCGATGCCGTAGCCGGCTCGGGACTCCTCCTCCAGCAGTGACCGGAACGCGTTGACGATCTCCTCGCGGCCGTCGTAGCCGATCGCGATGTTCAGGTGGAACTCCGCGTCGCTGTCCCGGGTGGCGGCCTCGGCCAGTTTGAGGGCGTGCCGGGTGGTGTCCGGCAGGACGTCGAGGCGGCCTGCCAGGTGTACCCGCCACGGGCTGGCCGGGCGGGCCAGCCGCTCGGCGACCACCTGTTCGATCATGCGCATCAGGTTGCCGACCTCGCCGGCTTCGCGTTTGCGGACATTGTCGACCGATGCCACGAAGACGGTGACGTGCCGGATGCCGGCCTCGGCGCACCAGCGGAGCACCTCGTCCAGGTGTTCGGCGCCGTATCGGTGGCCGACCCTCGGGTCGTCGAAGCCCATCTGGCGCGCCCACCGGCGGTTGCCGTCCATCACCATGGCCAGATGCCGGGGCAGGTTCGCCGGGTCGAGTTGGGCGCGCAGGCGCCGGGTGTAGAGCGCGTAGGCCACGTTCCTCAGGGACGTCAGCATGGCCGCGATAGAACCACCACCCAGAGATGATCGGAGCCGTCTTCACCGAACCGCCACAGGATCCGCACAAGTCAGCGAGCGGGACACGGACGGGCGGGGCGCGGACAAGCGCAACGCGGCGGTGTCGCCGCACGCCGCTCTGCGGTGGTCGACGACTTGTGGGGGGCGGTGGGAGGTGTCGTTCGCGGCGGTAACCAAGCGGAACGCGGACAAACGGAACGCGGACAAACGGAACGCGGACAAACGGAACGCGGACAAACGGAACGCGGACAAACGGAACGCGGACAAACGGAACGCGGACAAACGGAACGCGGACAAACGGAACGCGGGCGATGAATCAGCCGGGCAGCCGGGAGGGCCGGCGAAGCCGCCGGCGCGGCGATCGGTGTGGGTCTTCTGGTGGGTTGCCCGGGCGGTGTGGTAGCTCGGGCTCTTGTTGGCATGGACCACCGATCTCAGCCCGGCGGGCGCGGCACAGGCTTGGGCCGGCAGCGGGTCGCGAGGTACGGCGGAGCGGCCGCCGTGTGGGTGGGGCCGCTCCCGCGCGTACGAGAAATCAGATCATCGAGTAAGCCGCCGGAAGGGTGCCGCGGCCGGTGAGCGCGCCCAGCACGGTCTCGCCGTCGCCCAGGGCGACCGCGACGCGGGCGGCGAGGGCGGCGGTCTCGGCGAGGGTGTCCGGGTCGAGGTCGATCGGTACGCCGGCGGCCGTGGCGGCGTCGCGTCCGTGTACCACCAGTTCGAAGGTACGGGTGGGCAGCCAGTCCCGGACCCGCATGCCGCCGGCGGGGGTGGCGACCACGTCGTCGTCGGCGGCCCCGGCCAGTGCGGCGGTCGCCTGGCCGATGTAGCCGCTGACCGCGGTGGCCGGCTGATCGCCGAGGGCGGCGCCGGTGACCCGGGCGTCGTCGGTGGAGGCCTTGCGGGCGGCCGCGACCATCTCGTCGGAGGCCGACCGGACCAGGGCGAAATAGAACTCGGGGCCGGGCACCAGCAGCGTGGGGGCGCGGTCGGCGAGGACCGTGGGCACCTGGCGCAGCGCCGAGCTGACGGTGTGGCCGAGCAGGTCGCGCAGCGTCCACTCGCCGAGGCCGGGGGCGTCGAGCCGGGCGGGCGGGATGCGGGAGACGAGGTCGGCGAAAGCGATGGCGGCGGAGCGGTACGTGCGGCGGTAGTCCATGTCACCAACCTGCCACGCCGGCCGCCGGTCGCGCGGCCCCGGCCGGTAGCCTGCCCCGGTGCTGCTACCCCTGCCGGACGGCGACTTCAAGGCGTACCTGTTCGACTGCGACGGGACGATCACCGACTCGATGCCGGCGCACTACCGGGCCTGGTGCAAGGCGCTCGGCGAGTGGGGTGCGGAATTCCCGGAGGAGCTGTTCTACGCCTGGGGCGGCCGGCTCGTGGTGGACATCATCGTGGACCTGAACGAGCGGCAGGGCCTGAGCATGCCGGTGGCCGAGGTGGCGGCGCGGCGTGAGGAGCTGTTCCAGGAGCTGCTCGGCGAGGTGGAGGCGGTGCCCGGGGTGCTGGAGCACATCGAGGCGTCGTACGGGCGGATCCCGTTCGGGGTGGTGTCCGGCAGCACCCGCGAGTCGGTGACCGCGTCACTGACCGCGCTCGGCCTGCTGGACCGGTTCGAGGTGCTGGTGTGCGCCGGGGACTACGCGCGCCCGAAACCGGACCCGGAGGGCTATCTGCTGGGCGCCCGGCTGCTCGGCGTGGACCCGGCGGACTGCCTGGTCTTCGAGGACACCGACATGGGTGTGGCCGCGGCCGAGGCGGCGGGCATGGGATATTCGCGTGTGCCACCGCCGTGGGAGCGATGAGAATCGATCATCTGGCGTTTTCGGCGGGACCCGGATCGATGATCCGGTTGCGGTGGTGCTGGTAGATCACCGAGCTGCGGAACCCGACGATCTCCCGGCGGGCGGAGAACCGGTCCATCAGGAAGGCGTGCAGACCGTCCACGCTGGGCACCGCGACGTGCACCAGGAAGTCGTCGCCACCGGCCAGCACGAACACCGACAGCACCTCGGGCAGCCCGGCCGCGTAGGCCTTGAATCCCTCGATCACCTCCCGGTTGAGCGGGCGGACCTGCACGTGCAGCAGCGCCTGGACCTCGCGGCCGAGCGCGGTGAGGCTCACCTCGGCGTGAAAGCCGGTGATCACGCCGCGCTCGCGCAGCAACCGCACCCGTTCGAGGCAGGTCGACGGTGCGATGCCGACCGTGCGGGCCAGGTCGCGGTTGGTCTGCCGGGCGTTCGCCTGGAGTTCCCGCAGGATCGCCGAATCAATGTCGTCCACGACCGCCATTCTTCCTGATACACCGAACATCGTTCGGCACGATCGTTCCCCCACCGATGGGCGTTCTAGCTTCGAGGCATGTCGCTCGAACATGTGCGTGTGGTGGCGGAGAAGGGTCCACGGTCGGGGTTCCCGGTCATCGTGGCGGTCCATTCGACGGCTCTGGGGCAGGCGATCGGCGGGTGCCGGCTGTCCGTATACGCCGACTGGCGGGACGGTCTCGAGGACGCGCTGCGGCTGTCCGCCGCGATGACCGCGAAGGCGGCGCTGGCCGGGCTGCCGAACGGCGGCGGCAAGACGGTGGTGGCGCTGCCCGCGGGGGTGGTGCCGGACCGGCGTGCGGTGCTGCACGACGTGGCCGACGTGATCGAGAGCCTGGGCGGGGACTACGCGACCGGTCCGGACGTGGGCACCGGGCCGGACGACATGGTGACGATCGGCGAGCGTACGCCGTACGTGTTCTGCCGCGGCCACGACTCCTCCCCGGGCACCGCCGCCGGGGTGCTGGCCGCGCTGCGCGCCGTCGTCGCCGACCGGTTCGGATCACACGACCTGGCGGGCCGCAGCTTCGCCGTCCTCGGTGTGGGCCGGGTCGGCGGGCACGTGCTGCGGCTGCTCGCCGAGGCCGGCGCGCGGGTGGTGGCGGCCGATGTGGACCCGTCCCGGCGTACCGTGGCGGACTCCTTCGGCGCGGCCTGGACCGATCCGCACGGTTGTCTCACCGCCGAGGTGGACGTGCTGGTGCCGGCCGCGCTCGGCGGCGTTCTCACCCCGGAAACCGTGCCGGAGCTGCGCTGCGCGGCGGTCGCCGGGCCGGCCAACAACCAGCTCGACCGGCCGGGCACCGCCGCGCTGCTGCACGAGCGGGGCATCTTGTGGGCGCCGGACGTGGTGGTCAGCGCCGGCGGGATCATTCACGCCATCGCCACCGAGCTGCACCGTGAGGCGCCGGACCGGGTGGCGGCACGGATCGGCGGGATCGGGGACACCCTCACCCGAATTTTGGACGCGGCCCGGGAGACGTCGTCCACCCCGGCGGAGGCCGCGGCCAGGCTGGCGGGCTGGCTGGTTGACTACCCTGCGAAGATCGCCTGACTTGGGAGGGACCGTATGACCGGGTTCGAGAGCATTCCGCCGACCACGCTCGCCGATGTGCTGGACCGGAGCCGGGTGATGGACATCGGCATCCGGCCCTTGTGGACGCCGGTGCCGCGGGTCGCCGGGCCGGCGTTCACGGTCCGCTGCCCGCCCGGCGACAACCTGATGCTGCACGCCGCCGTCTACCGCGCCGAGCCCGGTTCGGTGATCGTCGTCGAGTCCGGCGACCTGGACTACGCGCTCGCCGGCGGTAACGTCTGCGCGGTCGCGCACCGGCGGGGTGTCGCGGCGTTCGTGCTCGACGGCCTGATTCGTGACCTGGGCGAGGTCCGGGAGATCGGCTTCCCGGTCTTCGCCCGCGGCGTCATCCCGATCCCCGGCACCAAGTCCGAACCGGGCACTCATCAGGAGCCGGTCCGCTGCGGCGGCGTCCAGGTCGGGCCGGGCGACATCGTGGTCGCCGACGAGGAGGGCGTCGTGGTGGTCCCGGCCGCGCGGCACGACGAGGTGCTCGCCGCCGCCCGGGCGAAGCTGGCCAAGGAGGAGGCCGAGACCCTCGACGACTGGGAGCGGGCCCACCGCGCCCGGATCGACAAGGCCCTGGCGGCCCACGGCCTCGCTCAGAACGGGTAGAGGCGGGTCTCCTGGCGGGCGGTCACCCACTGGACCTCGGTGAACTCCTCGGCCGCGAACCCGATGCCGAAACGGCCGGCGCCGGAATCCTTGACGCCGCCGAAGGGCATCTGGGGTTCGTCGTTGACCGGCTGGTCGTTGACGTGCACGATCCCGGCCCGGAGGCGGCGGGCCAGGTCGAGACCCCGGTACGGGTCGCCGGTGATCACCCCGGCGGTGAGCCCGAAGTCGGAGGCGTTGGCCCGGCGCAGCGCGTCCTCGGCGTCGTCGGCCTCCTCGAGGAGGACGACCGGCCCGAACGTCTCGTCGAAGGCCAGTTCCGCCTCGGGCGGCACGCCGGTCAGGACGGTCGGCGGGAAGCAGCGCCCGCTGGGCAGCCCGCCGGTGAGCAGCCGTGCCCCCAGGTCGACGGCTTCCCGGACCCGGCGTTCGAGCAGGGACAGCGCCCACTCGTTGATCACCGGCCCGACGACGGTGGCCGGGTCGGACGGGTCGCCGACCGGCAGTTCGGCGGCGCGGGCCACGAACCGGGCGGTGAAGTCGGGGGCGATCGACCGGTCGACGATGAGCCGGCGGGCGCACATGCAGGTCTGGCCGCTGTGCACGAACGCCCCGTAGACGGCCGCGTCGACGGCCTGGCCGACGTCGGCGTCGCCGAGCACGAGCAACGGGTTGTGGCCGCCGAGCTGGAGCACGGCCCGTTTCAGGTGGCGGCCGGCGGTCTCGGCGAGCCGCCGTCCGGTGACGGTGGAGCCGGTGAAGCTGATCCGCCGGACCCGCGGGTCGGCGATCAGAGTCTCGGCGACGGCGCCGGCCTCACCGGGGGCGTGGGTGACCACGTTGAGGACGCCGTCGGGCAGGCCGGCGTCGGCGAGCAGTTCGGCCCAGAGGGCGCCGCCGGTGAGCGGCGCCTCCTCGGACGGTTTCAGCACGACCGTGTTGCCGGTGGCGATCGGCGCGACGACGGCCCGGCCGGCCAGGACGAGCGACGCGTTCCACGGGGCGATCGCGGCGACCACGCCGACCGGGCGGCGCATGGCCAGGGCCCGGGTGCCGGCCAGGTCCGAGGGCAGGATCTGGCCGGCCGGCGCGTACGCCAGCCCGGCCGCCTGGCGCAGCAGGTTGACGCAGAAGTCGAGCTGGACCCCGGCGAAGTGCACCCCGCACCCGGTCTCGGCGGCGAGCAGCCCGCGCACCTCGTCACGCCGACGGTCGAGCGCGTCGGCGGCCCGCAGCAGGATTCGCTGGCGGTCCATCGGCAGGCTCTCCGCCCAGGCCGGGAAGGCCCGGTCGGCGGCGTCGAGGGCGGCCAGCGCGTCGTCGGCGTCACCGGCGGCGACCCGCGCGAAGACGCGGCCCGTCCACGGGTTCAGCTTGTCGTACGTCCGCCCGTTGGCCGCATCCACCCAGCCCCCGCCGATGTGATGCCGCACGCCCTCGAGAAACACCTGCTCACCTGGGCCTATCGAAACCTGGCCTATCGAAACCTGGTCCATCGCGTCGCAGATGGTATCCGACGGGCAGCAGCCGCACCGGGACGAGACTCCACAACCCGCGTGGCAGGAACAGCGCGAACGCTCCGGCGGTGAGCCCGAGCCCGATCAGGTACCAGGCGTCGTAGTCGGCGAAGAGGTACTGCACCCCGAAGAAGAGCAGCGCGCCGAGCAGCGGCCCCTCGAACGTGCCGATCCCGCCGACGAGCACCATGAACAGCATGTACGCGGTCCACTGCACCCCGAAGATCGAGCGCGGTTCGATGAACAGGGTGTTGGCGAGGATCAGCGCCCCGGCCGCGCCGCCGCCGAACCCGGCGAGCACGTAGAGCCCGGCTTTCAGGGGCCACACCCGGACACCGAGGGAAGCGGCCGCCTCCTCGTCGTCGCGGATCGCCTGCAACCCGGCCCCGGTGCGGCCGCGCAGCAGCACGAACACCGCCCCGAGCAGGAGCACCAGGAAGGCCAGGGCCAGCCAGTACGTGTACGCGCGCCGCTCGTCCGGCCGGAACACGTTGAGCCCGCGCAGCGACACCCCGGTCCCGCCGCCGAGGCTGTGGTCGAGGACGACGAGCAGGGCCAGCGTCTCGGCGACCACCCAGGTGCCGACCGCGAACGGCCCGCCGCGCAGCCGCAGCACGAGCGGCGCGAGGACGGCGGCGAGGACCGCCGAGGCGCTGGCGGCGAGCAGCACCGCGAGGTACGGCGGCACGTCGCGCTGGGCCAGGAACACGGTCCCGTAGGCGCCGAACCCGATGAACGCCTGCTGCCCGACCGACACCAGCCCGCCGTAGCCGGCCAGCGCGTTCCACATCACCGCCAGGATCACGAAGATGAACAGGCTGGTGAGCTGCTGCACCACGGTCGCCACGAAGAACTGCGGCACGGTCGCCAGGATCAACCCCAGACCGATGAGTACGGAGGACCCGATCCGTGAGGCGCGGCTGCTCCGGTCGATCCGGTAGGCCAGGGCGGTCATGGGGCAGGCACCAGCCGTCCCGGGCTGAAACGGACGAGCAGGACGATCAGGAAGACCAGGTGGCCGGCGAGGATCGAGTACTGCGGGTCGATCTGGGCGCCGATGGTCTGCGCCACACCCAGCACGAGGCCGCCGATCAGGGTGCCGCGCAGCGAGCCGAGCCCACCGATCACCACCGCCTCGAACGCGAAGATCAGCTGGGTGGGCCCGCTGGCCGGGTCGATGGTGGAGTGGACGGCCAGGAAGGCGCCGGCCAGGGTGGCGGTGGCCACGGCGATCGCGGTGGCCCGGGCGTAGACGGCGGTGGCCGGCACCCCGACCAGCGCCGCGGTGTCCGGGTCCTGGGCGGCGGCCCGCATCTCCCGGCCGAACCCGGTGCGTTCCAGCACCAGTTGCAGCCCGCCGAGCACCCCGATCGCGATGATCAGGATCAACAGACCGAGGTACGGCACGGTCAGGCCGCCGATCTGCCGGCTGCCGGTGCTCAGCGACCCGGTGACGGTGGCGAGCGACCGCACGTCCGGGGAGAAGATCAGCAGCAGCGCGTTCTGGATCACGATGGCCAGGCCGAACGTGGTGAGCAGCGGGGTGAGCTCCCCGCCGCGCAGGCTGCGGGTGAGCACCGTGACCTGCAACAGGTAGCCGAGCGCGAGGGCCAGCGGCAGCGCCCCGATCAGGGCCAGGGCCGGCGGCGCCCCGAGCGAGGTGGCCGCCCACCAGACCACGAAGGCGCCGAGGACGGCCAGGTCGCCGTGCGCCAGGTTGATGATCCGCATGACGCCGAACATCAGCGACAGGCCGCAGGCGAACAGCGCGTACAGCCCGCCCAGGAAGATCCCCTGCAGGACGGCATTGGCCCAGGTCATGTCGCCGCCCTACGGCCGCGCAGCCCGAAGTAGGCCTCGGTGACCTGCTCGCGGGTGACGTCGCCGGTCGCGGCGGACAGCGCGATCCGGCCCTCCAGCAGGCAGATCACCCGTCCGGCCACGTCCAGCGCCCGGGACAGGTCCTGTTCGACAAGCACCAGCGTGGGTCTCCCGTCCAGGGTGGTGAGGGTCTCGTAGACGGCGTCGACGGCGACCGGGGACAGCCCGAGCGACACCTCGTCGATGAGCAGCAGCCGCGGGTTGGTGAGCAGCGCCCGGGCGATGGCGGTGAGCTGCTGCTGCCCGCCGGAGAGCTCCGAGGCCCGCCGGTCCCGCAGGTCGGCGAGCACGCCGAACGTGTCGTAGACGCGGGTCAGGTTCCAGGGCCCCTCGCGGGCCCGCCGGGCGGCGACGGCCAGGTTCTCCGCCACCGTCATCCCGGGGAACAGCCGCCGGCCCTCGGGCACCAGGGCCAGACCGAGACGGACCCGCTCGTGCGCCGGCCGGGCGGTGATGTCCGTGCCGTCGAGCAGGATGCGGCCACCCGCCGCCGGGTGCGCGCCGGCGATCGTACGCAGGAGGGTCGATTTTCCGGCGCCGTTCGCCCCGACCAGGGCGAACGTCTCACCCTCCGCGATTTCCAGGGACATTCCCGGTACGGCGGTGAGCAGCCCGTGGCGTGCCGTGACCGACTCCAGCGACAGCAGGGTCATGATCGTGCCTTTCCGAGGTAGGCGTCGACCACGACGGCGTCGCTGAGCACCGCCGACGGCTCTCCGTCGGCGATCACCCGGCCCGCGTCCATGCAGATGAGCCGGTTCACGACCTGGAGCAGGACGTGCACGATGTGCTCGATCCAGACCACGGTGACGCCGCCGGCGTTCAGCTCGCGGATGGTGGTGACCAGTTCGGCGGCCTCGGCGTCGGTGAGGCCGGCGCCGATCTCGTCGAGCAGCAGCACCCGTGGCCGGGTGGCGACCGCGCGGGCCATCTCGAGGCGTTTGCGGTGCAGCAGGCCGAGCGTGTCGGCCCGCCGGTTCGCGAGGTCGAGCAGTTCGCAGCGGCGCAGCACCTCGATGCTGTGCCGGTGCGCCTCCCGGTGCCGTAGCCCGGCCCCGTAGGTGGCGCCGACCAGGACGTTCTCCAGGACGGTCATGCCACCGAAGGGGCGCGGGATCTGGTGTGCCCGGCCCACGCCCCGGCGACAGCGGATCTGCGGGCCGGAGCGGGTGACGTCGGCGCCGTCCAGCCGTACCGTGCCGGAGTCCGGGGTGACCGATCCGGCGAGCACGTTGAGCAGGGTGGTCTTGCCGGCCCCGTTCGGCCCGACGATGCCGATCGCCTCACCCTCGGCGGCGGTGAAGCCGACATCGTCGAGCACGTGCAGCCGGCCGTACCGTTTGTGCAGGTGTTCACCGTGGAGCACGGTCACGTGAGGGTTCCGAACCGCTTGAGCCGGCCGGCGACCGGGACGTTGGGGTCGGAGGAGTTCTCGCAGAGCACGAAGTCGAGCGGGTAGGCGCCGGCGCCGGGCACCCACTGGCCGCCGAGGATCGGGGTGGAGACCACGTTCTTGTTCGGTCCGGCGCCCCACCTGAGCCTGCCGACCGGGGTCTCCACCTCCAGCTCGGCCATGGCGGCGGCGACCGCGTCGCGGTCCTTGGGTGTGCCGGCGGCGGTCAGCGCGGCGGCCGCGACGTCGAACAGGGCGAGGCTGGGCCCGAGCTGCTGGGTCCACTGCTTGCCGGCGGCCTGCTGGTAGCCGTCGCCGAGGGCCTGCGAGCTGACGCCGGTGAGCGACGAGGTGTACGGGTAGGTCGGTGTCCAGTAGGCGGCGCTGGCCACCCCGGCGCCGATGTCACCGAGCGCCTCCACCTGGGACGGGAACAGCCCGGTCTTGGCGGCCTGCGCGATCTTCGGCCGGAAGCCCTGCTGGGCGGCCTGCCGCCAGAACGTCGCGAAGTCCGACGGGATCGGGAACGTGGAGAAGATCTCGCAGCCCTCGGCCTTGAACTTCGCGATCTGGGCGGAGTAGTCGTTGCTGCCGTTGGTGTAGGCGCCCGGGTCGACGATCGTGTAGCCGGACTTCTCCAGCATCGGCCCGAGCGAGGCGCGGATGGCGTTGCCGTCGCTGTCGTTCGGCCACATGACGGCGACCTTCTTGTTGGTCTCCACCTGCGGCCACAGGTGGGTGTAGGCGCTGTGGAACTGCTCGACGCCGAAACAGAAGTGGAACGTGTACTTGTAGGCGTCGGTCTGGTCGGGTTCGGCGCCGCGGCCGAAGTACCAGGCCTGCCACGGCACGACGGTGGAGATGCAGGGGACGCCGGCCGCCTCGCACGCGTCGGAGACCGGGTTGACCGTCTCCGGGGTGGAGGTGGTGAGCATCAGGTCGACGCCGTCGCTGTTGATCAGGTCGTTGGCGACCTGGGAGGAGCGCTGCGGATTGGACTGGCTGTCCTTGTCGACGACCACGACCTCGTACCTGGTGCCGCCGATGGTGAGGCCTTCGGCGAGTTTCTTGCGGGCCAGTTCGAGGACGTACGAGTCGGGCTCGCCGAAACTGGCGGCCGGCCCGGTCCGGGGGCTGACGAAACCGATCTTCAAAGTGTCCGATCCACCGGGCTGCTCAGCGCCCTTGCAGGCTCCGAGGGCGAGCCCGGCGGTGCCGAGCCCGATTCCCTGGAGCAGCCGGCGGCGGGTGAGGGTTCCGAATGAGGACGGGGGCGTTTCCACGGTGACCTCCCGCGAGAAGTGGTGGCGGAAAGGTAAGGCGGGTCACACCAGCGGTCAACACAGCGTTTCAACAGTTCGAACGGCGAGGTTAGGCTGCGCCATGCCCATCGACGATGAAGCCGGCAGTGGGGCCGCGTTCTCCCAGTCCCTGGAACGCGGCCTGTTGATCCTGTCCTCGTTCAGCGAGACCCGGCCGGTGCTGGGGATCGCCGACATCTCCCGTGCCGTGACGCTGAACAAGAGCACCACCTACCGGTACGTGGCGACCCTGGCCCGGCTCGGCTACCTGCAACAGGACCCGGAGACGAAGAAGTACTCGCTCGGGCCGAAGGTGGTCGACCTGGGCTTCGCGGCGCTCAACTCGCTGGAGATCAACCGGGTGGCGGCGCCCTGCCTGCAGAGCCTCGCCGACGAGATCGGGTACACGGTGAGCATGGCGGTGCTGGACGGGCCGGACGTGGTCTACGTGGAGCGCCGCCGCAGCGGCCGGGCCACCAGCGCGTTCGCCATCTCGCTGAACCTGCACGTCGGGTCGCGGCTGCCGGCGTACTGCACGTCGATGGGCAAGGTGCTGCTCGCCCACCAGGAGCCGGCCGTGCTGCGGGCGCTTCTGGACCGGACCGACTTCGCCCGCCGCGGCCCGAAGACGCTGACCAACCGGGAGCAGCTGACGGCGGCGCTCGCGAAGATCCGGCAGACCGGGGTGGCGGTCAACGACGAGGAGCTGGCGGCCGGGTTGCGCTCGGTGGCGGCGCCGGTGCGGGACCGGACCGGGCGGGTGATCGCGGCGATCAACATCGCGGCGCACCTGACGGTGTGGGCGACCACCGCGGACACCGTGGTGGCCCGGCTGGAACGCCCGCTGCGGCACACCGCCGCCGAGATCTCCACCCGGCTGGGCTACCGGTAGGTCGCGTTTCACTTTCCGCGCATGCGTTCGGATGGGTGGAACGGTCCGTTGATCTGCCGGAAACACGGGCATACCGTCAGCGCACCCGTGCACCCCCTGGAGGCGACCGCCCATGTTTCTCGACGACGAGCTCTGGACCGGCAACATCTTCATCGGCGGCGAGTGGCGGCCGGGGCGGGGCGGCGCGTACGACGTGACCGAGCCCGCCACCGGCGCGGTGCTCGGCCGGATCGGGCGGGCCACCGCCGAGGACGTGACCGAGGCCGCCCGCAGCGCCGCCGACGCCCAGCGCGCCTGGGCCGCCACCCCGCACACCCGGCGCGCCGCCGTGCTGCGCCGCGCCGCCCAGCTGTGGACCGAGCACGGCGAGGAGATCGCCGGCTGGAACGTCCGCGAGGTGGGCGCCATCCCGGCGATGGCCGGGTTCGCGCTGCACGTCGCCGAGCAGGAGTGCTACGAGGCGGCGTCGCTGCCCGCCCGCCCGTACGGCGAACTGCTGCCCAGCGAGGAGCCGCGGCTGTCGATGGCCCGGCGGGTCCCGGCCGGGGTGGTGGCGGTGATCGCGCCGTTCAACGTGCCGATCATCCTGGCCATCCGGTCGGTCGCCCCGGCGCTGGCGCTCGGCAACGCCGTCCTGCTCAAGCCGGACCCGCGGACCGCGGTGACCGGCGGTGTGACGCTGGCCCGGATCTTCGAGGAGGCCGGGCTGCCGCCGGGCGTGCTCCAGATGCTGCCGGGCGCCGCCGACGTCGGCGAGGCCCTGATCACCGACCCGAACGTCCGGGTCATCTCGTTCACCGGCTCGACCGCGGCCGGCCGCCGGGTGGGCGCCCTGGCCGGCGAGCACCTGAAGCGGGCCCACCTGGAGCTGGGCGGCAACTCGGCGCTGATCGTGCTGGACGACGCGGACGTCGACAAGGCGGTCGCGGCGGCGTCCTTCGGGTCCTGGTTCCACCAGGGCCAGATCTGCATGACCACCGGGCGGCACCTGGTGCACGAGCGGCTGTACGACGACTTCGTGGAGCGGCTGGCGGCCAAGGCGGCGGCCCTGCCGGTCGGCGACCCGGCCCGCGAGCAGGTGGTGCTGGGCCCGATCATCGACGCCGGGCAGCGCGACAAGATCCACGGGGTGGTGACCCGGTCGGCGGACGCCGGGGCCCGGGTGGCGGCCGGCGGCACCTACCGGGACCTGTTCTACGCGCCCACGGTGCTGGCCGACGTCTCCGGCGACACGCCCGCATTCCGGGAGGAGATCTTCGGTCCGGTGGCCCCGGTCATCCGGTTCTCCGGGGTCGACGAGGCGGTCCGGCTCGCCACCGCGAGTGAGTACGGGCTGTCCCTCGGCATCGTCACCCGGGACGTGATGCACGGCCTGGCGCTGGCCGACCGGATCCCGACCGGCATCGTGCACATCAACGACCAGACCGTGAGCGACGAGGCGAACAGCCCGTTCGGTGGGGTCGCCGCATCCGGGACCGGGTCGCGGTTCGGTGGCGCGGCGGCGAACGTGGAGGCGTTCACCGAGACGCGCTGGGTGACTGTGCGTGACGAACCCCCGGGCTACCCGTTCTGACGAAAGTTGTTTCCGTGCCGTTACAGGCACTCCGGGAGCCTTGCGTTAAATGCACGTTCATCAATAATGAGCGCCATGACTCGAGCCGAGGCGATACCGGTTGCCGGATCCCGGAGCACGACCGAGCCCCCCGAAGGCCGCACACCGGCGGCACTCCCGCCGGCCCTCGGCCGGGCCCCGACGTCCCAGGTCACCCCGCCGGCCCGGCCGGCGGGTGGCGGTCCCCCGGCGGTCCGGCCGACGGTGCGCCTGCGCCCGCCGGCCCCCGCTCCTCCCCCGTACCGCGGCCGGGCGGCCGTGATACCGCACCGCGGCGACACCCCCTTTCCGGAGATCCGTACCCCGGGCGGCTCGGTGACCCGCCGTACCCGCGGCCACCGTGGCGCGGTCACCGCCCGCAGGCTGGTCGGCCTGTGAGCGCCGCGACCCGGGCGCCCGGGCCACCAGCGGCGACGACCCGGACCGCGCGCCGCGACCGGGACCACGCCGAACAATCGGACACTCACCCACGTGCGGTGACGGGGGAAGCACGACGAACCGGCCGGGGCACGTCACGGCGGACGACGGAACGCCTGCTGCTGGCGATCGCGCACCGGGGCCTGCCGTCCCGGGCGGCGCCGGACCGGCCGCCACCATCGGGAAGACGACGGCGACCGGTCTACGCCGACCCGGCGACCCGGAGCCACGAGTGTGCCGCCGGGCCTACGGGAACGGCCGAGCGGACAACTGCACCGGCGGGTACGGGTAGACGTACCGAAGAAATGGAAGGCGCCGGAACGCCTGGCCGGATCGACCGCCGTCCGCCGGATGTGGCGCACGCGGGACGTCCACCACCGGGGCCGGCCGGGCCGGAACCGGGGGAATGGGAACCTGTTCAGGGTATGAGGGAAGCACCCGGCCATCGCCGGGTGGCCGCACCCGCTGAATGAGGGGAACCACTCTCCATGGGCCAAACGCCTGTCATCACGCTCAACAACGGCGTCACGATTCCGCAGATCGGCTACGGCGTCTTCCAGATCCCGGAGGCGGAGACCGCCTCCGCCGTCACCACGGCGCTGCAGGCCGGCTACCGCAGCATCGACACGGCGGCGATCTACCACAACGAGTCCGGCGTCGGCGCCGCGCTGAAGGCGGCCGGGGTGCCGCGGGACGAGCTGTTCGTCACGACCAAGGTCTGGAACACCGATCAGGGGTACGACGAGACGCTGCGCGCCTTCGACGCCAGCCTGGCCCGGCTCGGGCTGGACCGCCTCGACCTGTACCTGATCCACTGGCCCACCCCGAAGCGGGGGAAGTTCCCGGACACCTGGCGGGCGCTGGAGACGCTGCTCGCCGACGGCCGGGTCCGGGCCATCGGTGTCTCCAACTTCCTGCCCGACCATTTGCGGGCCGTGGCCGGCCTGGGCGGCACGGTGCCCGCGGTGAACCAGATCGAGCTGCACCCGCAGCTGCAACAGCGGGAGGCGCAGGCCGCGAACACCGAACTCGGGGTCGCGACCGAGGCGTGGAGCCCGCTGGCGCAGGCCGGGGTGCTCGGCGACCCGGCCATCACCCGGATCGCCACCGCCCACGACCGCACCCCGGCGCAGGTGGTGCTCCGCTGGCACGTGCAACAGGGCCGGATCGTGATCCCGAAATCGGTCACCCCGGCGCGGATCCGGGAGAACCTGGCGATCTTCGACTTCGAGCTCACCGAGGACGAGATCGCCGCGATCGACGCGCTGGAGTGCGACGGCCGCACCGGACCGCACCCGGACCACTTCAACAGCTGAGAGGACGCTTCAGCGGCTGAGAGGACGCGGCCCGTCATGGCGGGCCGCGTCACAGTCGCCGCCAAGCCAGTTCACAGGAATCCGCCGCATAGTGGGTGGTACGTTCCCCTCACACGGAGGTTCTGATGGGTCTTCTCGGTCTGGTCAGCTTCGCGCTGCTGCTGGTCCAGCTGGTGCTGGTGGCTCGGGTGATCCTGGACTGGAGCGTGACCCTGGCCGGTCCCGCGATGCCGGGCTCCTTCCGGTCGAAGGCCCTGGACGTCGTCTACACGATCACCGAGCCGATCCTGGCCCCGGTGCGCAGGATCATCCCGCCGCTGCGGGCCGGTGGCGTCTCCATCGACCTGGCGTTCATCGTGCTGTTCCTGGGGATCAGCGTCATCCGCTCGTTCCTCTGACCGGTTGCGGCGCCGGGGCCCCGGCCACGGCGCCGTCCGCCTTCCCGGCCAGCATCGTGGCCATCGGGAGCAACAGGACCAGCGCCCCGGGCAGCACCGAGATGCCGTCCGCCGGGTAGCTGGTCCCGTCGATCTGGAAGAGCAGCTCCGCGACGAAGGCCAGCATCATGGCCGCCGCCAGCAGTAGCGGAACGGTCGCCACCACGGCGCCGGCGGTCAGCGCGGTCCACAGCGCCAGGGTCCGGCCGCGCCGCCGCGGGCGGTGCCGCCGCAGCAGGGCGGTCACCACGACCGCCAGCGGCAGCCCGGCGAAGATGCCGAGCGCGCCGAGGTCCGCAAGGCCCGCGCCGCCGCGCAGCCCGGCCCCGGCGGCCAGCAGAGCGATGACCGGCAGGCCGGTCAGCAGGACGATCAGCACCGGGTGCGGGCGGTGCCGGCCGGTGGCGACCGCCGTCACGGTGCCGAGCAGGGTGAGGCCGATCGCCACCCCGACCGTGGTGATCGGCAGCCCCCACGGCATGAACGGGTGGTTCTCCGGCGGGGTGCTCTGCGCGAAGAGCAGCGGGCCACAGCCGGCCGCCACGATCGCCGCGGTGGTGGTCCGGCGCCGGGTCAGTGCCGGACCCGCGGCACGGCCGGCGGCCGTCCAGCTCACCGCGATCACCACGGCCGCCGCGACCAGGGCGATCCGCAACCCGGCCGCCCCGGTCATCGGTAGGTTGAGCAGCATCGACTCGACGGCCAGCAGGCCCACGCCGAGCACGACCGCGGCCCGGGTGCTCGCGGTGGCGACCAGCGTGCCGAGCGCCGCCAGCAGGACGGCGGCCCAGCGCAGCTCGGCCACCCACAGGTAGATCTCGCCGTCCCCGCCGGGCATCGGGGCGACCGCCGACCAGTCGTCCATCGCCGGGCTCAGGCAGGTGACCGTGTACGCCCACGCCAGCACCCCGGCGACGACCGCGGTGAGGCCGGCCGCCCGCGCCACCGCCGGCCGGACGGGCCGCTGCCCGGGGACCTCGGCGGCCGCCGGCTCACGGAGCCGGACCGGGCGCTCGGGCGCGGTGGCCGCCCGCAGCCCGTAGAGGACGGCGAACCAGCCGTAGACCAGGTACACCGGGAACGTGTAGCCGGTGTAGACGAACCAGTCGACGCCGGCGCCGTCCAGGCCCGCCCAGTCCCGCATGAGCATCGACGCGACGGCCGCGTCCCCGCCGTACCGGGCCAGCACCGGGATCGTGGACAGGGCCGTCGTCACCACCGCCGCCACCGGCACTCCGGCGGTCAGGACCAGGGCCCCGGCCCGGCCGGACCGGACGCCGGCCCAGCCGGTGAACGACGTCAGCGCGGTCCAGGCCAGGGCGCCCACCACGGTGGTCGACGACAGCGCCATCGGCCCCACCCCCGGCGCGGCCGGCGCCAGCAGGGCCGGCAGCACCGCCAGCGGGGCGAGGACCGCCGGGGTGGCCGCGCCGAACCGGCCCTTCCGGGACATCGGCAGCCGGCGGCCCAGCCACCACGCCATCGGCAGGCACCAGAGGGCGCGCACCGCCCCGTCGATCAGCCGATCGGTCCCGGCCGGATCGATCGCGAGGGAGTCGAGCAGCAGGGAGA
This sequence comes from Actinoplanes hulinensis, assembly GCF_019429605.1. NCBI lineage: Bacteria > Bacillati > Actinomycetota > Actinomycetes > Micromonosporales > Micromonosporaceae > Actinoplanes > Actinoplanes hulinensis. Next base: position 12,032 of record NZ_JAHXZI010000039.1, on the reverse strand, counting down.
GGAACTGGCCCACGACCCCCGGCAGGCCGGCGCCGATCAGGGCGACGAGGAACAGCGCGGCGACCGGGCCGATCCCCGGCCGGGCCTCGGCCCACCCGCGCGGAACGCCCGCGGCGCCCCGCGCCGGTGGGGAGGCGAGCAGGCTGAGCGCGAACCCGAGGCGCCGGGCGGCGGAGCCGGGACGCGTCTCCAGGTACGCGAGTTCGGCCTCCCATTCCCGGTACAGTTCCTCGCGCAGGCCGGCGGGCCAGCGCCGGGCCGCCGCGCGCAGCGCCCACCGGGTGAACCGGGTCAGCGAGATCATGTGCGCCACCGTAGCCCACCCTGTGCCGTTTCTCTACATAGGGTTCAGCTCAGGCGATCGTCCACGAACTCCAGCGCCGTGACGTCGAAGTAACTACGGCCGCCCTCGTGGCCGTCCCACTCGTACACCTCGATGTGCTTGTTGTCGCCGGGGATCGCGTGATAGGCCGCGAACACCCCGGACGGCGGGCACACGTCGTCCATCAGCGCCGCCGACAGGATGGCGGGCGCGGTGATCCGGCGGGCGAAGTGGACCGCGTCGACGTGGTCCAGGGTGTCCAGGGTCCGCTCGGCGGCCAGCGGGTTGGCCCGCAAAAACCGGACCACCTCGTGGAACGGGTTGCTGTCGGTGATCGTGACGGCCCGCCGGATGTCGCAGAGGAACGGTACGCCGGACACCACGGCCGAGACCCGGTCCGGGGCCAGGCCACCGGCCGCCAGTGCGAGCGCTCCACCCTGGCTCCGGCCGGTCACCACGAGCCGGGAGGCGTCGACGCCGGGCAGTTCGGCGGCGGTCTCCACGGCCCGGACCGCGTCGGTGATCAGCCGGCGGTAGTAGAACGTCTCCGGCGCCAGCACACCCCGGGTCAGGAATCCCGGGGTGGACGGGCCGGCGCCGTGCTCGTCCGGGTCGGGGGTGTCGCCGGCTCGCCAGGCGCCGCCCTGCCCGCGGGTGTCCATGACCAGGTGGGCGTACCCGGCGCTGGCCCAGGTCAGCCAGTCGATCGGCAGGCCGCGGCCACCGCCGTACCCGATGAACTCGACCGCCACCGGCAGCGGCCCCGGTACGCCGGAGGGACGGTTCAGCCAGGCCCGGATCGGCTGGCCCGCGTAGCCGGTGAAGGTGACGTCGTACGTCGTGATGCCACTCAGCGGGGTGCGCACCTCGTGCAGCTTGGGCGGCAGGGCGAGCCGCCGGGCGGTGGCGAGAGTGCCGTCCCAGAACTCATCGAACCCGGACGGCTCGGGACGGTCGAGGCGATAGTCGCGCAACTGGGCGAGGGGAAGGTCGAAGAGCGCCATGGCGATCACGTTAGGGGCCGGGACTCGACTCGTTCCACCCCTGCGGGCACGATGGGCGCGTGCCACCAGAATCGCCCGCCCGCCCGCCGCACGTCCTCGAGGCCGTCCTGGAGCGGTTGACCTATGTGAACGAGGAGACCGGCTACACGGTGGCCCGGGTCGCCCACAAGAGCAGCACCGACCTGTTGACCGTGGTGGGGTCGCTGCTCGGCGCGCAGCCCGGGGAGAGCCTGCGGCTGAGCGGCTGGTGGTCGTCGCATCCCCAGTACGGGCGGCAGTTCGAGGTCGTCTCGTACACCACGGTGCTGCCCGCGACCATTCAGGGACTGCGCCGCTACCTGGGGTCCGGCCTGGTCAAGGGAATCGGGCCGGTGTTCGCCGAGCGGATCGTGGACCATTTCGGACTCGACACCCTGGAGATCATCGAGACCGTCCCGGAGCGGCTCGTCGAGGTGGCCGGGCTGGGCCCGAAACGCACGAAGAAGATCACCGCGGCGTGGGCCGAGCAGAAGGCGATCAAGGAGGTGATGGTCTTCCTCCAGGGGGTCGGGGTGTCCACCTCGATCGCCGTCCGGATCTACAAGAAGTACGGCGACGCGTCCATCTCCGTGGTGAAGAACTCGCCGTACAAGCTGGCCGCCGACGTGTGGGGCATCGGTTTCAAGACGGCCGACACGATCGCGCAGGCGGTCGGCATCCCGCACGACAGCCCGGAACGGGTGAAGGCGGGCCTCCAGCACACGCTGTCGCAGGCCACCGACAACGGGCACTGCTTCCTGCCCGCCCCGGAGCTGACGGCCGAGGCCGCCAAGATTCTCGACGTGCCGGGCTCGCTGATCCCCACCTGCCTCGACGAGCTGGTCGAGGAGGAGGGTGTGGTGCGCGAGGACGACGATGTGTACCTGGTGCCGTTCCATCGGGCGGAGCAGTCCCTCTCCTCGACCCTCATCCGCCTTCTGCACGACAAAGCGGATCGGATGCCGCATTTCGCCGATGTGGATTGGGCCCGCGCGCTCGCCTGGTTGCAGCAGCGGACCTCCAACAGTCTCGCGCCGGAGCAGGAACAGGCCGTCCGGCTCGCTCTCACGTCGAAGGTCGCGGTCCTGACCGGCGGGCCCGGGTGCGGCAAGAGCTTCACCGTACGATCGATCGTCGAACTCGCCGTGGCCAAGCAGGCCAAGATCCAGCTCGTGGCGCCGACCGGCCGGGCCGCGAAGCGGCTCGCCGAGCTGACCGGTCACCCGGCCGCCACCGTGCACCGCCTGCTCAAGCTGCAACCGGGCGGCGACGCCACCTTCGACCGGGACAACCCGCTCGACGCCGACCTGGTGGTCGTCGACGAGGCGTCCATGCTGGACCTGATCCTGGCGAACAAGCTGGTCAAGGCGATCCCGCCGGGCGCGCACCTGCTGCTGGTCGGCGACGTCGACCAGCTGCCCTCGGTGGGCGCCGGTGAGGTGCTGCGCGACCTGCTCACCGCCGAGGTGATCCCGCGGGTGCGGCTCACCCAGATCTTCCGGCAGGCCGCCGAGAGCGGTGTGGTCACCAACGCGCACCGGGTCAACAAGGGACGGCCGCCGGTGTTCGACGGGATGCGGGACTTCTTCCTCTTCCCGTGCGACGACACCGAGGCCACCGCCGGGCTCACCGTGGACGTGGCCTGCACCCGAATTCCCAAGAAGTTCGGCCTCGACCCGCGCCGGGACGTGCAGATCCTCACCCCGATGCATCGCGGGCCGGCCGGCGCGGGCACGCTCAACACGCTGCTCCAGCAGCAACTCACCCCGGCCCGGGAGGGGCTGCCGGAGCGGCGGGTGGGCGGGCGGGTGTTCCGGGTGGGCGACAAGGTCACGCAGATCCGCAACAACTACGACAAGGGGGTCGCGGGAGTCTTCAACGGCACGGTGGGCGTCGTCACCGGGCTGTCGCCCGAGGAGCAGACCCTGAGCGTACGGACGGACGAGGACGAGCTGATCGACTACGACTTCGACGAGCTGGACGAGCTGGCCCACGCGTACGCCATCACGATCCACCGTTCGCAGGGCTCGGAGTACCCGGCCGTGGTGATCCCGCTGACCACCAGCGCCTGGATGATGCTGCAGCGCAACCTGCTCTACACCGCGATCACCCGGGCCAAGCGGCTGGTGGTGCTGGTCGGCTCCCGGCGGGCCCTGGCCGCCGCGGTGCGCACGGTCGGCGCCGGCCGCCGGCACACCGCCCTGGCCCGGCGCCTGGGCTCCTAGCACATCACCCACGAGGCTGGGCGGCGTTTGCGCGAATCCGGCCGATCAGCCGCCTTTCTCCGAACTGCGGTACACGTGTTCCACAGCTCGCTCCCGGCGGTTCTCCCGATCGCTACCGTTGGAAAATCGGAAATGATTCTCTGGCCTTTTCTCAGGCCATTCTCCGATTCCGCAAAAACAGACCGGGGGATTGTCATGTTGCGTTCGATAACGGCCGGAACCGCGCTTCTGGGGGCACTCGCGGTTTCCGCGCCGGCCCAGGCACAGCCGGAATTCGCGCCGAACAACGACAAGATGATGGTGATCGACGTGGTGTCGGCCAACGGTTCGGGCTGCCCGTCCGGAACCGCGCAGATCCAGGTGTCACCGGACTACACGGCGTTCACGGTGACCTACTCGACCTACACGGCGCTGGTCGGCCCGACCGCCACGCCGCTCGATTTCCGGAAGAACTGCCAGCTTGTACTGAACATCAAGGTGCCGGGCGGATTCACCTTCGCGATCGCCAGCGCCGACTACCGCGGATACGCCAGCCTGCGGAACGGGGCGTACGGCCAGCAGGCGGCCAATTACTACTTCCAGGGCCACTCCCAGACCGCCCGTAGCGAGCACAACTTCAAAGGCCCGATGGAGGACTCCTGGCAGCGCACCGACAAGGTGGCGATCACCGCACTGAACTATCTGCCGTGCGGTGAGCGGAAGTACCTGAACATCAACACGGAATTGCGGGTGAACCGCGGGTCGTCGGACAGCCGGAAGCACACCAGCTTCCTGTCCATGGACTCCACCGACGCCGCCATCAACACGCTCTACCGGGTGGCCTGGAAGAAGTGCTACTGATCCGCGCGGTCCACGAATGCCGCCCACGGGTCCTCGACCGGCCGCTCCACCCGCTCCGGCGGCGGGGTGACCGGCCGGGCCCGGCGGGTGGCCAGCAGGGCGGCCAGGGCCGTGGTGATCGGCACCGCGGCGACCAGGCCGATCGTGCCGACCGCGCTGCGGACCAGTTCCTGCGCGATGAGCTGGGTGGTGAGCAGCTCGTCGACCGGGGTGTCGCCGGCCGCGAACAGCAGCATCAGCGGCAGCGAGGCGCCCGCGTACGCCAGCACGATCGTGTTGATCACCGAGGCGATGTGCGCCCGGCCGATCCGGGTCGCCGCGCCGTAGAGCCGGCGGAACCCGTACGCCGGATTGGCCGTCGCCAGCTCGGTGACAGTGGCCGACTGGGTGACCGTCACGTCGTCCAGCACGCCCAGCGAGCCGATCACGATGCCGGCCAGCAGCAGGCCGCGCATGTTCACATCGCCCTGGGTGATGGTCAGGAAGTTGGACGTCTCGTCGGCGACGCCGGTCAGGTGCACCGCCCCGGTGGCGATCGCGGCCAGGATCGCGGTGATCGCCAGGCTGGCCAGGGTGCCGGCCACCGCGATGGTCGTGGTCATCGACAACCCGTGCGTCAGATAGAGCACGATCAGCATGATCGCGGCGGCGCCGACCACCGCCACCAGCACCGGGGACCGGCCGTCCAGGATGGCCGGCACGATGAACCACACCAGGATGCCGAAGGTGACCCCCAGCCCGGCCAGCGCCGTGACCCCCCGCCACCGGCCGAAGGCGATGACCGCCAGCGCGAACGCCGCGCCGAGCGCCCACAGTTCGGCGCCGCGCTGGTGGTCGGAGATCGCGTACGTCGTCTCGCCCTCGGCGTTGAGCTGGAGCAGCTCCACGTCGTCGCCGGCCGCCACCTCGGGCGCGCCCGGCCCGTTCGGGACGTCCGTGGTGATCTGGGTGCCCGACGCCGCGCCGCTGGTGAGCCGGACCGACACGGTGCCGCAGTTCTCCAGCGGCTGGTCGCCCTCCGGCACCTGCGGGCACGGGGCCGGCTGGACCGCCACCACCTCACCGGTCACCTGCACCGGCCCGTCGCCGCCCCCGGCCGCCACCGACGTGTCGCCCGGCCAGAGCAGGAACATGCCGACCAGGGTGATCAGCACCGCCGGGATCAGCATGAGCAGGGTGAGCCGCCGGGCGCCGGGGAACTCGGGGAGGTCACCGTGCGCGTGGTGATGGTGGTCGGCCGGGCTCATCGTGCTCCTCGTAGCGGTCGGCGGAAAGTCCTGCCGAACCGTACCCGGAGCGGGTCAGGGCGCCGAACGCTCGCGGCGTTTCGCCCGGTCCTCGGCGGAACGCCCGAAAACCAGCCAGAAGTCGGTGATCGCGAGGGTCAGCACCGGCCGCCGCCCGGCCAGGTAGCCGAGCGGGCCGTCCGGCTCGGGACGCCAGGCGGCCGACGCGGTCCGCAAGCCGGCCCGGCCCCGCACCGGGGTCCGCTTGACGTGCTCGCCGAGCGCCTGCGCCACCGTGAACCCGAGCGGGAACCGGCCCGGCATCCGCCGTTTGAGCCGGACCAGCGCCGAACAGAACGGGCCGCCCGCCCCGGGCTCGGTGATCGTGGCGTCGACCAGCGGGTCGCTCTCCGCGTCGAGGGTGAACTCGGCCAGCTCCTTGGGGATGCCCCAGAGCCGGCGGCCGCCCTCACGGGAGGCGACGCTGTCCACCCAGATGTCGGTGATGCTCACCCGGGGACGGCCGCCCTCGCGCACCAGGACGGCGCTGAGCAGCTCCCGGTAGTGCAGGACGCCGCCCGGCTCGTACGACACCCAGGCGGCGCCGACCGCGACCCGGCCGCCGACCGTGAGCGGGCGCACCGCGGCGCCCAGGACCGGGGGCAACGCCGGCGCCTGTGCCGCGGGCAGCAGGAAGACCGACAGATACATCTGACCGCGCAGATGCCAGGGCTCGGGCGGGTACATGCCATCCACAGTGTCAGCTCCCGCGGGCGCGCACCAGATGTCAGTAGCGGAAACGCGAGACCACGGACTGCAACTGGGCCGCCGTGGTGGTCAGGTCGTCGGCCGCGGTCCGGGTCTCGCCCACGGTGGCGGTGGTGCGGCGGGTCGCGTCGGAGACCGTACCGATGGTCTGGGCGATGTCGCCGGCGCCGCTGGCCGCCTCGGAGAGGGTCCGGTTCATCTCCTGGGTGGTGGCGGTCTGCTCCTCGACCGCCGAGGCGATGGTCAGCTGGATGCCGTTGATCCGTTGGATGATCTCGGAGATCTCACCGATCGCGGTGACCGCCCCACTGGTGTCGGCCTGGATGGCCTGCACCCGCTGGGAGATGTCCTCGGTCGCCTTGGCCGTCTCCTGGGCCAGGTCCTTCACCTCGCCCGCGACCACCGCGAAACCCTTGCCCACCTCGCCGGCCCGGGCCGCCTCGATGGTCGCGTTCAGGGCCAGCAGGTTGGTCTGCTCGGCGATGCTGGTGATCACCTTGACCACGGTGGCGATCTCCTCGGACGACGCGCCGAGCCGGGCCACGATCGCGTTGGTGTCCGAGGCGACCCGGACCGCCTGCGCGGCCACCTCGGTCGCCTCCGAGGTGGAGACGCTGATGTCGCGGATCGCCGAACCCATCTCCTGCGAGCCGGCCGAGACGACCTGGAGGTTGTGCGACACCGTGTCGGCCGCGGCGGCGACCGTGCCGGCCTGGTTGGACGCCTCGCTGGCGGCCGCGTTGACCGCCCCGGAGACCGAGCTGAGCCGGTCGGCCGCGCTCTGAAGGGTGGTCGCGTTCCCGGCCAGCTGCACGACGTCGGAGCGGAGCCGGCCCACGGCCTCGTCCAGCGACGCTGCCATCTGTCCGATCTCGTCCCGGCTGCGCACCCCGGAGGTGCCGGTGAGATCGCCCTCGGCCAGCTTGTCCGCCAGCCGGGAGACGGCCTGTACGGTCTTGCCCACCCGGGACGCGACCCGGAATCCGACGAAAAGACTGAGCAGGACACCGATCGCGAGCACGATGCCGACCGTCCACGCGGCCCGCTTGCCGTCGGATTTCGCATCGCTGATGCTCTCCTCGGCTATGTTCACCCCGCGCTGCTGGAGGGCGGCCTGGTCGACGGCGAGCGTGGCACGCAACTCGTCGTACTGCTGGAGCGCCGCCGCACGTTGCGCGGCTGACCCGTTGCCGCGGTACTCGCTGATGAAGGCCAGGAAGTCCGCCCAGTCGCTCCCGGCCTTGGCGACCGCCTCGTCGCCGGGCAGGTGGGTGTTGAGAGTGCCGAGGGCGGCCGCGACCGCCTCCTGGTGCTCCGCCATCTCCCCCTTGATCCGCCCAGCGAGATGGGGGTAGAGCTGGAGCGCCGTGATGCTCCCGGACATCGCCTCGACGTTCGTGCTGTAGGAGCTGATCGCCGAAGCGACGGCCAGGGACCGCCGTTGCGCCGCTGCGCCGTCCTCGTTCAGGTCGTGAATCGTCTTCACGGCCAGGCCGCCGACCAGGATGCCGCTCAGCGTGGCGATCATCACCGCCACGCCGATCTTGGTACGCAGCGACCGGTCCTCGAAGATCCTGCTCAGCCCCACCTCCGTAGTTTGGAGCCGAAAAGGCCACACCGGTGTCAACTCCACGCGATTGACGGGTGGGGCCGATGGGACCTCAGGGCGCGGTCACGTCCGCCAGAGCCTGGAAGATCAGCCAGGTGGAGGTCGCGCCCGGATCCTGGTGACCGGCGCTGCGCTCGCCCAGGTAGGATGCCCGGCCCTTGCGGGCAGTCATCGGCACCGTGGCGCGGGCCCCCTCCCCGGCCGCCCGGGCCGCCGACGCCGCCACCTCGGGCAGGGCCGCGCCACCGGCCACCGCCTCCTCGAAGGCGTCCAGCGCCGGGCGGAAGGCGTCCACGATCGTCTTGTCCCCCGGTTCGGCCCCGCCCAGCTTGCGGACCGCGTCCAGTCCGGCGTGCAGGGCGGCGGCCAGGTCGGCGAGGTCGGCCGACGCGGCGCCGGGCGGCAGCGCCTTGCCGATGGCCCGGAAGGCGGTGCCGTACAGCGGGCCGGACGCGCCGCCGACCTTGGAGATCAGGGTCGCGCCGGCCCGGACGAAGACGTCGCCGACCGCGGTGGACCCGGCGCCGTCCAGGGTGGCGGCCACGGCCGTGAAGCCGCGGGCCAGGTTCACCCCGTGGTCGCCGTCGCCGATCGCCGCGTCCAGGCGGGTGAGCTGGCCGGTCTCGGCGGTCACCGACGCGGCTGCCGCGCGCAGCCAGGCGACGGCCAGGGCGACGTCCAGGTGGGTGGCGTCCATGTCAGACTCCCCAGCGCAGCCCGGGCGTACGGACCGGGGCGTCCCACAACCGGATCATCTCGTCGGTCAGCCGGGTCACGGTGATCGACAGGCCGGCCATGTCGAGGCTCGTCACATAGTTGCCGACCAGGCGGCGGCTGATCTGGACGCCCCGTTCGGCGAGCACCGTGGCGACCTCGCCGAAGACCAGGTACTGCTCCAGCAACGGGGTCGCGCCCAGGCCGTTGACCAGCACGAGCGTACGGTCGCCGGGGTTGAGGGGTTTTGCTTCGAGGATCGCGTCGAGAGCCGACCGGACCAGCTCGCGGGCCGGGCGCAGCTTCTCGCGCCGGCGGCCGGGCTCGCCGTGGATGCCGACGCCGGCCTCGATCTCGTCGTCCGGCAGGTCGAAGCCGGGCCGTCCGGCGGCGGGCGTGGTGCAGGCGGTCAGCGCGTAGGCGAAGGAGGCGGAGGCGGCGTTGACCTCGCGGCCGGCGGCGGCCACCTCACCCAGCTTGGCGCCCTCCTCGGCGAGCGCCCCGGCGATCTTCTCGACCAGCAGGGTGGCGCCGGTGCCGCGGCGGCCGGCCGTCCACGTCGAATCCTCCACCGCCACGTCGTCGTCGACCAGCACGGTCTCGACGGTGATCCCCTCGTCGGCGGCGAGTTCCGCGGCGAGCTGGAAGTTCATCACGTCACCGGTGTAGTTCTTCACGATGTGGACCACCCCGGCGCCGCCGTCGACGGCCTTGGTGGCGGCCAGGATCTGGTCGGGAACCGGGGAGGTGAAGACCTCGCCGGGGCAGGCGGCGTCGAGCATCCCCGGCCCCACGAAACCGCCGTGCAACGGTTCGTGCCCGGAACCGCCGCCGGACACCAGCGCCACCTTGCCGGGGCGAGGCGCGGCGGCCCGGGCCACATACCGCCCGGTCACGTCCACACGCAACTCGGGGTGGGCGGCGGCGAGGCCGGCGAGCGCTTCGGCGACCACGTCGGCAGGATCGTTGATGAATTTCTTCACGGCCGGCTCCTTTGCCTCGTTCCCCACAGCATGGTCGCGCCTCGTCCCCACAGCATGGTCGCGCCTCGTTCCCCACAGCATGGTCGCGCCTCGTTCCCCACAGCATGGTCGCGCTGAGCGATTCGGCCAAGGCTTTCGGTGACTACCATCGGGTTCCATGGCGTACGTGGGGATCGTGCTCGTCTCACACAGTTCGTCGCTGGCGTCCGGCGTCCGCGATCTGCTCACCCAGGTGGCCGGCGCGGACGTCCGGGTGGAACCGGCCGGCGGCACCGGCGACGGCGGCCTGGGCACCAGCGCCGACCTGATCGAGGCGGCGATCGCCCGTGCCGACGCCGGGGCCGGGGTGCTGATCCTCGCCGATCTGGGCAGCGCCGTCCTGACCACCCGTGCCGTGCTGGCCGATCTGCCGGACGGCCCGCTCCTCGCCGACGCCCCGTTCGTCGAGGGCGCGGTGGCCGCCGCGGTCCTCGCCTCGACCGGCGCCGATCTCGCGACGGTCGCCGACGCCGCCCGGGAGGCCCGCGATGTCCCCAAATTTTGAGATCCCGGTGGTCCTTCCGGCCGCGTTGCACGCCCGCCCGGCGGGCGCGGTGGTCCGGGCCGCGGCCTCCTTTCAATCCCAGATCGAGGTACGGGTGGGCGAGCGGTCCGCGAGCGCCCGCAGCGCCCTGCGGCTGATGTCGCTGGGCGCGGACACGGGCGCCACGGTCGTCGTGCACGCCGCCGGCGGGGACGCTGCGGCGGCGGCCCGGGCGGTCGCCGCGGCCCTGCTCTCCTCCGAGTGATCTTCCGAAAGTTTCGGACGTGACTGCCTGGCGATTCATCGACTGAACCGGTTGAGGTTTCCGGAACATGTCGGTAGCGTTCCGGAGTGGCGTCGATCCCCGTCGATGCCCTTCCAGATCCCCGACTGGAGTTCCCCATGAGACGATCCCGCGCGATCCTCACCGTCCTGGCCACCGGCGCCCTGACCGCCGGCGCGCTCACCGTCCTCTCCCCCTCGGCCGACGCCGCCAGCACCCTCGGGTCGGCCGCCGCCGGGCAGGGCCGCTACTTCGGCACCGCGGTCTCGATCAACAAGCTGAGCGACGCGACCTACTCGAGCATCCTCAACCGCGAGTTCAACTCGGTCACGGCCGAGAACGAGATGAAGATCGACGCTCTCGAACCGCAGCAGAACCAGTTCAACTACACCACCGCCGACCGGCTGATCACCCGTGCCAACGAGATGGGCGCCAAGGTCCGCGGTCACACGCTGGCCTGGCACTCGCAGCAGCCCGGCTGGATGCAGAGCATGAGCGGCACCGCGCTGCGCAACGCCATGAAGAACCACATCACCCAGGTCATGACCCACTACAAGGGCAAAATCGACTCCTGGGACGTGGTGAACGAGGCGTTCGACGACAGCAACGGCGGCCGCCGCGACTCCAACCTGCAGCGCACCGGCAACGACTGGATCGAGGACGCGTTCAAGACCGCGCGCGCCGCCGACCCGGCCGTCAAGCTCTGCTACAACGACTACAACACCGACAACTGGACCTGGGCCAAGACGCAGGGCGTCTACAACATGGTCAAGGACTTCAAGGCGCGCGGTGTGCCGATCGACTGCGTCGGCTTCCAATCTCACTTCAACAGCGGCTCGCCGTACCCGAGCAACTACCGCACCACCCTGCAGAACTTCGCCGATCTCGGCGTCGACGTGCAGATCACCGAGCTCGACATCGAGGGCTCCGGCACCACGCAGGCGAACACGTACGCCAATGTGGTCCGCGACTGCCTCGCCGTCACCCGGTGCAACGGCATCACCGTGTGGGGCATCCGCGACAGCGACTCGTGGCGGGCCAGCGGCACCCCGCTGCTCTTCGACGCCAACGGCAACCCGAAGCAGGCCTACACCTCCACCCTGGCGGCCCTCGGCGGCTCCACGTCGTCGCCGTCGCCGTCCACATCGTCGTCGGCGTCCCCGTCCCCGTCGGCCAGCCAGTCCTCCGGCACCCGCGCCTGCACCGCGACCGTCACGGTGAACGCCTGGACCGGCGGTTTCGTCGCCACCGTCAAGGTGACCGCCGGCTCGGCCGCCCTGACCGGCTGGACCGCCGGCCTCACCCTGCCCACCGGCAGCGCCGTGACCAACACGTGGAGCGCCACCGCCTCAGGCACCAGCGGCGCGGTCTCCTTCACGAACGTCGGGTACAACGGCACGGTCCCCGCCGGCGGCACCACCGAGTTCGGCTTCCAGGGCACCGGCAACCCCCCCGTCCACAACCACCACCTGCACGGCCCGCTGACTCCCGGCCCCACCTCGCCGCGCGGCCTGTCC
>NZ_JAHXZI010000038.1:0-47535 GCF_019429605.1 Actinoplanes hulinensis | reverse complement strand
CGGCGCGGGAACGTCTACGCTGTTCGCCCTGATCGGCGGCCAGCTCGCCCCCGACACCGGCAGCGTGGCGCTCGACGGCGAACCCGTCGAGCGCCTCCCCGCCCACCGCCGCGCCACCCGCGGCGTCGGCATCGTCTTCCAGGCCGCCCGCACCTTCCACGGCATGACCGCCCTCGAGAACGTCATGGTCGGCGCGCACGCCACCACCCGGTCCGGCTTCCTCTCGGCCGCCCTGCGCCTGCCCGGCCACCACCGCGAGGAACGCCACATCCGGGACCGCGCGCTCGCCTGCCTCGACCGCACCGGCCTCGCCGCCTGGGCACACCGCCCCGCCGAGGAACTCCCCCTCGGCCAGCAGCGCGCCCTGCAACTCGCCCGCGCCCTCTGCGGCAAGCCCCGCCTGCTGCTGCTCGACGAACCCGCCTCCGGACTGCGCGCCGCCGAACGCGAACACCTCGCCACCCTCATCGCCGACCTGCGCGCCGAAGGCCTCACCATCCTCCTGGTCGAACACGACGTCGCCTTCGTGATGCGCCTCGCCGACCGGATCACCGTCCTCGACCTCGGCCGGGTCATCGCCGAAGGCGCCCCCGCCGAGGTCCGCGCCGACCCCCGGGTCATCGCCGCCTACCTGGGCCCGACGGCCGAAGACCCCCAGATCAAGACCGACCCCGCGACGGTACGGACACCCGCGCCACGATCCGGCGAAAGAGAGGTCCACCCGTGACCCCCGTCGTCGAGACCCGTGCCCTGACCGTCCGGTACTCCGGCGCCACCGCCCTCGACGGCGTCGACCTGACCGTCCACGAACACGAGATGGTCGCCCTCATCGGCGCAAACGGAGCCGGCAAGTCCACCCTGGTCAAAGCCCTCTCCGGGCTGCTCCGGCCGGACTCCGGCACGATCACCGTCACCGGCCGCCTCGCCCAGGTCCCCGAGGGCCGCGAGATGTTCGGCGACCTCACCGTCGACGACAACCTGCGCCTCGGCGGCTGGCGCAACGGCCGCGGCGGGCGCGACACCACGGGCGCCTACGAACTGCTGCCCGAACTCGCCGGCATCCGCACCCGCAGGGCCGGCACGCTCTCCGGCGGACAGCAGCAGATGGTCGCCATCGGCCGCGCCCTGATGGCCCGCCCCGACATCCTGGTCATCGACGAACTCAGCCTCGGCCTCGCCCCGCTGATCGTCACCACCCTCGTCGACCATCTGCGCGCCCTCAACACCGACCGCGGCCTCGCCGTCCTGCTCATCGAACAGAACGCCCGCCTCGCCCTCGACCTGTGCGACCGCGCCTACGTCCTGGAAGCCGGCCGGATCGCCCTGCACGGCCGCGCCGCCGACCTGGCCCGCGACCCCCGCGTCGCCGCCGCCTACCTGGGCGGCCACATCGAGGTGACCCGATGAGAACCCGGCTGGCGCTCAGGGCTGTCTCAACGCCGTCGAGACAGCCCTGGCAGCCGGCTGAAGAGGGGACGACATGAGCGACCTCATCGGATACCTGGTCACCGGGCTCGGTATCGGGGCCGGGTTCGCGCTGGTCGCCAGCGGGCTCGTGGCGATCTACCGGGTCACCCGGGTGGTCAACTTCGCCCAGGGCGCGTTCGCCGTGCTCGCCGCCATGCTGGCCGCCTCCCTGCTCGGCGCCGGCGTCCCGCACGGCCTCGCCGAACTCGGCGGCGTCACGCTCGGCGCACTCACCGGCCTCATCGTCGGCGCCGTCGCGATCGGGCGCCCCGGCACCAGCCCCGGAACCTCGCTCATCGTCACCCTCGGACTGGGCGTGCTCGCGTACGCCGTCGAGATCCTGATCTGGGGAGACCAGCCACGCTCCTACCCGGGCGTGCCCGGCGTGGCCGACCTGGCCGGCGCCCGGCTCCAGGCCCACTACCTGCTGATCATCGCGGTGACCGCGCCGGTCTTCGCCCTGATGGCCTGGTTCTTCACCCGCACCGACCTGGGCCGGGCGCTGTCCGCCTGCGCCTCCAACCGCTACGCCGCCCAGGTCGTCGGCATCGACGTACGCCGGATGGGCCTGCTCGCCTTCACCATCGGCGGCGCCCTCGGCGGCCTCGCCGGAGTGCTCACCACACCCGTGCAGCAGGTCACGTTCGACAGTGACGTCGCCCTGATCGTCAACGGTTTCGCCGCCGCCGTCCTCGGCGGCCTCACCCGGCCGGTGATCGCCCTCGCCGGCGGGCTCCTGCTCGGCGTCGCACAGACCCTGGCCGCCGGCTACGGCGGCGGCGCCTACCAGGTGGAGGTGGCCCTCGTGCTCATGCTCATCGTCATGATCGTCCAGGGGGCCCGCACCGGCCCGGTCGCGGAGTCCGCCCGATGAGGCGGTGGATCCCGGCCGGACTGCTGCTCGCGGTGCTCACCCTGCTGCCGCCGCTCCTCCCGGAACGGCATCTAGCGACGTTCGTGCTGCTCGCGCTCGCCGCGACGGTCACCGTCGGCGTCTCACTGTTGATGGGGTACGCGGGACAGGTCTCGCTGGGACAGGCCTCCTTCTACGCGATCGGGGCGTACGCGGCCGGCCTGCTCGCCGTCCACGGAGTCCCGCCCCTGCTCGGGCTGCTCGCCGCCCCGGTGATCGCGGCGGTCGCGGCCACCCTGCTCGGGGCGCCACTGCTCCGGCTACGCGGCCACCACCTGGCCTTCGCCACCCTGGCGGTACAGCTCATCCTGCTGTCACTGCTCGCCCAGGCCGACTGGGCGGGCGGCGCGATCGGCCTCCAGGGCATCCCACGGTTCTCGATCGGCGGCTTCGAACTGCGTGAGGACCTCGGTTACGCGTACGCCGCAGGGTTCGTCCTGATGGTCGCCGTGCTGATCGCGCGCAACGTGATCGAGTCCCGCGCGGGCCGCGGCATGCGCGCCGCCGCCACGAGCGAGACGGCCGCCGCGGCCAGCGGTGTGGCGATCGGCGGCTACCGGCTCGCCGTGTTCGCCCTGTCCGCCGCCTTCGCCGGCCTGGCCGGTGGCGTCTACGCCTTCTACCTGGGATATCTGGCGCCCGGCTCGTTCCCGGTGCTGCTGTCCATCGAGTTCGTGGTGATGGCGGTGGTCGGCGGTCTGGGCACGATTGCCGGCCCGCTGGTCGGCGCCACCGTGATCGTCCTGCTGGTGCAACTGCTCAACACCCTGGGCACCCAGCCGGGCATGCCCGGCTACGCCCCGGCCGTCCTCTCCTACGCCGTCTACGCCGTCGTCCTGATCGTCTGCGTCCTCTACCTGCCCCGAGGCCTGGTCCCGGCCATCCGAACCGCCACCACCCGCCTGACCGGCACCCGCAAACCGCCGGCCCACCCGGCCGGCCCACCACCACTCACCCAGCCGTGACCATCACTTTCCGGCGGCTGTCCAGCCATGGCCAGACTCAGCCGAATCCGCAATCCCTCGCCAGCAGGACCCGTTGCCCGGAGCGATCTTGGTCGATTTGCCACCGTTGCGGGTGGAAAATCGTTCAAGATCGCACAACGGTGGTGGGCAAAGCGGGCGAAACGGTCGCCTGTTTCCGGCGAAAGCCTCATTTCTGCCTAGCGCGGCGGACGGCGCCCCTATTCAGTGATTCGTCCGACCGGGCGCTTGACCTGGAATCGCGAACACCCAGGAAGAAGGCTCTGGAGAGCCTCGGATTCTCCACGAGGCCGGGCCAGCGGACGCGCTGAGTGACGTCTGGGAACCGTGGGCGCGGACCTTGACCATGAAGGTTTTCCGGCTGACGAAGGTGGGCTGGCCGTGACCGAGTTTCACGACTGGGACGACATTCGGGCGCAGTTGCACGACGGCGACGACGAGGCCCTGGCGAAGGAGCGCGCGCTGACCGAAGCATGCCACCTAGCTGAGGAGAAGCAGGGTCCCGAGCCGACGTAAACGAGGTCGCCACGCTCTACGGTGACGACCTCCAGCAGGTTGCCTGATCAGGAACGGTCGAGGGTGTCGCGGAGGGTGGCGGCGAACGGGCCCGGGTCGCCGTGCTGGCCGAATTCGCCGCCGAGGAAGCCGGCGTGGTTGCCCGGGAAGACGGTGGGTTCGAGGCCGAGACGGCCGGCGACCGCGAGGCCGGCCCGGTGGGCCAGTTCGTCGGTGGACTCGGCGCCCACCCCGATCACGATGTGGGTCGACGCGGCGCGCAGGGCGTCGAAGTCCGGCTCGTACAGGCAGCAGGTCACCAGGTTCTGGCCGAGCAGCACGTCGTCGCGGGAGCCGTCGTCGTCGGCGGGCAGGCCGAAGGCGGCCGGGGCGGGGCCGGGACGCGAGACGAAGTCGGCCGGGACCGGGCCCTTCAACGAGACGATCTCGATGAACTTGACCATCGCCGGGCCCAGGCCCGACTTCTGGTACAGCTCGCGGATGCCGTTGACCGCGGCCACCGCGGTCTCGTGGTCGTCCAGCAGCCGCGTCGTCGGCGGTTCGTGGGCGGCCAGCACCCGGACCAGGCCGGGACGCGCGGCCACCAGGGCCAGCGCGTTGACCGCGCCGCCGCTGCTGGCGAACAGGTCGACCGGGCCGCCGCCGGCCGCCTCGATCACCCGGCGTACGTCGTCGGCGTGCTGCTCCGGCGTCGACTCCGGCGCCGGATCGGTGCGAACGCTGCGGCCGGTGCCGCGCGGGTCGTAGGTGATGACGGTCCGGTCGGTGAAGTGGCCGGCCAGGGTGACGAAGCCGGAGGCGTCCATCGGCGAGCCGATCAACAACAGCGGGAGAGCGGTGGCCGGGGTGTCCGGCTCACGGACGTCGTAGCGCAGAACCGCGCCGGGAACCTCGAGGGTGTGCGTCACGGGTTCGGTCATGACCCGACACTATCCGCCGTAACCGGGCGACCACGGCTCCACCGCGATCTGCCCGGCGTGTCCGCCCGCGAGATCGTAGGAGGCCTCCGCCGGCGATCCTCGTCGCATCGTCCGGCGTCTGATCGAACCATGTAACGACAGCGATGTAGGTTACGGTCGCCGAGTCGATCAGAGGGGGAGCGATCGTGACAACGTCCGTGGAACGGGCAGTGCCGGTGGAAACGCCCACCGTGACATTCAGTGCGCGCGAGCGGTGGATCCTGCTGGTCGCCAGCGCATGGCTGGTCATCGGGCTGCAACTGGACGCGTACGCCCACGCCACCACCCCGGAGCTGGAGACCTTCTGGACGCCGTGGCACGGCGTGCTCTACTCCGGCATCGCTGCCTCCGGCTTCACCCTGCTGTGGATCATGCGCTCGCGGCTGCCCGGCATCCCCACGTACCAGAGTGTTCTGGCCCTGCCCAACGCGTTGCGCATCCCGCTCGCCGGCATGGCGTTCCTCCTGGTCGGCGGCGGTGTCGACACGCTCTGGCACAACATCTGGGGCATCGAGGAGGGCATGGAGATCTTCGTGAGCCCCAGCCACGAGTTCATCATCCTCGGCATGGTGCTGGTCGCCATGGGCCCGACGCTGATGCTCGCCGCCAACCCGGGCGACCGGCTCGGCCTCGCCGACGGCTTCCTCGTCGGCACCTCCACCCTGTTCGCGGCCCTGCCGGTGCACATCTACTCGCTGCACGCCACCGCCCTCGGCTTCCGCCACCTGGGCGCCGACCTCGACCCGGTGCCGGTGTATTCGCCCGACGCGCAGCTCGTGCACGGCTACCTGTTCAGCACCGTCCTGCTGCTCGTGCCCTTCCTCGCCATCGGCCGCCGCTGGCCGCTGCCGCTCGGGCTGCCGGCCGCGCTGGTCAGCCTGATCGCCGTCTTCATGCACCTGATGTTCGACTCGCAGCGTGCCTGGTGGCCGGCGCTGACCGTGGCCGCCGCCGCGATCGCCCTGGAGATCGTGCTGCGCGCCGTGAACCCGCTGGTCCGGCTCGGCGCCAACGTCCGCTGGATCCTCTTCGGCCTGATCACGCCGCCGGCCGTGTGGGGCGCCGTGCTGCTGGTCGGCAAGATCCAGACCGGCACCACCGGCTTCAACATCCACATGGTGAGCGGGCTGATGGTCCTGACCGCCTTCACCGGGGTGGGCACCGTGCTCGTCGCCCGCAGCATCCACCGTCTCGCCGAGTGACCCCACCGCATCGCCATCCGCTCACCGCCCGCCAGTCTTCCGCTGCGCGGCGGATCGCCCGGCTCTTCTCCGTGCTTTTTATGGTCGCCGGTCTGCTGGCGGTGACCGGCGGGCCGGCGGCCGCGCACGCCGGCGGTCTCACCGCCACCGACTCCCGCGGCAGCGTCGTCTCCGTCAGCCCGGCCGTGACGGGGCTGGAGGTCGCCGCGATCGAGGACGGCGCCCGGCTCCGCCTGCGCAACGGCACCACCGGACCGGTGACGATCCCGGGCGGGGTCACCGTCGCGCCCGGCGCCGAACACACCTGGGCCGACGAAGCCGCCACGCCCGACGGCCGTACCGTCGCGGCGGGCGAGACCATCCCCTGGACGATCACCCTGGACGCGAACGGCACCCCGGTCACCGTTGACGGCGTACTGATCGGGGAAGAGCGCCCACCCGTGGTCGGGTGGTGGGCCGCCGCCGCGCTCACCGGCGCCGCGCTCGTGCTTCTCGCCCGGAGGCTGCGCCGCGCCGACCTGCTGCTGGCCGCCGCGGGCGGTGTCGCCGCACTGTCCTCGATCGTGCACGTGACCGGATCCACCCTGGCCGTCGAATCCGCGCCACTCGCCGGAACCTTCCTGAGCGCCGCCGGGATCAACCTCCTCGCCTGGCCGCTGATCATCGGCGGAGCGGTGACCGCCCTGCGCGGCCGTGCCGCCGGGCTTCTCGCGGTCTGCGGGGGAGCGGCCCTGACCGCGGTGTTCGTCCTGCCCGACGTGACCTCGTTCCACCGTGCGGTCCTGCCGTTCGCCGGTCCCGCCGACCTCGAACGCATCCTGGTCGTCCTGGCGCTCGGCCTCGGCGCGGGCGTCGCGGTCGCCGGCGCCGGCGTGCTGCGCGACCTGGCCCGCAGAGCCGAGGAAACAGTGTGACTCCAAGCCTGGGCGCGTCCGTGAAGCCGCCGGTCGGGCACAGCATCACGGCTCCCGCGGACCTGCCGCTCGTGCACGGTGTGGGGGAGTCAGCGGACCTGCCGCTCGCGCACGGTGTGGGGGAGTCAGCGGACCTGCCGCTCGCGCACGGCGTGGGGGAGTCAGCGGACCTGCCGCTTCCGCTCGATCTGGTGTTGCAGGCCGGAGCCGCGACCCTCGTGCTGTCCTTCCTGATCGCCGGCCTCTGGTGGCGCGAACCACGCCTCAAACCATCCGTGCCACGCTCCCTCGGCATCGGCCACTACCTGCGCTACCCGGTCCTCCTGCTGGCCCTCTACGTCACCGGCTACGCCGTCGTCGGCCCGCGCGGCCCGGAGAACCCCGCCCCGCACGCCCTGTTCGTCCTGCTCTGGGTGGGCCTGGTGCCGGTCAGCATGATCGTCGGCCCGGTCTGGCGGACGGTCAACCCGCTGCGCACCCTCTTCACCCTGCTCGGCCTCCCACGTCGCGGGCTGCGCCCGCTTCCGCCCGGCACCTCCGCCTCCGCCTGGCCGGCGGCCGCGTTCCTCCTGGCGTTCGTCTGGTTCGAGCTGGTGGTGCCCCATCACGGCGATCCGGTCGCGGTCGGTCTCTTCCTTCTGGCGTACGCCGTGAGCCAACTCCTCCTGGCCACCCTCCGCGGTGAGGAGTGGTTCGCCCGCGGCGACAGCTTCGAGGTCTACTCCGACCTGGCCGGCCGCCTGAGCCCCTTCCGCTGGCGCCCGCTCCTCTCCGGCCTCGCCGGCCCCACAACTGGCGAGCCGACGTCGGCCACACCCGTGAGCCCGGTCCCGACGTCGGTTGCGCCTGCGAATTCGGTCCCGATGCCGGGCGCGGCCGAGGCTCCGGCACCGAGCGCGGCGGCTGGGGTCGCCGTCTCGACGCGGTCCCGCCAGTCGCTGGCCACCGCCGGTCCGGCCGCCTTCATCGCCGTCTGGTGGGGCTCGACCGTCTTCGACAGCGCCTCGTCCTCCCCGGCCTGGACCACACTGACCCGGAACCTGGGCTCCCCTCTGCTCTCGGGGACCGCGGGCCTCGTACTCCTCTGCTTATCGGTCTTCCTGGCGGTCCGCTGGACCGCGGGCCGCCTGGACGTGACCATGTCGCTGATCCCGATCGCGGCCGGCTACACCCTCGCCCACTACCTGTCCCTGTTGATCACCGAGGGCCCGCGCGGCCTTCTCCTGCTGGCGGGTTCGGACACCACCGCGACGATCACCCCGTCCCCGCCACTGATCTCCGCCGTACAGATCGCTCTGATCCTGATCGGACACGCCGTAGGCGTGATCGTGGCCCACGACCGTGCCCTGGCCGAGCATCCCGGCCGCCCGCTGCTCGCCGTCCTGGCCGACGAGTTCCCGATGGTGCTCTTCATGATCGGCTGCACCTGGGCCGGACTGTTCCTGCTCTTCGTCCGCTAGAGACCCTTCGTGGTCAAGGCCGCGTGTCGCTCCTTTTGCGGTACGCGTGACCTCGTCCCCGCCTGATCATGGCCGTCCCGTCCGGTCGGCGCGTGCTCGCTGCCTGCTCCGGCCCCGATCTTGGACGATTGACCACTTCCCGAGGTGGCAGAACGTCCAAGATCGCGCGGCGGCGGGGTGCTTCGCGAGAGTCGCCATCGCGCCAGGCGCGATCTTGGGGGATCGGCCACCCGTGGGAGTCTCCTTCTTGGCCGCCCACGGCCGAATCCGCAATCCCTCGCCAGCGGACGCGTCACCCGGAGCGACCTTGAACGATTTGCCACCGTCTTGAGCCTTCTTCTTGGGTGTTTGCGGTTCTACGTCAAGCGCCCGGTCGGGCGAATCGCCGAATGGGGCCGCAGGCCACCGCACCAGGCTGAAATGGGTCTTTGGTCGGAATCAGGCGCCCGTTTCGCCCGCTTTGGATGCCAACGTTATGCGATCTTGAACGATTGGCCACCCACAGCGGTGGTAAATCGTTCAAGAATGCTCCGGGTGACACGTCCTACGGCGAGGGATTGCGGACTCGGCCGCGGGCAGCCAAAAAGAAGGCTCTTGTGGGTGGCAAATCGTCCAAGATCGCCTAACCTCGGCGTGCAAAGCGGGCGAATCATCCAAGATCGCCAAACCTTGGCATGCAAAGCGGGCGAAACGGTCGCCTAACTCCGGCGAAAGCCGCATTTCCACCAAGCGCGGCGGACGGCGGCCCCCAATCGGCGATTCGCCCGACCGGGCGCTTGACGTAGAACCGCAAACACCCAAGAAGAAGGCTCGTGGGGGCGGGGAAACGTCCAAGATCGCGGTTGGAGGCGAGGACAACTGAAACCGACTTCGCACTGACAGTCCCTTGAGAAGAAGTCTTTGCATAGATACCTTCTCATTCGTGCGACGCGAACTCACCGACATCGATTCCCTCAAGGCCCTGGCCCACCCACTCCGGCAGCGGATGTTCACCCACCTGAACCGTTTCGGACCCGCCACCTCCGCCGACCTGGCCACCGCGTTCGACGCCGACCGCGGCGCCACCAGCTACCACCTGCGCCAACTGGAGCGCTTCGGCTTCGTCGAGGAGGACACCGAGCGCTCCGCCGGCCGCCGCCGCTACTGGCGGGCCGTCCCGCTCGACCTGCGGCTCCCGCGCACCGCCGAGGACCCCGAGGTCACCACCGCCGCCGAGGCGATCGGCCGCCAGTGGTTCGAGCAGGCACAACACGACCTGATCACCTACCTGGCGAACCGGGAGTCCTTCGGCGCCTTCGCGGAGGCCGCCATGAACTCGTTCAGCAACACCAGGCTCACCGCCGACGAACTGGCCGAGTTCGGCGAGGAGTACATCGCCTTCGCCTCCCGCTGGATCCGCGACCCGGCCACCGCCCCCGCGGACGCCCGGCCGATCACCGTGCTCTTCAACGCGTTCCCCACGCCGTCATGACCCCGCTGCGCCGCAACCGTGACTTCACCGCGCTCTGGACCGGCCAGGTCATCTCCACCCTGGGCGCCCGGATCAGCGCGACCGCCACACCCCTGCTGGTGCTGGCCGCCACGGGCTCCCCACTGGACGCCGGCCTGGTCGGGGCCGCCGGCACCCTCCCGCACCTGATCGCCAGCCTGCCCGCCGGCCCGCTGGTCGACCGCTGGAACCGCCACCGCATCCTCCTGGCCAGCGAACTCGTCGCCGCCGTGGCGCTGCTGACCGTACCTCTGGCCATCTGGTCCGGCGTGCTCACGGTCGCCCAGATGTGCGCTGTCGTCTTCGTACAGGGACTGTGTCTCGTCTTCTTCGAACTCGCCGAACACGCCGCCCTGCCGATGGTGGTGCCACCGGGCCAACTGGCCACCGCGTTCGCCACCAACGAGGCCCGCAGCCGCGGCGTCACCCTGGCCGGCCCACCGCTGGGCGGCTTCCTCTTCACGGTCGACCGGGCACTCCCGTTCCTGGTCGACGGCATCTCCTACCTGCTGGCCGCGGTCAGCATCCTCTTCCTGCGCCGCGACCTGCGCCCGGCGGCCCGCGGCCCCGCCGAACCCCTGTGGACCTCCGCCCTGACCGGCCTCCGCTACGTCTGGCGCAACCGCTTCATCCGCGCGTCACTGCTGCTCATCGCGGTGAGCAACCTGGTCTTCCAGGCCCTGATCCTGGTCCTGGTGGTTCACGCCGGCGATCACGGCGCCACCCCCGCGCGGATCGGCCTGATGCTGGGCCTCTACAGCGTCGGCGGCCTGCTCGGCGCCCTGATCGCCGCGCGTGTCCACAGCCGGCTGTCGCTCCGTGTGGTGCTCATCGGCACGTACTGGATCTGGTCTGTCCTTCTACCCCTTTTCGCGTGGGCGTCCAGCCCCTGGCAGATCGGCGCGATCGGCGCCCTGACCGCCTTCGTCGGCCCGATCTGGAACGTCATGATCCTCACCTACGCCAGCATCACGGTCCCCAACGAGCTGCTCGGCCGCGTGATGAGCGCCGCCAACACGCTGACCTGGGGTGTCATGCCGATCGCTTCCCTCGGCGCGGGCGTCCTGCTCACCGCCGTCGGCCCGGTCGGCGCGATCGGCGCACTCTCCGCGATCATGCTGACCACAGCGATTGCCGCGACGATCAGCCCGACGATCCGAAAATCAAGCCCCTTGCCCGGTACGGACGACGCCGCCCCCGACCACACTCCGCCCGTTCCGCCGGCGCCACGCGACCAATTGCCACTCGATCCCGCGACGCGCCCGCCGGGCTGAGATCGGTGGTCCGGCTGGCTGTGGGGGCTGTTTCGAGGGGCCCGAAACAGCCCCCAAAGCCAGCCGGGGAGATCGTCAGACGATGGCGGGGCCGAAGGTGTCGGACATGGCGGCCACGCCGAGGCAGAGCAGGGGGAAACCACCGAGGCCGGGCGCGTCGTCGACGTCGGCGAGGTCGTGCCACAGGCGTACCACCGGGTCGGGGGAGTAGCGGTGCAGTGCCCGCGGACCCGGCTCGGGCACGTGATGGCCGGTCGAGCGGAGCATCCCGGCGATGCAGTCGAGCTGCCGCCGGACCGCGGTCGCCACCGCTCCGGGCCCGGCGTCCGGACCGGGCAGGACGTGCTCGGCCACCCACGCGGCGAGTTCGAATCCGGTCACCACGTGGCCGGGAGTTCCGGCCGTCCGGGTGCGGCCGTAGACCACCAGCGCCGTCGTCTGCACCAGGACCTGGTGCACCGGCATGCGGTACGGCAGCGAGATCACCGGATGTGTCGGCGCGAGCAGGATGGCGGCCCGCCGGGTCGCGGCCTGCCAGAGGCCGGTGTCGCCCGCCGCGACCTGGTCCGCGTACTCCCAGATGCTCGGCATCCGAAAATCTTCACGCCCGGCGACATGATCGGCATCGGTCATCGGGTCGGGCCGGGCGTCCCCCGAACGGGCGGAAACCGGTCACGGTTCGTACATCTGATCTAATCATGGGGTAAGGTGCGGCAATGAGCATCGACAGCGGTGCAGATCAGCCCCCGATCAATCCCGGGCAGCCGCCACTGACCACCCGGCAGCTGCGCATCCTCGCGGTGATCCGCGATTCGGTCCGCGAGCGTGGCTACCCACCCACCGTCCGCGAGATCGGCGCGGCCGTCGGCCTGGTCTCCCCGTCCTCGGTGTCCTACCAGCTCAGGGTCCTGGAGAAGCACGGCCTGATCCGTCGCCAGCCCAACAACTCCCGGGCGGTCGAGCTGCGCCCCGCCGCGGGCACCCAGAGCGCCGACCAAGTGGTGACCGTCCCGGTGCTGGGCGCCATCGCCGCCGGCGCCCCGATCCTGGCCGAGGAGCACGTCGAGGACTATTTGACCGTCTCGGCCGGCATGGTCGGCAGCGGCACCCTGTTCGCCCTGAACGTCAAGGGCGACTCCATGGTCGAGGCCGCGATCTGCGACGGCGACGTGGTCGTGGTCCGCAAGCAGCCGGTCGCCGAGAACGGTGAGATCGTCGCGGCCATGCTCGACGGCGAGGCCACCGTCAAGGTCTTCCACCACACCGGTGAGCACGCCGAGCTCCTGCCCCGGAACCCGGCCTACGCCCCCATCCCGGCCGACAGCGCGGTGATCCTCGGCAAGGTCGTCTGCGTCCTCCGCCGCCTGTAGGGTGCAGGTGTGATCCCGGTCGAGGCCATCGCCGCCGCCTATGCGCGGTGGATCACGCCTGACCTGCCGCTCTATGGCAACGATCACGACCGGGCCGACTTCGCTCCCTGATCGGCGCCGGACCGCTCGACGGTCCTGACGCGCCCATTACCCCTCGGATTTCGGGAGCGATCCGTCATGTCCTCTGCCGTTTCCGCGCCGTCCGGTCTGCGGACCGTCCTGCGCGCCCCGTTCGTACGCCGGCTTCTGGTTTTCAGCCAGACCGGCCGCCTGCCGATGGCCGCCGCACCGCTGGCCCTGCTGCTCTTCGCCCGTGAGGAGCACGGGCTCACGCTCGCCGCCCTGGTCGTGGCCGCCTACACGGCCGGGATGGCGGTGAGCGCGCCCCTGCTGGCCCGGATCGTCGACCGATGGCGGCAGCCGCCGGTGCTGTGGGGGTCGGCGGTGCTGTCCGGCGCCGGTTTCGTGGTGGTCGCCGCCAGCGGGCACAGCATGCCGATCATGCTGGCCGGGGCGGTGGGCGCCGGCTTCGGGACGCCGCCGCTGGAGGCCTGCCTGCGGGCACTCTGGCCGAACCTGGTTCCGGCGGAGAACGTGGCGGCCGCGTACTCGCTGGACCTCGCGGTGCAGGAGGTCATCTACGTGACCGGGCCGCTGGTGACGCTCGCCGCGGTCGGGTTCGCCGGGCCGCCCGCGGGGCTGCTCGCCGCCGCGGTGCTGCAGATCGCCGGGGTGGCCGGGTTCGCGCTGACCCCGGTGGTGCGGACCTGGCGGGGCGAGGCGGGGGCCCGGCACTGGGCGGGGCCTCTGCGCGTACCCCGATTCGTCGTGATCGTGGCCGGGGTGATCTGTGCGGGAGCGGCGGTCGGAAGCCTGCCCGTCGCCGTCACCGGCTATGCCGAGGCGGCCGGGAGCCGTGCGCTGAGCGGCTGGCTGCTGGCCGCGCAGGCGGCCGGCGCGCTGATCGGCGGCCTGTTCTACACGCGGGCCGCGCCGGGCGGGCCGGGGCGGCTGCCGCTGACCGCCGCGGCGCTCGCGGCCGGCTTCGTACCGTTGCTGCTGGTTCCCGGCCCGGCGCTGATGGCGGCGCTGCTCGCGGTGTCAGGCTTGTCGCTGCCGCCGCTGCTGACCGCGGTCTTCCTCGCGGCCGACCGGCTCACGCCGCCCGGCACCGCGGTCGAGGCCTTCGCGTGGATCATCACCGCCTTCACGGTGGGCAGCGCGGCGGGTGCCGCGATCACCGGCCCGTTGGTCTCCGACGGGATCCGGTACGGCTTCGCGTTCGCCCCGATCGCCGGCCTCCTGGCCGTGGCCGCCATGTCCGCGGCGACCCTCGGCGCTCGGGTGAGGGTTTGACCTGGAGCGCGCTCCAGGTCATAGCGTCGTCCACATGAGCGCAACGAGAATCGCAACTGTCGAACTGGGACGGACCGGAGAGCAGGTCAGCAGCGTCGCCCTCGGGGCCATGCAGATGGGCAACGCCACCGGCGAGGCGTCGTCGGCGCGGATTCTCGACCGGTACCGGGAACTGGGTGGATCGTTCGTCGACACCGCGGACTGCTACGAGTGGTGGTCGCGGCGGGGCAGCCGCGGCGGGGAGAGCGAGGAGCTGCTGGGGCGCTGGATGCGTGACCGCGGCAACCGGGACGAGATCTTCCTGGCCACGAAGGGCAGCGCGCTGCCGTCCTACTCGCCCGATCTGTGGCAGGCGGACGGCACCCCGGACTGGGAGCTGGCCCGGCGCACCTTCGCCGGCGCCGGCGGGGACACGCTGCGGCACGCGCTGGACGGCAGCCTGAAGCGGCTCGGCACCGACCACGTCGACCTCTACTACGTGCACGTCGACGACCGGACGACGCCGCTGGAGGAGACCCTGGAAGCGCTGGCCGGGCTGGTCGCCGCCGGCAAGGTGCGGTATCTCGGCTGGTCGAACGTCCGGACGTGGCGGCTGGAGCGGATCCGGCAGCTGTGCGACAGGTACGGCTGGCCCGCCCCGGTGGCCGTGCAGCAGCAGCACACCTACCTGCGGCGGCGGGCCGGCCTGGAGAACGCGTCGATCGTCGACGACGACCAGTGGGACTACCTGACCGAGCACCCTGACCTGGGTCTGGTCGCCTACTCGCCGATCCTCAAGGGTGTCTACGACGACGCGGCCCGCCGGGCCGGGCACTGGATGATGGCGTCCTACACCGGTCCGGACAGTGAGGCCCGGCTGGCGGCGCTGGCCGAGGTTTCCGCCGAGGTCGGGGCGACTCCCAACCAGACGGTGCTGGCGTGGCACCTGCACCAGACGGCGCCGACCGTGGTGCCGCTGATCGGGCCGCGTACGCCGGAGCAGTTCGAGAATCTGGTGCCCGCGCTCGACGTCAAGCTGGACGCCGGACAGCTGGCCCGTCTGGACGCGGCCGGAGCCTGACCGGGCGGCCGGCGCCGCACGGGCCACCTGGTCAGGCTGGATTGAGTGACTGCCAGGCCGTGATGAGCGACTGGCGGAAATCGGCAGCCTGCTCGTCGGTCAGTGTGGACCGCATGCGCGTCTCTAGGGCGCGGACGTCGGCGGCGACCGTGGCGAGCAGCGCACGGCCCTCGCCGGTGAGGCGGATGAGCAGTTCGCGACGGTTGCCGGCGTTGCGTTCGCGGCGGATCAGGCCGCGGGTCTCCAGGGCGCGGACCATGTCGGCCATCGACTGGGCGGTGACGAACGAGTCGCGGGCGAGCTGGGCCGCGGAGAGGCCGTCGTGGCGTTCCAGGACGGTGAGGGCCGTGTATTGCAGGGCGGTGACGCCGGCCGGGCGGACCAGGTCGTCGAGGCTCGCGCGGACCGCGAGTTCGAGCTGTTTGACCAGGTAGAGCAGGGATGGGCCGGTCGTCATGGCGGGTTCCTCTCGCAGGTGCCGCCAGATTACCCCATTGACAGGAAACCTGATCGTCATCAAAACTCGGGACGAACAGGAATCCTGTTGATTGTGCGCGGCCGGACATTCGTGAGAGGTTGAAGAGCATGGATCTGGATGGCAAGGTCGCCATCGTGACCGGCAGCGGGCGAGGGCTCGGTCTCGCCTATGCCGGGGCGCTCGCCGCGGCCGGCGCCGCGGTCGTGGTCAACGACGTGGACCAGGCGGTCGTGGACGCGGCGGTCGCCGGGATCGGCGGCAGGACGGTCGGCGTGGCGGCCACGGTCGGTGACACCGCGAGCGCCGAGAAGCTGGTCGCCACCGCGGTCGAGACGTTCGGCCGGCTCGACGTGCTGATCACCAACGCCGGCATCCTGCGCGACCGGGTCCTCTGGAAGATGACCGACGAGGACTTCGACGCGGTCGTCGACGTCCACCTGCGCGGCACCTTCACCTGCGCCCGCGCCGCCGCGATCCGGATGCGCGAGCAGGCAGGAGGCGGCCGCATCATCCTGATCGGCTCCCCGGCCGGGCAGCGCGGCAACTTCGGCCAGACCAACTACGCGGCCGCCAAGGCCGGGATCGCCGCGATGGCCCGCACCTGGGCCCTCGAACTGGCCCGCAGCGAGATCACCGTCAACGCGGTCATCCCGATCGCTGCCACCGAGATGACCAGGACGATCCCGGCGTTCGGGCCGGCCATCGAGGAGGCCGGGCGGACCGGGCAGCCGTTCCCGGCCTGGATGCGCCACGACGAGGGCCTCGGCACCGTCGAGGACGTCACCGGCCTGATCACCTTCCTCGCCTCGGACGCCTCGAAGGACATCACCGGCCAGGCGATCGGCATCGGCGGCGACAAACTCGCGCTCTGGGCGCACCCCAGCGAGAAGAGCATTGTGTACGCCGAGGGCGGCTGGACGGCCGAGGCCATCGCCGCCGGGTGGGACTTCCCGCTGGAGACCTACGGCATCCCGGCGCCGAAGAGGTGAACCTCGACGAGCTCACCGCCATCGACGTGCACACGCACGCCGAGGTGGGCCGCGACGGCCGCACGTCGCTGAGTCCCGCCCTGCTCGGGGCGTCCGCCGACTACTTCAAGGCGCACGGCCACCGGCAGCCCACCATCGACGAGACGGCCGCCTACTACCGCGAGCGGAGGATGGCCGCGGTCGTCTTCACGGTCGACGCCGAACACGCCACCGGACATCCGGCCATCCCGAACGAGGAGATCGCCGAGGACTGCGCGGCCCACCCGGACGTGCTCATCCCGTTCGCCAGCATCGACCCGCACAAGGGGAAGGCCGGCGCCCGCGAGGCCCGCCGCCTGGTCGAGCACTACGGGGTCAAGGGATTCAAATTCCACCCCAGCATCCAGGGCTTCGCACCGGACGACCCGATCGCCTACCCGCTCTACGAGACGATCCATGAGCTCGGGGCGGTCGCCCTGTTCCACACCGGGCAGACCGGCATCGGCGCCCGGGTCCGCGGCGGCGGCGGGATCCGACTCAGGTACTCGAACCCGATGCTGGTCGACGACGTGGCCGTGGACTTCCCCGACCTGCGGATCATCCTGGCGCACCCGTCGTTCCCGTGGCAGGACGAGGCCCTCGCGGTCGCCACCCACAAGGAGCACGTCCACATCGACCTGTCCGGCTGGTCACCCAAGTACTTCCCACCGCAACTGGTCCGGTACGCGAACAGCCTGCTCCAGGACAAGGTGCTGTTCGGCTCCGACTACCCGGTGATCACCCCGGACCGGTGGCTCGCCGACTTCGGGAAGCTCGACCTCAAGGACACGGTCCGCCCCAAGATCCTGAAGACCAACGCAGCCCGCCTACTCTTCCGGGAGAACCCATGACCACCACCGCGAACGGCCTCGACGGCCTCAAGTCCCTGGCCGGCAAGGACCTCGGCCGCAGCGCCTGGCTGGAGATCACCCAGGAGCGGGTGAACACGTTCGCCGACGCCACCGGCGACCACCAGTGGATCCACGTCGACGTGGAGAAGGCGGCGCAGGGCCCGTTCGGCGCGCCGATCGCCCACGGCTACCTCACCCTGTCCCTGGTCATCCCACTCTTCAGTGAACTGCTCGTGGTCGAGGGCATCACGATGGGCGTCAACTACGGCCTGGAGAAGGTGCGCTTCCCCAGCCCGGTCAAGGTCGGCTCCCGGATCCGGCTGGCCGCGACCGTGGTCAGCGTCGACGACGTGGCCGGCAACGGCGTGCAGAGCGTCTTCGACTTCACCGTCGAGGTCGAGGGCCAGGACAAGCCCGCCTGCGTCGCCCGCCCCGTCTACCGCCACTACGCCTAGAGGACCGGACATGCGCAACGCGGGGTTGGGGTCCTGGCCGGTCCGCCGGGCGGCCATGTCGCCCGGCAGCACCGCCCTGATCTTCGAGGAGCGGCGTACGACGTACGCCCAACTGCATGAACGCACCTCGCGCCTGGCCGCGGCCCTGCGTGCCGCCGGGGTTCGGCCCGGGGACCGGGTCGCCTACCTCGGCCCGAACCATCCGTCCCTCGTCGAGACGATGTTCGCGGCCTGGGCGCTCGGCGCGGTCTTCGTGCCGATGAACTTCCGGCTGACCGAGCCGGAGATCGAGTACCAACTCCGGCACAGTGGGGCGGTCGCGCTGATCCACGCCCTGCCGGTGTCCTTCGAAGTCCCGATCAAGGTCGGACTCTCCGGATACGAGGACTTTCTCGCAGATCTCGCGCGCTTCGACGAACCGGTCACGCTCGACGACGTGGCATGCATCCTCTACACGTCCGGCACCACCGGCCACCCCAAGGGCGCCGTGCTCACCCACGGCAACCTGGTGTGGAACTGCTACAACCTGCTCGTCTGCGTCGACATCGCCGGCGACGAGGTCACCCTTCTCAGCGCCCCGCTCTTCCACGTGGCGGCGCTCAACCAGTGCCTGCTGCCCACGTTCCTCAAGGGCGGCACCTCGGTGATCATGCCCGGATGGGACGTCGACGGCTGTTTCGACGCCATCTCCCGGTACGGCGTGACCTGGATGTTCGGCGTCTCCACCATGTTCGCCGGCCTCTCCCGGTCACCGCGCTGGCCGACCGCCGACCTGTCCTCGGTGCGCTGCCTGATGACCGGCGGCGCGGCCGTGCCGGAGGCGCTGATCCGCACCTACCAGGACCGGGGGCTCGCGTTCTGCCAGGGCTACGGGATGACCGAGACCGCGCCCGGCGCCACCTTCCTGGAAGCGCGGGAGAGCCGTGACCACGTCGGATCGGCCGGCCTGCCGGTCTTCTTCACCGACGTCCGCTGCGTGCGGCCCGACCTCACCCCGGCCCCACCCGGCGAACCCGGCGAGGTGCTGGTCCGCGGCCCGAACGTGACCCCCGGCTACTGGAACGACCCGGCCGCCACCGCCGCCGCCTTCACCGACGGCTGGTTCCGCTCGGGCGACCTGGCCGTCGTGGGGGAGGACGGCCACTTCCGGATCGTCGACCGCACCAAGGACATGTACATCTCCGGCGGCGAGAACGTCTACCCGGCCGAGGTGGAGGCCGCCATCTTCGAACATCCGGCGGTCGCCGAGGCCGCCGTCGTCGGCGTCCCCGACGAGAAGTGGGGCGAGGTCGGCCGCGCCTTCGTGGTCCCGGTCCCCGGCGCCGGCCTCAGCCCCGGCGACATCCCGGCCCATCTGGCCGGGCGCCTGGCCAGATACAAGATCCCGGTGTACGTCGACATCGTCACCGACCTCCCGAGAACCGGCTCCGGCAAGGTCCGCAAGGGCCCCCTCCGCGACCTTCCCCTGCCTCAGCCCGCCCGATAGAGGGTGGCCAGATCGATCAGGACGATGCCGGTGTCCGCGGTGGCGGCCGTACGCAGTTCATCGGTGAACCCGGCGCCGCTGAAACAGGCCAGGCGCGCTGACTCGGCGCCGGGACGGCCCTGGGCGATGAGCAGGGAACGGATGCGGCGCAGCCGGTCGATATGGCCCAGCCCCATGATGTCGCCCCACTTCGCCTCGCCGATCGCCAACAGGGGCTGCCGGTTGTCGTCGTCGAGCCCGTACACGGCGACGTCGACCTCGTGGGAGGTCCGGTTCGCCGGGTCGTTGACGGTGCCGCTGCTCACCCGGTTCGGGTAGTCG
Organism: Actinoplanes hulinensis; assembly: GCF_019429605.1. Classification (NCBI taxonomy): domain Bacteria; kingdom Bacillati; phylum Actinomycetota; class Actinomycetes; order Micromonosporales; family Micromonosporaceae; genus Actinoplanes; species Actinoplanes hulinensis. Next base: position 27,974 of record NZ_JAHXZI010000038.1, on the reverse strand, counting down.
CCGAACACCTCGGGCCCGGCCAGGTGCCGGGTCCAGTAGCGGCAGACCTGCTCGAAATGCGGCCCCAGGACGTTGCTGACGAAGCGGCGCCGGCTGCGTTGCCACAGCCGCCCGGTGTCGCGAGTGTGCTCCAGATCAGACCAGATCGGGCGCATCACCGCGTGGTAGAACGCGACCAGCGGCTCGGCGATCCGGAAGGTGGTCCGGTTTTCCCGGAAGGCGTCGGCCTCCCGGGTGACCAGTCCACAGTCCTCCAACACCGTCAGCGGGTGGGCCAGATCGCCCGCTTTGCGGCCGAGATAGGAGGCGATACCGCCGCGGTGGGCGTTTCCGGAGGCGATCGCCGCGAGGACCGAGTGGTAGAGACCCGATTCGCGCAGGTCGGGCTCGTCGGCGAGCAGATAGCGGGCCTCCCGGAAGAGCGGGCTGGTCGGGGAGAGGACGGTGCGGACCACCCAGGCATCGAAGTCGTCCGGGCCGGAGGGGGTGTCGTTGCGAGCGAACTCGCGACGGTAGGCGGGTGTGCCACCGACGATGGCGTTGGCCATCAGTGCGGTCGAGTGGTCCTCGATGTCCCAGAACTGAGCGGCGAGCTGGTGATCGAGAGTAGGAACCACCAGTTCGAGACCGGCCCGGCCACGGAGCGGCGCGTTGCCGCTGAGCAGCCGGCCCATGAAGGACATCGCCGATCCGCAGAGCAGGATGCTGGATCTGCTCTGGTCACGTTCCGCTCGGAGCGGAGCCAGGGCGTTCTGAATGATCGAGGGAATTTGGGCGTTGGCCCGGACCAGGTAGGGGAATTCGTCGATCACAACCGGGATTCGCCGGTCGCGCCCGATACTGAGGAGCGCGTCGATAGCCTGATGCCAACTGTCGAAGGCCAGGGGTGCCGGTGCGCCCACATGTTCCGCCAAGCGCGCCCCGATTTGATTGAGAGACTCGCGGTCAGCGGCCTCGTCCGCCGGAAAGTAGAAGCCGCCGGTCGCCTGGCACAGGGAGCGAAGTAGGAACGTTTTGCCCTGTCGACGCCGCCCGGAGACGACGCCGAGCAGCGCACCGGGCTGCGGGTCGGTCGCGAATTCGGTCAGTGCGGCCCATTCACGCTCGCGGTCGAACATCTCCGTGGGTCGTTCCAGCACCCTCCACCTCTTTCATAACTACAGTTATGATAACCGCAGTTATGAAAGATCGGGCCAGGCTGCGGCGACCAGGGTCGGGAGGATGGTGGCGGCGGTGCCGTGCAGGTTGATGCCGGCGACCGCGTCCAGTGGGGTGGGCTGCGGGTTCACCTGGATCACCGTGCCGCCGAACATGGCCGCCACCTTCGGGATCTCGGCCGCCGGGTAGACCAGGCCGGACGCGCCGATCGTCAGCAGGACGTCGCAGTCGGTCGCCTCCTGGACGGCCGTCTCCAGGATCTGCTCCGGCAGGGCCTCGCCGAACCACACCACGCCCGGGCGCACCGGGCCGGAACAGTGCTCGCAGCGCGGCGGGGCCAGCCGCCGGCCCTCCGAAGGCTCCTCGCCGCCGGGCACCGGGGCGGACCGGGCGCATGATGCGCAGCGCGGCTCGAACAGGCTGCCGTGCAGGTGCAGCGGGCCTGCCGACCCGGCACGTTCGTGCAGGTCGTCCACATTCTGGGTGATCACGACACTGCGCGGGGTGCGCGCCTCGATGGCGGCGACCGCCTCGTGGCCGGGGTTGGGGTGGACCCGGCGGATCACGGTGCGGCGCCACTCGTACCAGCCCCAGACCAGGTCCGGGTCGTCCTGGAAGGCCTGCGGGGTGGCCAGTGCCTGGGCGTCGAAGCGCTCCCAGAGGCCGGTCAGCGCGTCCCGGAAGGTGGGCACGCCGCTCTCCGCCGAGATCCCCGCGCCGGTGAACACCACCACCCGTCGCGCCTGAGAGAGGACCTTCGCGGCCTCGCGCACCTCAACCATTCGATCCCCCAGCGCCGTCCGAACGTGTTACCAGCACGAACGAGTGTCGCATCACCGCGGGAGCAGATGGGTCGTTGACTCACGGAGAGCGCGCGGAGGTGGTCGGTCGAATGTCCGAAGTGGGATGCCGGTGAGCGACGAGGCCACCGAACCGCCCCCCGGCGCGGACCGTACCCGCCGTCTGCGCGCGGCCGGCGACCGTCTGCTCACCGTCGTCGGCGAGTGGACCGCGCCCGGCCCGCAGCGTCCGGAGTGGTCGGAGTCGAGCATGAGCACCCTGGTCGGCGCGGTCACCGCGGCCGCCGGCTTCTTCTTTCTGGCCGCCATGCTGGTCATCTGGTTCGCCCGCTCCTGAGCGAGGTACGCGGGAGACGTCGATCAGGGCGGCGTTCAACGGCATGGCGGCTCCCCCGTACAAAAGGAATCGCCCGCCTGCCGGAAGTGGCAGGCGGGCGAGTCAGTCGATCAGAGTGAGACGGCCCTGCCGCCGAGGGTGATGGCCAGGCGGCCGTCGGAGGCGAACGACCAGGCCAGCGCGCCGGTGAAGTTCGCGCACCGGGCGCCGTTCGTGCCGGACCAGAACTGGTTGGTGCTGCCGGCGGTGCCGATGATGCGGTCGTTCGTGCCGCTGGAGCCGCGGCACGAGGTGTTGTTGGTGAAGACCGACGTGCCGGCGTCGAAGTTGAAGTTGCGCTCGGCGTTGTCGATGCTCAGGTTGTTGGCGATCGTCATCGAACCCGGGTTGCTGTTGTAGGTGAACCCGTGCTTGCCGTTCTTGTAGGCCACGGTCCGCTTCACGATGTGGTTGACGCCGATGTCCTCGCCGCCGAGCTTGAAGCCGTTGCGGTCACCGTTGCCGGCCTGCGAGCCGTCGCTGAGCGTGCCGTTGTTGTAGGCCAGCGAGTCCTCGATGGTCACCACGCCGATCGGCCCGGTGTCGGTCTTGGTGTAGAGGTCCCAGCCGTCGTCGATGTTGTTGTGCGAGACCGCGTACCGGAAGACGTTGCCCGGCCCGACGGTCAGCTTGGCCGCGAAGCCGTCCGCGTCCTCACCGTCGGAGTCGGCGTTGTCGTGCGACTCGGCGCTGAGGATCAGGTTGTTCGCCGGCCACTGGGCGGCCGGAGTGTCCGACGCGATCCGGGACAGCTGGAGACCGGTGTCCCGGTTGTACCGGGTGATCGTGCGCTCCAGGACGTTGTTGCTGCCGCCCACGAAGATGCCGTTGTCACCGGCGCGCTCGACGACGACGCCGTAGACCCGCCAGTAGTTGCCGTTGACGGCGAGACCACGGGCCGCGGTGTCCTCGGCCTGCGCCGAGAAGTTCAAGACCGGCACTTCACCGGGGTACGCGGAAATCGTCTTCACAGCACCGGACGACCCGTTGTTGCCGGGCGCGATGGTGACCGTCGACGCGTGCGCGTAGGTGCCGCCGCGCAGGTAGATGGTGCCGCCCGCGGCGATCCGGGTGATCGCCGAGGTGAGCGTGGTCGGCGCCGCCACGGTGCCGGCCGCGCTGTCGGTGCCGTTCGGCGCCACGTAGAGGGCGCTGCTCGACGGCGGCGGGGAGGAACTGGCCGACGGTGAGGGGGAGGTGGAGGTGGACGGCGAAGACGTGGGGGAGGAGGTGGGCGTGGACACCCCGTCATCGACCAGGACGTCGTCGAAACGGCCCGCCGCGTACTCGGTGAGCAGCCCGATCCGGCCCGCCGTGATGGTGCTGTCGGTGGCCGACCCGACGCTCGTGCCGTTGACCGACCCGCTGATCGTGGTCCCGTTGACGGTCAGCCTCAGCGTGTAGAACGTGCTCGCCGAAATGGTCTGGCTCAGGCTGCCCAGCACCGTGACGCTGCTGCCGTTCATGGTCTCCAGCTGAACCCGGTTGGCGCCGGTCAGCGACAGCCGGTACATCTTCGTCGCCCCGGCGGCGCGGGCGGTCAGCGCCACCACGCCGGAGGTCGAACTGAACGCGGTCGCCTTCACCTTCGCCTGGACCGAGTAGTTGGTCCACGAGGTCGTTCCGGCGAATTGCCGGGCCCTGGTGTTGCCGCTGTCCGACTGCTGGAACACCTGCGTGCCGTCGCTCACCACCGACCAGGTGCCGCCCGATTTCGACCACCCGCTGGTGCTGCCGGACTCGAAGTCGGCGGAGAACAGGGTGGCCGCCTCGGCGGTGCCGATTGTGACGAAGACACCGGCCGCGACCAGGCCGGCGAGTCCGGCGGCGCCGAGTGAACGGCGCAGTCCGCGGGCCCGTGGATGGGATGACATGGGGGGATTCTCCTTGTCGCAAATGGATCCCGCCGGGCGCGGTGCAGCCGTCCGCGAACGCATTGAATTACGGCGGACGTGCAGCGTGGGGGATGTTCCGGCGGGGGCACCGTTGGGGACGGATTCCGAGTTGGAATCTGCCACCGGGCATTACCGCCCGTCAACGGAATCCATTTGCAGGTTTGTTGCAGTAATGCTTTCAGACGTTGGCGGCGAGGAACTCGTCCAGGCAGCGCTCGGCGTTCGCGGTGACCGTCAGGGCCGGGTTGGCGAGGCACGCGGAGCCGGGCAGCAGGGCGCTGTCCACGCAGTACAGGTTCTGATATCCGGCCACCTTTCCGGTGAAGTCGGTGGCCTTGCCCATCACCAGACCGCCGAGCGGGTGGTAGGTGTTGCGCGACCCCAGACCCATGCCGGTGTTCCGGTCGTAGGACGGCAGCCCGGTCAGCAGCGAACCCTTCGAGCCCTCGGTGCGCCACCACAGCCGGGTGGCCAGATCCCGCCCGGCCTTGTCACCGGCGGTCTCCATCTCGGCGTACGGCCAGTAGACCTTCCCGGCGCCGGTGGCCGCGTCGTACCGGATCTCGCCACGCTCCGGGATCAGGGTGGTGATCAGATGCGCGGTGGTCGCCGGCAGCCAGGACGGGATCGGCGCCGCCTCCCAGGCCATGGCGGCCCGCGCGTACGGGTTCGCGTCGTCGAAGAACCGCACGTTGCCCGGCCCGCCCTGGGCGTGCCCGACCGCCTTGCGCAGGTTGAGCCGGGCGATCAGGAAGTCGCCGTTGTTGCCCCAGCCCTTGCCCACCTCGGTGCTGGTCAGCCGGGGGAGACGGCCGCGCGCCCGGGAGGTGAGCAGCAGCGACGTGCTGTTCAGGGAGCCGGCCGCCAGGAAGACGAACTCGGCCGTGAACGTCTTGTTCGCGAGCACTCCACCGCGCTCGTCGATCTGCCGGGCGGCCGCCTCCATCGTCGAGGATCCGGAGACCTCGCGAAGTTCGGTCACCTCGTGCAGCGGATATATAGTGACATGCCCGGTTTGCTGGGCCCAGGCCAGATAGTTGTGGTCGACGCTGTTCTTCGCGCCCGAGTTGCTGCCGAACGGCCCCTCGCCGATCGTGTGGCAGGCCCGCACCCGCCCGGCCAGCTCGTCCCGGATGACGTTCCAGTCGACCCCGAACGGCACCGGTACGGGCGTGCGGCCGAACTCCGCGATGTACTCCAGCCACGCGCGCGCCCCCGCGTACCCCGGCTGATTTTGAATGTCGGCGGGAATCGGCGCGGCGCCCAGATTCTGCCGCGCGCGTGGCCAGTAGACGTCCTCGAACGTGGTGTACGACAGCTCGGCCGGATAGACCCGCTCCCAGTCGGCGCGGCGCGGCTGCGGCAGGTACATGCCGATGACCAGCGACCCGCCGCCCACCCCGGCTCCGCACATCACCTGGATGCCGTCGCCCACGTGTTTCTGGATGAGCCCGGCGCCCCGCTCGATGGTCTTGCTGACGTCGAGGCCGAGTGGCGGTTTGTCGGCGAACCACGCGCACCGCCAGTCCGGGTTGCTGATCGTGCAGAACGTGTTCCCGGAGCCGTCCAGATCCCAGCGCCGGCCCCGTTCCAGAACGGTCACCTCCATCCCGGCCTGGGCCAGCCGGTACGCGGCCACCGCGCCGGCGAACCCGCTGCCGATCACCAGGGCGGTCCGGCCCTGGAGGTTGCGACGGGCCAGACCGGGCAGGAACAGCCCCGCGGCGCTCGCTTGCAGAAGAGTCCGGCGTTTCACGGCTGCCTCCCGACCACCCACATGGAGAAGAACTGCGACCCGCCCCCGTACGCGTGCCCGAGCGCCGTCGCCGCGCCCGGCACCTGGTGCTCCCCGGCCCGGCCCATCACCTGCATGGCCGCCTCGGCGAACCGCAGCAGGCCGGAGGCGCCGATCGGGTTGGAGCACAGGACCCCGCCGGACGGGTTGACCGGCAGCGCTCCGCCGATCCGGGTCTCACCGGATTCGACCAGCTTCCAGCCCTGCCCTTGTCCGACAAATCCGACATTTTCGAGCCACATGGGCTCGAACCATGAAAAAGGAACGTAAAGCTCTGCTACATCGATCTCTTCCATCGGCCGTTTTATCCCCGCGGTCTCCCAGAGAGCGGCCGCGGCGACCGAACCCGCCCGCGGATTGACGTGATCCTTACCCGCGTAGAACGTCGGCTCGGTCCGCATCGAGGTGGCCCGGATCCACGCCACCTGCCGGGACGACGCCTCGGCGGCTGCCTGATCCCCGATGACGAGGGCGCACGCGCCGTCGGACGAGGGGCACGTCTCGTCGTACCGGATCGGGTCCCACAGCATCGGGGACCTCTGCACCGATTCGAGCGTGATCTCCGGCTGCCGCAGATGCGCGTAGGGGTTCAGGGCCCCGTTGCGCCGGTCCTTCACGGCCACCATCGCGCCGATGTGGGCCGGAGCATCATATTTCCGGATATAGGAGCGTAGGTGAGGTGCGAAGTACCCGCCCGCCCCCGCGGTGATCGGCGCGCTGAACGGTGGCTGGATCGACAGCGCCCACATCGCGTTCGACTCCGACTGCTTCTCGAACGCCACCGCCAGCACCCGCCGGTGCACCCCGGCCCGGATCAGGGTGGTCGCCACGATCGCCGTCGCCCCGCCCACCGACCCGGCGGTGTGCACCCGCAGCAGCGGCTTCCCGGCCGCCCCGATCGCGTCGGCGAGGAACAGTTCGGGCATCATCACGCCCTCGAACAGGTCCGGCGCCTTACCCAGCACCACCGCGTCGATCTGATCCCATGCGGTCCCCGCGTCGGCCAGCGCCCGGTCGATCGCCTCCCGGCACAGCCCGGCCATCGACACGTCGGTGCGCCGGGTGCGGTGCTCCGTCTGCCCGGTTCCGAGTACAGCGGCCCTGCGCATCACGCCTCCAGCACACAGACGAGGTTCTGCTGCAACGCGGGCCCGCTCGTGGCGTGCCCCACCGCGGTCCGCGCCCGCCCGGACATCACCTCGCCGGCCGCCGCCCCGATTCGCGACAACCCGGCCGAGAACATCGCGTTCGCGCCGAACGGCAGGTAGGAGCCGGCTCGTACGACCTCGCGCAGCAGCAGCTCCTGATGGGTGAACGGGGCGTGCAGCGCGGCCACGTCCACCGCGCCGTCCAGTCCCGCGTCCCGTGCCGCCGCGACCGCCGACGGCACCGTGGTCAGATCCCGCTCACCGAGGCCCTGCGGATCCACCCGGTGCGCGAAACCGGAGATCCGGGCGGGGCGCTCCCGCAGACCGCGGGCACGATCACTCGCGGCCAGGACGACCGCCGCGACACCGTCGGCGACGCGCGCCACGTCGTGTTCCCGCAACGGGCAGGAGAGGTACGGCCCCTCCGCGCGCCGTCCCGCCACCCGGGCCATGTCGTCCTCGGTGAACAGTCCCGCGTCCAGTGCGAGCCGGGCCTGCAACGCCGCGACGCTCACCGCGCCCGGCCACAGCGGCGCCACCGTGTACGGGTCCAGCTGCAACGACAGCACCCGGTCCAGATCGCCGGCCGTGCCCTTGCCGAACCCGTACACCAGCGCGGTCTCCGCCTCACCGGCCAGGATCTTGAGGTACGCCTCGTACAGCGCCCACGCCGCGTCCATCTCCACGTGCGACTCGGCGATCGGCGGCACCGCCCCGATCGCGTCCACCGCGCTGACGAAGGAGAACGCGCGCCCGGCCAGGTAGTCCGACGATCCGGAGCACCAGAAGTCGACCTCGCGGCGGCCCAGCCCGGCGTCCTCCAGCGCGGCCGTGATGACCGGGACCAGCGTCTCCACCCCGCTCGTGGTGAGCGAGGTGTCCGCACTCGCGAACCCGACGACCGCGACGGCGCTCACAGGTGCTCCGCGTACGACTCGTAGGGGGCGTCCGGCTCTCCGGTCGGCTCGAAGTGGTCGATGTTCTCCGGCGTCGTGGACCACTTCGACCGGTCCCGCCAGACCGCGGCCACCCGCATCCCCATCCGCACGTCCCCGGCCTCGACGCCGAGGATCAGGTGCGAGATCGGGATGTCGGCGCCGTCCAGCAGCACCTGCGCCACCACGTACGGCGGGGTCAGCCGCTGCCCCGCGAACGGCACGTTGACCACGCAGAAGGTGGTGACCATGCCGCGGTCGGCAACCTCCACCACCTCGTCCGGCGCCACCCCGTCGGCGGGGCAGACGCGCGGGGGGACGTACACCTTCCGGCAGGCCGGGCAGCGCTGGCCGATGATCCGCCCCTGTTCCAGGGCCCGCAGACAGCGGTCCTCCTCGACCGAGGTGGTGTGCGTGTAGTGCAGCCTGATGGGCGTCGTCATGATCTCCACCGGCGCGCCCTCTCTTCCTGGCAAAATGTCTGATTCGCCAGGCTCGAAGCATTCGATGTCCCGGATGTGCCCGTTCGGCGAACCGGCCCAGCGAATCCGCACCCGCATCCCGGTGTGCAACTCGGAGGCGTCCACCGCGTGCAACAGCGGCGTGTCCGCGCCGTCCAGCCGGATCAGCGCCCACCCGAACGGCCGGTCCAGCGGCTGCCCCTCGACCGGCCGCGGGTTCCACGTCCAGCTCACCACGGTCCCGCTGGGCGACACCTCGACCAGGTCGGTGACCGGCTCGTGGGTGACCGGGTCGTACTCCAGCGGCGGCACGTGCACCCGCCCGTCCGACGTCCGCGCACCCAGCACCCGGCCCTCCCGCAGCCCCGCCATGAACCGGCCCAACACCGGCCCGAGCGAGCGCGTGTAGTCGAAGGCGATGGTCAGCGGTGCCGCGAGGGTATCCACGTCGATGAGTGAAACACGTTCCAATCTCGGCGGGCAAGGACCGTGTGCAGACGCTTTCTCATCGATGGAACCAGTTATAGAGTCGGGCCATGACGGGCATCGGGATGTGGACCATCGCGGCCGAGCGGCCGCAGCTTGCGGCCATCGTGGACCCGGACGGCCGCACCCTCACCTACGGCGAACTCGCCACCGAGGCCGACCGGGTCGGGCGCGGCCTGCGCGACGCCGGGCTGGAGGCGGGCGACACCATCGCCCTGCTGCTGCCCAACGGCGCCGACATCCTCACCGCCTACTTCGCGGCCGCCCAGATCGGGCTCCACGTCGTACCGCTGAACTGGCACCTCACCGCCGCCGAGATCGGCTACATCCTGCGCGACTGCGGCGCCCGCGCCTTCATCGCGCACGAACGCTTCGCCGACGCGGCCCGCGAGGCCGGACGATCCGTGCCATCCCGCTTCGCGGTCGGCGACATCCCGGGCTTCGCGCCCCTGCCCACCCTGGGCGCGGGCGGATCAGGCAGACCCTTCCCTCGTACGCTCGGCGCGCTCATGGTCTACACGTCCGGCACGTCGGGGCGGCCCAAAGGGGTACGCCGTCCGCTGCTCGGCCTCGACCCCGACCAGGTGCCGCCGGTGTCGCTGTGGTTCTTCGGCCTGTTCGGTCTGCGCCCGTTCGACGATCACGTGCATCTGTGCTGCTCACCGCTCTACCACACGGCCGTCATGAACTTCGCCGTGATCTCGCTCCAATTCGGGCACACCGTCGTGGTGATGGACCACTGGGACGCCGAGGAGTTCCTCCGGCTGGTCAGTACGCACCGGGGCACCCACAGCCACATGGTGCCCACCCAGTTCCGGCGGCTGCTCGCTCTGCCCGCACACACGCGCCGGCGGTACGACGTATCCTCGATGCGCGCCATGATCCATGGGGCCGCGCCCTGCCCGCAGCCGGTGAAACGGGACATGCTCGACTGGTTCGGGCCGGTCGTGATCGAGTACTACGCGGCCTCCGAGGGTGGCGGCACCCTGATCACCGCCGCCGAATGGCTCCAGCGGCCCGGCTCGGTCGGCCGCGCCTGGCCCGGCTCCCGCGTCCGGGTTCTCGACGACGACGGCAAGGACCGGCCGCCCGGCGAACCCGGCACCGTCTACCTCCAGATGGGCGACGCCACCTTCGAATACCACGGCGACGCCGAGAAGACCCGCGCCTCCTGGCGGGACCGGATGTTCACCGTCGGCGACATCGGCTACCTCGACGACGACGGCTACCTGTTCCTCTGCGACCGGGCCAGCGACGTGATCATCACCGGGGGCGTCAACGTCTACCCCGCCGAGATCGAGAACGAACTGGCCGTCCACCCGGCGGTCGCCGACGCCGCGGTCTTCGGCATCCCGCACGACGAGTGGGGCGAGGAGATCAAAGCCGTGGTCCAGCCACAGCCCGGCATCGACCCCGGTCCCGCCCTCACCACCGAGCTGCTCGCCTTCCTGGCCGGCCGGGTGGCCCGCTTCAAACTGCCCCGCACCGTCGACTACGTCGCCGAACTGCCCCGCGACCCGAACGGCAAGCTCTACAAACGCCTCCTCCGCGACCCGTACTGGTCCGGCCGCGACCGCGCGATCTGAGGAAGATCCCGGCTGGCTCCCCGAGCTGTATCAAGGCCCTCGAAACAGCTTCCGGAGCCGGCCGGAGCACCGATCTTCGCCCGGCGGGGCCTCGCGGGCCGGACCCGGCAATCGCTCGCGGTGCGCCACGGGACGGGGCGGGTTGGCGGGAACGGGCACGTCCGTACGATCAAGCGCCTTTGAAGTGGGGTTTTCGTTTTTCGATGAAGGCGCGCGGGCCCTCCTTGGCGTCCTCGGACATGAAGACGCGCGTGCCGATGCGGGATTCGAGGGCGAACGCCTCGTTCTCCGGCAGGCCCTCGGTCTCGCGGATGGTGCGGAGGATGGCCTGTACGGCGAGGGGGCCGTTCGCGGCGATCGTCTCGGCGATTCTCAGGGCATGCGCCAGGGCTTCGCCATCGGGGACGACATGGCCGATCAGGCCGGCGTCGCGGGCCTCGAAAGCGGTCAGGTGCCGGCCGGTGAGCAGCAGGTCGGCGGCGACCGTGTAGGGCAGCTGGCGCGGCAGCCGGACCGCCGAACCGCCGAGCGGGAACAGCCCCCACCGGGCCTCGGAGACACCGAAGCGGGCGCTCTCGCCGGCCACCCGCACGTCGGTGGCCTGCAGGATCTCGGTGCCGCCGGCGACGGCCGGGCCCTCCACGGCGGCGATCAGCGGCTTGGTGAGACGGCGGCCCTTGAGCAGCGCGTCGATGCGGGACAGGTCGGTGCCGTTGGACCGGAACCCGTCGCCGGGGTGCTCGGCGGTCATGGCGCGCAGATCGGCGCCCGCGCAGAACGCGCCACCCGCGCCGGTCAGGATCGCCACCCGGATCGACGGGTCGGTGTCGACCCGGTCCCAGGCGTCGCGCATCACCGCCATCATCGCGGGGGAGAGCGCGTTGCGGACCTCCGGCCGGTTCATGGTGACGATCAGGATCGGTCCGCGCTGTTCGACGAGAGCGTCCACCCGGTTTCCCTCCCAGTGCCAAACTCTTGCTCCGGAACGATAACAGGTTCTACTTTGCGTTGATGGCGGCCAATATTGCGGACCTGTTCGAGCACGCGGTCGACGCCTTCTCCGACCGTGTCGCGGTGGCCTGCGGCGAGCGTGAGATCACCTACGCGGAGCTGGAGGAGAGCGCCAACCGTTTGGCCCATTTCCTGCGAAGTAGAGGAGTGGGCAAGGGCGCCCACGTCGGGCTGTACGCGGGCAACTCGATCGAGGCCGTGGTGGCCATGATCGCCGTGTACAAGCTGCGCGCCGTGGTCGTCAACGTCAACTACCGATATGTGGAGAACGAGTTACAGTACCTGTTCGAGGACGCCTCCCTGACCGCGCTGATCCATGACCGCGGATTCTCGGCGAAGGTCCGGGCCGTGGGCGGCGGCCTGCACACCACGGTCGCCCTGCCGGACGGGACCGATGCCGACATCCCGGGCGTCTCCTATGCGGACGCCGTCGCCGCCGGCAAACCCGACCGTGACTTCGAGCCCCGTGAGGGCGACGACATCTACCTGCTCTACACCGGCGGCACCACCGGCTACCCGAAGGGCGTCATCTGGCGGCACGAGGACGTGTGGCGGGTTCTCGGCGGTGGCATCGACTTCATGTCCGGCATCCCGCTCGAGGACGAGTGGGCCCAGTCCCGGCGCGGCGCCGAGATGCCGCCGATGGTCCGGTTCTGCCTGGCCCCGCTCATCCACGGCAACGCCCAGTGGGCCGCCCTAGCGGCGCTCTTCGGCGGCGACACCGTGGTGTTCCTGCCCCACTTCGACCCGGACGAGGTGTGGCGGGTCATCGAACGCCGCCAGGTCAACGTGGTGGTCCTGATCGGCGACGCGATGGCCCGGCCGATCATCGAGGCGTACCTGGCCGGCACCTACGACGGATCCTCCCTGGTGGCGATCTCGTCCAGTGCCGCCCTGTTCTCGCCATCGGTGAAGCGGCAGTACCTGGAGGCGCTGCCGAACGTCATGGTCACCGACGCGATCGGCTCGTCGGAGACCGGGTTCGCCGGCATCGGCATCGTCGCCGACGTGCAGGGCGGCGCCGTCGACGGACCGCGGGTCATGCCCGGCCCGGACACCATCGTCATCGACGAGTACGGCGCCAAGGCCCCACCCGGCGTCATCGGCCGGCTGGCCCGCGGCGGGCACGTGCCGCTCGGCTACTACAAGGACCCGGAGAAGACCGCCGCGCTGCTCACCGAGGTGGACGGGGTCCGCTACGCGATACCCGGCGACCTGGCCCGGATCGAGGAGGACGGCACCCTCACCCTGCTCGGCCGCGGCAACACGTGCGTCAACTCCGGCGGCGAGAAGGTCTTCCCCGAAGAGGTCGAGGGCGCCCTGAAAGCCCATCCGGACGTGTTCGACGCCCTGGTCATCGGTACGCCCGACGACCTGCTCGGCCAGAAGGTGGTGGCCCTCGTCCAGGCGCGCCCCGGCGCGGACCTCGACCTGGACGAACTCGACACCCACGTGCGCCATCGCATCGCCGGCTACAAGGTGCCGCGCCGGATCTGGGTGGTCGACGGGATCCAACGAACCATCAGCGGCAAGGCCGACTACCGGTGGGCGCACACCTACGCGAGGGAGCACCATGCGGACTGACCTCTGCGACCTGCTCGGCGTCGACCATCCGATCGTCGGGTTCAGCCCGTCCGAGCACGTCGTCGCGGCCATCAGCCGGGCCGGCGGGTTCGGCGTGCTCGGCTGCGTCCGGTTCAACGACGCCGCCGAACTGGACACCGTCCTCACCTGGCTGGACGAGGCCACCGAGGGCCGCCCCTACGGCGTCGACGTGGTGATGCCCGGCAAGGTGCCCACCGAGGGTTTGCCCGCCGACCTCGGAGAACTGATCCCTCCCGGACACCGCGACTTCGTCGAACAGACTCTGCAACGCCTCGGCGTACCCCCGCTCGGTTCCGCCTCGGACCGGCCCGGCGTCCTCGGTTGGCTGCACTCGGTCGCTCGCAGTCACGTCGAGGTGGCCCTCCAGCACCCGGTCCGGTTGATCGCCAACGCGCTCGGCCCGCCGCCGCCGGACGTGATCGCCCAGGCCCACGACCGCGGCCTGCTGGTCGCCGCGCTCGCCGGGCGGGCCGACCACGCCCGCGGCCACGTGGCGGCCGGGGTCGACATCGTGGTCGCCCAAGGCTACGAGGCCGGCGGCCACACCGGGGAGATCGCCAGCATGGTGCTGGTCCCGGAGGTCGTCGACGCGGTCGGCGTACCGGTCCTGGCGGCCGGCGGCATCGGCAGCGGACGCCAGATCGCCGCCGCCCTCGCCCTCGGCGCACGCGGCGTGTGGATGGGCTCGGTCTGGCTCGGCTCCAGCGAATACCACAGCGGCCCGGCGCTGCGCGATGCCCTCCTCCAGGCCGGCTCCAGCGACACCGTGCGTAGCCGCATCTACTCCGGCAAACCGGCCCGCCTGCTGCGCAACCGCTGGACCGAGGCATGGTCCGAATCGGACGCGCCCGCTCCACTCCCGATGCCGTTGCAGAACCTGCTCGTCTCCGGCGCCCACGACCGCCTGATGGCCTCCGGCGACCCGACCGTCGTCCCGATGCCGGTCGGCCAGATCGTCGGCCGGATGAACGAGGTCCGCCCGGTATCCGCCATCCTCACCGACCTGGTCACCGAAGCCGACGAGACCCTCTCTCAAATTCACAAACTTCTCTGATCGTACGAGGTGGACCGCCCCCGCCGAATCGGGACAGCCCCGCGGCTCCCCGCGAGCCAGGCGTTCCCTCACGGCCGTGCCGCGCCCGCCGGGCGTGAGCCCGCCCGGGCGGTGGCGCCGTACGGTCCGACCCGGGCGGCCGGCGCCGCACGGGTCACCGGGTCCGGCTGGTCGTCAGGGCTGTCTCGACCCGGTTGAGACAGCCCTGACCCTGCTGGTCGATTGCCCCACTGCCATCCGCCGCCCGCGCTGTCCGGTCCGGCGGGCGCTCACGTCGCGCCGTCCGTGTGCCCGGCCTGCCGCTATGACGCGGGCGGGCGACCACGGGAACCGTTACGTGTGCGCTGGCCGGCGCGAACGAGCCGGGGGAACGGACAGAGGACCGATCGACCAGCAGGGTCAGCCCTGGTAGCCAGCCGGGTTCGGGGTCAGCCCGGGTTGCGGCCGATGAAGCCGACCAGGCGGGTCACCGGGTCGGCGTCTGCGGGGACGGGGACCTTGGGGCCGTACTGGCCGGAGGCCCGGAGCATCTCGTCCATCGGTTCCATGCCGGACAGCAGGAGGGTGGCGTAGGCCGGGTCCAGGGACTCGTCCTGGCCGGTGGCGCGGGCCAGGTCCCAGGTGTGCATGAAGACGTCGGCCGTGTAGAAGCGGTCGATCGCCTGATCCAGGGGGAGCTCGCCGAGGTGCGGGTTGGTCAGGGTGCGGTCGGCGGTCTTCGGGTCGTCCAGTACGGCCTGGACCGCGGTGTGGTGCGCCTGCCAGGCGGCGACCGGGTCGGCATCCACCGACGGGACCGGTGGCAGGGTGACCTCCGAGCCGGACGCCAGGAAGCCGGGGAGCCACTCGACCAGGTGGCGGACCACGTCCCGGGCGGTCCAGCCGGCGACCGGGGCCGGGGCGTCCCAGTCCTGCGCGCCGGTCACGCGGGCGGTGAAGCCGGCGGCGATCTCGCGGTGCCGTTCGGCGGGCGACAGTTCGGCGAGTGTCATCCTGTGCGTCCTCTCTCGATCTGGCTGCGTGGGTTCGGGATCGGCTCGTGTGTCTGCGATCCGGCTGCGTGGTGATTCGATCGGGTTCGTGGGTTCGCGCTCTGGGAGCGTCGTTCGATCCGGCTCGTGGGTTCGCGCTCGAGCTGTGTTTTCAACCTAGCAGTTGAAACGTCCTCGTGGGGGTGAGGCCGGGCCGGCAGATCCGCCCGGCGGCCGCGGCTCCGCCCGGGTGAGTGGACGCACACGATGGCGGTGTCGTGATCGCCCACGTGGCCGATGGCCGTGGGGACCGCACACACGGCGACTTCCGTGTGCGGCCACCACGACCGGTGCTTCGTGTGCGGGGACCGCGGCGGGTGCTTCGTGTGCGGGGACCGCGGCGAGCGCTTCGGGCGCGGCGACCGCGACCGGCGCTTCGGCTGGGAGCGGGCACCGGATCGCGTGGCCTCCGCCGGTGGGGTGAGTTTTCGGCCGCGGTGGGCGGAAACGCCGCTGACGCCGGCGGCCCGGCGGATGATGAGAAGCGGTAACCGTCGTCGCTCGTTGGAGCTGACATGCAGACCATTCGGAGATCGTTCGCCCTGTTCGCGGCCGTTGTGTGCGTGACCACTCTGTCGGGTGCGCCGGCATCGGCCCGGCCCGCCGGGTTCGGGGAAGGCGCTCCGGTCGAAGCCCCACCGGTCCTGGTCGCCGTGCAGCGGCCGGCGGACGACGGGCCCGCCGACATTCCCGACTGGATGACCCGTGAAGCGCGATGGCGGCAGGCCGCCCGGATCCGCGCCCACTCCAGCCCTGCCGGCCAGGGCAGCGCGACCGGCCCTGTGGCCGGCGGTGCTGCCGGCCACGGGTCTGTGCCCGCCCCCGACGGCGGTCGCGGTTCTGTGCCTGCTCCCGGCGGTGGTCACGGGTCTGTGCCCGATCCCGACGGTAGCCGCGGTTCTGTGCCTGCTCCCGGCGGTGGTCACGGGTCTGTGCCCGGTCCTGGCGGTGGTCACGGGTCTGCGCCCCGTCCCGGAGGCGTGGCGGGCCCGATTCCGGACGGGGCCATGCTCGGGCCCGACGACCTCGGCGGTGTCGCCCCGCTCGAGGTGGACCGTGACAGCTGGGTCCGGCTGCGCCCACCCCAGCCGTGCGAGGGCGACTACCCCGAGGCCAAAGCCGAGCGCGCCGTCACCGCGGTGATCGACGCCAACCGGGCGCCGAACGCCGTGATGGAGTACGTCGGCGTCTACCGCCCCGGTGCGGCCCGCCGCTACCTGCGCGAACTCCGTGACGTCCTGAAGGTCTGCGAGGACACCGCCTGGCGGATCGAGGCCACCGGTGTCGCCGGCCCGGACTCGCTGCTGCTGCGGTACAGCGACACCTTCGAGCACGTCGACCAGTGGATCACCCACCACACCTACCTCGTGGTCGCCCGCAAAGGCCGGGCCGTGGTGCTGGTCGCCGACGCCGGCTGGGAGACCGACAGCGGCGACCCGGCACTGGCCCGCAAGCTGATCACCCCCGCGCTACGGCGGGCGGCTGCCCTTCGCTGAACTGCGTCCGGTAGAGCTGCTCGTATCGCCCACCGGCGGCGAGCAGCTCCGGATGGGTGCCCCGCTCGACGACCCGGCCGTCCTCGACGACCAGGATCTGGTCGGCCGCCCGGACCGTGGACAGCCGGTGGGCGATCACCACCGCCGTGCGCCCGGACAGCGCCTCGCCGAGCGCCGCCTGCACCGCCGCCTCGGATGTCGAGTCCAGATGGGCGGTCGCCTCGTCGAGCACCACCACCCGGGGCCGGGCCAGCAGCAGCCGGGCGATGGTCAGCCGCTGCCGCTCCCCGCCGGAGAGCCGGTAGCCGCGCTCGCCGATGACCGTGTCCAGCCCGTCCGGCAGCGACGCGATCAGGTCGGCGATGTGGGCGCGCCGCAACACGTCCCACAGGTCCTCCTCGGTGGCCGACGGCCGGGCCAGCATCAGGTTGGCCCGCACCGACTCGTGGAACAGGTGACCGTCCTGCGTGACCATGCCGAGCGTCTGCCGCAGGGAGGTAGCGCTCAGGTCACGGACGTCGACCCCGCCGAGCCGGACCGCACCGGAACCGGCGTCGTGCAGCCGCGGCAGCAGGCTCGCCATCGTCGACTTGCCGGCCCCGGACGACCCGACCAGCGCCACCATCTGCCCCGGCTCGGCCCGGAACGAGATGCCGTGCAGCACCTCCTCGCCGCCGCGGGTGTCCAGCGTCGCCACCTCCTCCAGCGAGGCCAGCGACACCTTGTCGGCCGACGGGTACGCGAACCGCACGTCGTCGAACTCCACCGTCACCGGCCCGTCCGGCACCGGGCGGGCGTCCGGCTTCTCCTCGATCAGCGGTTTCAGGTCGAGCACCTCGAAGACCCGCTCGAAGCTGACCAGCGCGCTCATCACCTCGACCCGGGCGCTGGCCAGTGAGGTGAGAGGTGCATACATCCTCGTGAGCAGGATGGCCAGCGCCACCACCGCGCCCGGGTCGAGGGAGCCGCGCAGCGCATAGAAGCCGCCCAGCCCGTAGACCAGCGCGATCGCCACCGCCGACACGGAGGTGAGCGCGGTAAGGAACATCCACTGGGCCATCGCCGTGCGCACGCCGATGTCCCGCACCCGGCGGGCCCGCGCCGCGAACTCGGCCGACTCGGCCGACGGGTTGCCGTAGAGCTTGACCAGCGTCGCCCCGGGGGCCGAGAAGCGCTCGGTCATCTGCGTGTTCATCGCCGCGTTGTGCTCGGCGGCTTCCCGCTCCAGGCCGGCCAGCCGCCCGCCGACCCGCCGGGCCGGCAGCACGAACACCGGCAGCAGCACCAACGACAGCAGGGTGATCTGCCAGGACAGCCCGACCATGACGACCAGTGTGAGGGCCAGCCCCACCAGGTTGCCGACCACACCGGACAGCGTCTCGCTGAACGCGTGCTGCGCCCCGATCACGTCGTTGTTGAGCCGGCTGACCAGCGCCCCCGTCCGGGTGCGGGTGAAGAACGCCACCGGCATCCGCTGCACGTGGTCGAAGACCAGGGTCCGCAGATCCAGGATCAGCCCCTCGCCGATCCGCGCCGAGAACCACCGCTGCACCAGACCGAGGCCTGCCTCCAGCAGCGCGATCACCGCGATCGCCACGGCCAGGGCGAGGACCAGGCGGTACTCCCGGCCCTCCACGATGGCGTCGACCACCTGCCCGGCGAGCACCGGGACGGCCACTGCGAGGACCGCCGTCACCACGCTGATCAGCAGGAATCCGGCGAGTTTACGCCGGTGTGGCCGGGCCAGGGCCAGGATGCGCCGTAACGTGGCGCGGGAGAACGGGCGCTTGTCCTCCCGCTGGTTCATCTGGTGATACATCGCATTCCAGGCCGCGAAATCCATGCTCATGACGCGAACCTCCCACCTGATCCAAGGTTGAGGTCAACCCGGTTTCCGTCGATGATGCGCCGGGGGTACGACAGAATCTCGGAGTGATCTTCATGCGGCAGGCCGACCCGGTGGCGCGGCGGCAGAGCGAACTGCGGCTTCGGGTCGGTGAGCATCTGGACGTGGGCGAGACGCTCCGCGCCGCGTTGTGGGTCGCGCGGGAGTCCGGTCTGTCGACGATCGCCAGGATCACTCGGTGGGAGGGCGCGCCGGAAGGGCTGCTCGGCTTCGGCGGTGCCGGCCCGACGGCGAGCCCACCCCGCGCACTGGAGGGAACCGCCGCCGAACTGGACCGGCACCTGCCGGAACCCGCCGCCGCGGCGGCACTCGCACTGACCGGGGCCCGCCTGCTGCTGTTCGCCCCGGTCGAGGAGCCGCCTGCCGCCCGGCCGCCGGGGCTCCACGACCGTCTGCGCCGGATGCTGGGCCGGGCCGAGCCCACGCCGCTGCCCCGGCTGGAGCTGCTGTGGCAGTGCCCGCGGACCGTCCTGGCGGCGGTCGGTGTCAGCGACCCGGAGGGCACGCTCGCCCTGGGTTTCGCGGACGGGTCGAGCTTCTCCGTGGTCGCGCCCGCGATGCTGGCGGTGCCGTTCGCGGAGGCGGCGCGTCAGTAGTTCCAGGGCCAGCCGCCGCGGACACCGGCCTCCACGAGCGGCACCATGCGGAACGCCGCGTCGGTGAGCCCGCCGAAGACGTGCCGGTTCGGCCCGGTCTTCCCGTGACCGGCCCGGTAGCCGACCAGGTTCCAGGTGTAGAGCGGCACGTCGTGCGGCACCGCCGAGCCGGGATCCGTCTGGTACGGATGCGCCTGTTCATCGGTGACGATCAGCACTCGGTCGTGGCCGCTGTACCAGCGCCGTACCGCGTCCAGGGTGTTGGTGCCGCCGAGGTTGTGGAACCGGTCGACGACCCGCAGCAGTGACTCGCCCTTGCGTACCGTGACCGGCTTGGAGTCGCTGCCGAACTCGACCAGGTCGACCCGGCCGGGGTTGCGCATCGCCACCGCCGCCCCGAAGACCGCCGCCGCGTCCGCGCTGGTCAGCCGCGACCGCGCCGACATCTGGCCGAACATCGACCCGGACCGGTCCACCAGCGCCAGCGTACGGCCGGGTAGCGCCGGCACGTTGACCAGCGACGCGGTCAGCGCCCGGTCCAGCGCGTGGCCCCATCGCAGCGACGGCGCCGCCCGGTACGCCGCGAGGAACCGGAACGGGAACTGCCGGCTCCGTGCCACCTGTCCCGCGTCCGCCAGCCGTGCCGCCACCGTCGCGGCCACCGTGTCGTCCACCCCGGCCTCGTCGAAGCCCCGTAGGTTACGCAGCAGAGCCATGTAACCCATGGTCGGGATGAGGGCGGTCCACAGTTCGGCCTTGCCCACCCGGGAGCCGGCCAGGGACAGAGCGTCCTCCCAGGTCATCCCGGCGTCCCGCAGGGCCGCGGTGTCGAGCAGCACGGACGGGTCGGCAACGGCCCGGGCGCGCAGCGCCGCGTTCCGGTGGACCATCTCCAGGCTCGGCGCCGGGGTGAACGGCCGGCCGTGACGGCGCTCGAGGGCGTGCCGGTACAGGTCGCCCTGCTCGGGGGTGGACGCGGACGGGTGCACCAGGTCGATGACGTCGGCGAACCGGAAGCCCTTGCTCGCGGTGTCGTACTTGAGCAGGGAGAACTCGGTGTAGAGGCGCTCGGCGGCGTCGGCGATCCCACGCTTGACCGGCTTGGGCACGGCCCGGCCGTACCGCGAGGTCCAGTACGCGAGCAGCTCACCCGGCTCGTCGGCCCGCTGGAGTACCGCGTCGATCATCCGGCGGCCTCCGGGCAGACCGGCGTCGAGCAGGGCGCGGGATGCCTCGGCCGCGCCGGCGAGGGAGGCGGACCGCATGTTGGCGGCGCCGCGCAGCCAGCCGAGGAACGCGAGGGTCCACGCCGGATCCTGGACGGCGAGCGTACGGATCAGCGCGGCGAACCGGAGGTCCCGATCACCGGCGGCCTCGTAGAACGTGTTCTCCCCGGACATGTTGGCCACCGCCAGAAGGAACAGCTCGCTCTTCGGGCTCCGCGCGACGCCCTGGGCGCCCTCGTGGCCGAGCACCGGGCGGCGGGCCTTGACGATGTTGAACCTGGCCACGAAAAGAACTCCCCTCGAAATACAGGTCCGGAAACGGGCGCCCGAGATCAGAATCGGCGGCGGAAACGTTAGTGCTCTACCGCTGAGCTATCCCCCGGGGAAAGTCGGGGGAGCGGGAATCGAACCCGCGACCTCTCGGTTAGGATTCGAAGTACCCGACACCTTCGCACCGGGCGCCCGCATCCGGACCTGCCGAACCTCCCTGGTAAACGGCACCGGGAGGCGCGTGCGAAGAAATTAGCAAAGATCCCAGGCGACGTTCATCCGAATTATTCGAGGATGATGACGGCGCGGCCGGTGAGGGCGCCGGTGGCCAGTTTCGTGTAAGCCTCGTCGATCTCGGTGAATGCGAATTCCTCCACCTGATTGCGGATGAGGCCGGCTCTGGCGAGGGCGATCACCTCCTGCGCGTCGGCGATCGTCGAGCCCTGGAAGGTGAACACCTCGCCGTCGCGGGGCAGCGACGAGAACCACGGGCCGGTGAGCCGGCCGCCCGCCGAGCCGATCAGGCCGAAGGCGCCGCCGGTCCGCACCGCGGCGATCCCGGCGGTGATCGTCTCGTCGGTGCCGACGAAGTCCAGCACGACGTCTATATCAGATAAATCGGATAAGTCGGTGCAGGAGGAATGGGCGCCAATGGACGCGGCATAGGAACGGCGCGCCGGAGAGGGGTCCACCGCCACCACCGAAGCCGCCGTGAGCACCCGCAGGAACTGCACCGCGAAAGCCCCCAGCCCACCCGCGCCCACCACCACCGCCGTACCGCCCGGCCCGATCCGGGTCAGCGCCCGCCGCACCGCGTGATAGGCCGTGGCCCCGGCGTCGGTGAGCGGCCCGGCGTGCCGCGGATCCAGCGGCCCCAACGGCAGCAGCGCCCGCTGATCGTCGACCAGCACGTACTCGGCCAGCCCGCCGTCCCGGCCGTAGCCGCGCCCGGCCAGCCCGTACGGGCACCCGCTCTCCTGCCCGCGCACGCAGTACCGGCACGCGCCGCACGACGACGGCGACGCGAGCGCCACCGGCTCCCCGGTGTCCACCCGCCACCCGGCCGTCTCGTGCCCGAGCGTGAACGGCATCCGCCAGCCGAGCGCCGCGCCCGCGGCCGCCGGGATCCGCCGCATGGTGAGGTCGGAGCGGCACAGCCCGCAACCGGCGACCCGGACCAGCACCTCGCCGGGCCGGGGTGAGGGGTCCGGCACGGTGACGGCCCTCGGAGGGGCGCCCCACTCGGTCATCCGGTACGCGCGCATGCCGTCCAGACTGGAGTCTCCGTGAGTGCGGAGTCAATCCGTGATTGACCAAAAACTAGAACGAGTTCTATCGTCGATGCTGTGCTAACCACACCGTTCGCGGAAGCGATCCAGGAGGCCGAGAGGGTCATCACCACGGCCCCGCACGTCCGTGACGAGCAGGATCTCGTCGAGGGCTACGACTACCTGGCCGGCAGCATCCGCGCCTCGGTGCAGATGGCCTGGGCCTACCAGCGCGACTTCCCCTATTTCGTCCGCTCCACCGGGCCGTACACGAAGATGGGCCTGGACAACCCGGACACCCTCTACTTCCACGCCTGGCTGCGCGACGACGCCGAGTACGTGGTCACCGGGCAGCGCGGCAGCACCGTCGACCTGAGCTTCCAGATCCTCGACGGCGCCTACTCACCGATCGTCGTGCCGGGCAGCACCGCGGCCTTCGACGACCGGGAGATCCGCACCGAACCGGACGGTTCCTTCCGGCTGTTCTTCGGCCCCGGCCTGCCCGGAGCCGGGATGCTGGTGGTCCGCGAGGTCTTCAGCGACTGGGCCACCGAGCGGCCCGGGATGCTGCGCATCCAGCGTGCCGACCGGATCGGCGCGGCCCCACCACCGCCCACGCTGGATGCGCTCACCAAGCGGTACGGCGTGGCCGGCAAGATCCTGATCAGCCGCCTGCGTACCTTCCTCGCGTTCGCCGAGCGGTTCTACCTGAACCTGCCGGTCAACACGCTCACCCCGCCCCGCTCCACACCCGGCGGCCTGACCACCCAGTTCTCCTCGGCCGGCCACTACGAGCTGGACGACGACCAGGCCATGGTGATCACCGTCCCGGCCAGCGACGCCCCCTACCAGGGCATTCAGCTCGGCAGCATGTGGTACGTCTCGCTCGACTACATCAACCACCAGACCAGCCTCACCCGCGACCAGGCCAGAATCGACCCCGACGGCATGATCCGGTACGTGGTGAGCGAACGGAACCCGGGCGTCGCCAACTGGCTGGAACGTCTCGGGCACCGCCGTGGCTACGTGCAACTGCGCTGGCAGCGGCTGTCCCGCGAGCTCACCGCCGAGGACGGGCCCCGGGTCGACATCATGGCCGTCGACGACCTGCCCAAACAGCTGCCGCACTACCGGCCGGTCGGCCCCGAGGCGTGGCGGGAACGGATCGCCGCCCGGCAGGCCGCCACCGCGGCCCGGATGCTGGGCTGAGCCGATGCTCCTCGACGGCCGGGTGGTGCTGGTCGCCGGCGTCGGCCCCGGCCTCGGCCAGGCGGTCGCCCTCCGGGCCGCTCAGCAGGGCGCCGACGTCGTGCTCGCGGCCCGCACCGAGACGACGCTGAACGAGGTGGCCGCCAAGATCGGCGGCCGCGCCCTGGCCGTGCCCACCGACCTCACCGACGACGCGGCTGTCCAGAATCTGGTCGACCGGGCGATCGCGGAATTCGGCCGGATCGACGCCCTGGTGCACAACGCCTTCGTGATGCCGCCGATGCGCAGCCTCCGCAAAGTCGATCTGGACGAGACCGGGCAGAGCTTCGAGATCAACGTTCTGGCCGCGATCCGGACGATCCGCCTGGTCGCGCCCGCGCTGATCGAGACGCGCGGCTCCATCGTGGTCGTCAATTCGGCGGTGCTACGCCATTCGCGGCGCCCGTTCGGGCCCTACCGGCTCACCAAGGCGGCCCTGCTCGCGGCGGCGCAGAACCTGGCCAGCGAACTCGGCCCCCACGGCGTACGGGTCAACTCGGTCGCCCCCGGCTGGATCTGGGCGGACACGCTGCGCGCCTGGTTCGAGTTCCAGGCCGCCCAGCGCGGCGTCCCGGCCCGGCAGATCTACGACGAGGTCGCGGCCGGCACCGACCTGCGCCGCCTGCCGGAACCCGACGAGGTCGCCGACGCGATCCTGTTCCTCACCTCGGATCTGGCCCGCGGCATCACCGGAGCGTGCCTCGACGTCAACTGCGGGGAGTTCCACTGGTGAACATTTTTCAACCTGGCATCGGTCCGGACTCGTCGATCGGCGCCGGGCGGTCGGGACCTCGCCACGTTGAAAAACGTTCATCGACCACCAGCGAACGCACCGACGTGGGAACGGTCGACGACCTGCACGCCTCGGCGACCAGAATGACCGGGCTCGACGACTTCGGCGCCGGCGACGATCATCGGTCCGCGCTGTCGGTGCTGCTCACCGCGTACGCCGAAGAAGCATGCCTGACCCCCGCCGGCAGCAAGCGGACCCGCGGCCTGTTGCGCGCCTCGCTGATCTCCCGCCTGCTGGCGGAAGCCGCGTGGCGGCGATTTCCGGAACACGCCGGCGTGACGCTGCCGAACCCGGTCTTCGTCACCGGACTGCCGCGCACCGGCACCACCGCGCTGCACCGGATGCTCGCCGCCGACCCCGCCCACCAGGGCCCGGAGCTGTGGCTCACCGAGGTCCCGCAGCCGCGCCCGCCCCGCGAGACCTGGCCGGACGACCCGATTTTCGTCACCCTGCGTGAGGCCTACCGGAGCGCCGGGCTGGACGGCGTGCACCACATGGGCCCCGAGCAGGTGGAGGAGTGCTGGCGGCTGCTCTGCCAGTCGATGACGTCGGTGTCGTTCGAGTGCACCGCTCACATTCCGTCCTACTCGCGGTGGCTGTCCGAAATCGACTGGACGCCCGCCTATCGCCGGCACCGCCGCAACCTCCAGCTGATCGGCCTCAACGACCCCGGCCGGCGCTGGGTGCTGAAGAACCCCAGCCACCTGTTCGCACTGGACGCCCTGCTCAGCGTCTATCCGGACGCCACGATCATCCAGACCCACCGGGATCCGCGAACCGCGATCGCCTCGGTGTGCAGCCTCAACACCCGCGCCTCGGCCGGCTGGTCCACGGTCTTCGAAGGCGCGGTGGCCGGAAAAGCACAGCTGGAACTCTGGTCGCGCGGACTGCGCCGATTCCGCGCCGACCGGGCCCGGCACGATCCTGGGCGCTTCATCGACGTGCGCTACGAGGACTTCGTCGCGTCCCCGCAGCGCACCGTCGAGTCGATCTACGATCGCCTGGGGGTCCGGCTCACCGGCCCGGCGCGCGCCGCGATGGCCTCCTTCCAGGAGCAGACCATGCGGGGTACGGGTAAGCCCGCGCACACCTACCAGTTGTCCGACTTCGGCCTGACCCCCGGCGACGTCGACCGTGCGTTCGCCTAGTCTCTTCTAGGCGGGCTCCACCGGCATCCACAGTTCGCAGGTGGCGGAGCTGAAATCGGCCGCCCGCTCCAGAATGGCCACGATCGACGGGCCCGGCCGCAGCCGCCACGGGTTCGACGGGAACCACTCGGTGGCGGTCGCCGCCCACGCCGTCTGCAACGCCGCCGGGTACGGCCCCGCTGTGTGGAACACCGCCCAGCGGCCGGCCGGCACCTCGATGGCGTCCAGGTCGTCCGGTGGCGTGGTGCCGGCAGCGATCGCGGCCCCGTGCAGGTAGGTCAGCTCGGTGCCCTCCGCGGCGTCCGGGCTGACGTCGTCGGTGACCTGCAACAGCCCGGCCGGCTCGGTGTCGCTGAGGTCCTTGAGCCGCTGGTGAGCCTCCGGTGGCAGCCCGGCGATGTGCTGCTGGATGTGCGGGTTGACGCCGGAGTGGATGAGTGGGACGCGGGCGGCGTGGCCGACCAGACGGAACGCGGGGCGGTCGACGATACGGGTGTCCATGGGGGTGCTCCCTTCGACGGTCAGGCGGAACCTGAGCTGCGGTTGTGTGCGGAGAGGACCACCGTCACGGCGTACGTCACCGGGGCCGGCGCCGTGCACCGCCCGGAACGCCCGGCCGAACGCCTCGGTCGAGCCGTAGCCGTACCGGACCGCGATGCCCAGCAGATCCTCCTCGCCACGGATCACGTCGGCGGCCGCCACGGTCATCCGGCGCCGGCGAACGTACTCCGACAGCGGCATCCCGGCCAGCGACGAGAACATCCGGCGCAGGTGGTACTCGGTGGTGCCGAGTGTTTTCGCCACGACGGCGACGTCCAGGTCACCGGGTTCCTCCACCAGTTCGGTGAGACGGTTCAGCGCTGCGATCACGAGGTCCTCCTTCCGCTCTCAAGACTGGCCGCTCCCGGACCCCCGCGCCCGATCGTTCGAGCCCGATCCGATCATCCGCCGGGAGGGCTAGGGTCGGACCGTGGATCGAAAGTCGCCGCTGCTTCTGCTCGACCTCGACGGGGTGCTGAACCCGTTCGCCGCGCCGGTCTGCCCGGACGGCCACCTGGAGCGGGTGCTCTTCGAGGGCGAGGAGCCGGTGCGCTACTGCCCGGAGCACGGCGACTGGATCCGCGAGCTGGCCGCCGCCGGGGAGCTGTGGTGGGCGACCGCCTGGGGCACCTACGCCAACGAGCTCTACCTGCCCTGCCTCGGTCTCGGCCCGCTGCCGTTCGTCGAGTTCCCGCCGGTCCCGTTCGACCCGGAGCTCAAGGTCCCGGCCGTCGACCTCGTCGCCGGAGACCGGCCCGTCGCCTGGATCGACGACAACCACACGGCGGCCGGCCTGCGCTGGGCCGCCGCCCGCCCGGCACCCACCCTGCTCGTCTCCATCGACCCGGCCATCGGCTGGACCCGCACCGACGTCGACCGGGTCCTCACCTGGGCTCACGACCCGTACGGCGACGCGTGATCCACAGGTCCGGGATCCGGTCGCCCGGGGTGGGTTCGCGGCGCTCCTGGAGCCAGAACAGGTAGCCGCGGACGCACGGGAGCGAACCGTCCAACCGGCCGGGACCAGCGCAGGCGGATCCTGACCAAGCTCCAGTCGCGGGATCGGGTGCATGCGGTGGTCGCGGCCTATGAGACCGGGCTGGTGACGCCCGGTGGCGGTTCGTCGGGCCGGGTGTAGAGGACCTCACGGGCCTGTTCGGCGGCGCGCAGCATGCTTTCGCTGATGAACTCGCTGTACCGGGCGATGTTCTCCAGGCGGACGGCGGCCGGGGTGCCCACGCCGAGGACGCTGACGCCCTGCCGGGCCGTCTCCGCGACCCGGGCCACGCCCCGTGCGCTGGCGATGGTCGACTGGTACCACACCCCGCCGTCGACGAAGTAGCGCTCGCGGCGGTGGTCGTCGCGGGTGCGGCGGATCAGGCCCTGCTCCTCCAGGAACGCGACGGCCTTGGAGACCGAGGCCGGGCTGATCTGGAGCTGCTGGACCAGCTCGGACGCGGTGAGGCTGCCGGCGTCGGTGACGAACAGGCCGGTCAGCACGCGGGCCACCATCTTCGGCAGGCCCTGGTGCATGAACAGGGTGGTCATGGTCTCGCCGAACTCCCGGACCGCCTCGGCGTCGCGCCCGTGCGGGGCCGTGGGTGTGCCCGGTGTGCGTGGCGGCGCCGGGTTGCGGCGGTGGGCGCGGCGTTCGGTGGCCCGGTGTGCCAGGTCGGCGCGGTAGCCGGTGGGGCCGCCGTTGCGCATCACCTCACGGGTGATGGTCGAGGTGGGCCGGTCGAGCCTCCGGGCGATCTCGGCATACGCGAGGCTGTCGGCCAGCCCGAGCGCGATCTGTTGACGTTCCTGCTGGGTGAGTCTGCCGCCCGGCACCGTGATCTCCCTCCAAAGCCTTCCTGACGCCCGCCAGCGTAGCGTTCAACTCACTCTATTGCAACGCCTTCATTGCATTAGCTCAACCGCCGTTGCAACGAAATGACCGCACTGAGCTGCCTGTTATCTTGCCCAGTGCAACAAGCCTGTTGCCGAATTCGCGAACGCAACGTAGCGTTTCTCGCATCGGAAACAACGACTCCACAGGGAGAGCATCATGAACAAGTTCGACACCACCGCCGCCGTCACCGCCGTCCTGAACATCCCCGCCGGCCGCATCCAGGTCATCGCCGCCGACCGCACGGACGC
>NZ_JAHXZI010000037.1:0-52697 GCF_019429605.1 Actinoplanes hulinensis | reverse complement strand
TCTGCAGGGCGACCGTGCTGGGCTTCGTGGGGGCGGCTTCGGCGGGGGACGCGATCATGACGGTGCCGGCGGCGACCGGGGCGATGAGGGCGGTCACGGCGATGCGGCGGAGAAGCTGGCGCAAGATCGGTCCTTCCGGGGAAGTGTGTTGCGGGCTCACCGTTGACTTCGGCCTGGGGTGGGTGGGGGTGATTGCCGGGCCGGTGCGCGTGGGTCACCGTCCGGTTGCCGGGTTCGCGGGGTGACCGGCGACACTTTCGATACGAGACCGTTCCGTTTTGCGGGGGGCGGGACTAGCGTGGCGTTTGAAAACGGAACGGTTCCGTTTCGAAAAACTCGGGGGCCAAGCACATGACCAAAGCTCAACCCCAGACCGGGCATCCCCGCCGATGGGCGATCCTCGGTGTGCTCGTCATCAGCCTGCTGGTGGTCGTGCTCGACAACACGGTGCTCAACGTCGCGATGCGCACCATCGCCGACCCGGACAAGGGCCTCGGCGCCACGCAGAGCGAACTCGAATGGGCGATCAACTCGTACACCCTGGTGTTCGCCGGGCTCCTCTTCACCGCCGGCATCCTGGCCGACCGGCTCGGCCGCCGGCTCAGCCTGGTCGCCGGCCTGGTGATCTTCGGCCTCGCGTCGCTCATCTCGGCGTACGCGAGCTCACCCGACCAGCTGATCGCGGCCCGCGCCGTGATGGGCCTCGGCGCCGCGGCCGTCATGCCGGCCACCCTGTCGATCATCGCCAACGTCTTCGACCCGCTGGAGCGCCCGCGGGCCATCGGCGTCTGGGCCGGAGCCGTCGGCCTGGCCGTCGCGATCGGCCCGGTCCTCGGCGGCCTGCTGCTCGAACACTTCTGGTGGGGTTCGGTCTTCCTGATCAACGTGCCCATCGTGGTGATCGGCCTGGTCCTGGTGGCCGTGCTCGTGCCGGAGTCACGTGACCCGAAGCCGGGCCGCATCGACGTGTTCGGCGTGATCCTGTCGATCGTCGGCCTCACCCTGCTCACCTACGGCGTGATCAAGGGCGGCGAGGACGGCTTCGGCGAGACGGCGGCCTGGTCCACCCTCACCGCCGGCCTGCTCGTGCTGGCCGGATTCGTGCTCTACGAGCGCCGGATCACCTTCCCGTCGCTGGACGTGCGCCTCTTCGCCAACCGGCAGTTCTCCGCGTCGACCGGCATCATCGGCCTGGTCTTCTTCGCGGCGATGGGCTCGATGTTCTTCGGCGCCTTCTACCTCCAGATGGTCCGCGGGTACGGTCCGCTCGCCTCGGGCGCGCTGTTCGTGCCGTTCGCGCTCGGCCAGATGATCTTCGCGCCGGCCAGCTCCTCGCTGGTCAAGCGGTTCGGCCCGAAGGCGGTCAGCACCGTCGGCCTGCTGCTGGTCTCGGCCGCTCTCAGCCTGTGGCTGTTCATCGGCGTGGACACCCCGATCGCGCTGGTCGCGCTGGCGTTCTTCGTCCAGGGCGTGGGCATGGCCAACGTCATGCCGCCGGCCACCGAGGCGATCATGTCGGCACTGCCCCGGGAGAAGGCCGGAGTCGGCTCGGCGGTCAGCAACACGATTCGCCAGCTCGGCGGCGCGCTCGGCGTGGCGGTCCTCGGCGCGGTCGTCTCCTCGGTCTACCGCGATCACCTGACCACCCCGGCCGGTCTGCCGGACGCCGCCGCCGACATGGCCCACGAGTCGATCGCCGGCGCCTACGCGGTGGCCGGGCAGGCCGGACCGGCCGCGCCCGCGCTGCTGGCCGGCGCCGACAGCGCCTTCGTCACGGCGATGCACTACGCGGCCGTCGGTTCGACCGTGTTCGCCCTGCTCGGCGTCCTGGTGGCGGTGCTCTGGCTGCCCGGCCGGCGCCCCGCGGCCACTCCCGCCGAGGTGCATGACCTGCAGTTGGCCGACGCGTAAACCGGTCAGTGACAATGAACGCCATGAACAGCAGCACCGCGGCCGGCCAGGAGCGTAAGGCTCCTGGCCGGCCCCGCAGCGCCCAGGCCGACGAGACCATCCTCGATGCGGTGCTGGCGCTGCTCGGCGAGGGCCAGAGCGCCGCGGCCGTCTCCATCGAGGCGGTCGCCGCGCGGGCCGGCGTCGGCAAGGCCACCATCTACCGGCGCTGGCCCAACAAGGAGGCGCTGCTCATCGACGCGGTCCGGGCCATGAAGGGCCCGCTGCCCGAGCTGGCCGGCCGCTCGGTCCGGGAGGACCTGATCGCGCTGGTCCAGGCGAACCGCACAGCGCGCGCTCAGCGGCACAGCAAGGTGACCGCCTGCCTGATGCCGGAGCTGATCCGCGACGACGAGCTGAGCCGGATGTACCGGGACTTCATCGAGCCCCGCCGCGAGGTGACCCGCCAGGTGCTGCGGCGCGGCATCGAGACCGGCGAGCTACGGCCCGACCTCGACGTCGAGCTGACCCAGATCATGCTGTCGGCACCCGGCATGATGCAGTCGATCTTCCACTTCAACCTCGCGATCCCGGAGGAGAGGTTCGCCGAGACCCTCGTCGACGCCGTTCTCCGCGGCGCCGCCGCTTGAACGGTTCCGGCGCGGCCACCGTAGAGAAGGGTGGCGGGCTTCGTGCAACCTGAGCGGGCTCGGGACTCGTCCTGAGTGAGGAGACTCGGCCGGCTGGGGAGGGTTGCGGCGGTGGCGTACTGTGCACACCCGTTGAAACCGTTATGGAGATTTCTCACCGGCCTGGCCGCGCTCTCGATGGTGCTGGGGGTGTTCGGTGGGCCCGCCCATGCCATCGCCAACGGGGACAGCGTGCCCGACGGGCGGTACCCGTTCGCCGTCAAGATCAGTGCGCTCGGGATCCCCACGGCTGACGGCGGCACCCGGGACAGCTCCTGCTCCGGCGGGCTGGTCTCGCCCCGCTGGGTGATCACGGCGGCGCACTGTTTCCGGGACGAGAACGGGCGGCGGGTGTCGCGGACCGTGGCGGAGAGGACCATCGCCACCGTGGGCCGGGCCGATCTGACCGGGAAGGCCGGGTTCACCGCCAACGTCGTCCAGGTCGAGCAGCACGGGAAGTCGGACGTCGCGCTCATCCGGCTGGACCGGGCCATCACCGGCATCACCCCGCTGCGGCTCGGTAAGCGCAAGCCCACCTCCGGGCAGGAGGCGCGGCTCGTCGGGTACGGGTTCACCAGCCCGAACGCGTCGAAGACCCCCGACCGGATGCGGACCGGCCGGTTCGAGGTCACGTCGGTGGCGGCCACCGAGATGGGGTTGTCCGGGATCGCGCCGAGGTCGAACACCAGCCCCTGCGAGCGGGACTCCGGCGGGCCGTACTTCACCGAGGAGCAGGCCGGCGCCGTCCTGATCGCGGTGGTCAGCCGCGGGCCCGACTGCCCGCACACCGGACCGGACACCGCCACCCGGGTCGACGCCCTGCGCCCGTGGATCATGTCGGTGATCGGGGACGATCTGGCGGCCACGCCGCCCTCGGCGAGCCCGTCACGACAGAAACAGACCAAACCTTCCGGAGCTTCCGGTACGAAGGGGACGGCCGCGGCCGCGCCACCGACGACTCCCGCGGCCACCGGCTGGGGGATCTCGCCGGTCCTGCTGGTGGCGTTCCCGGCCGCGGCGGTGGGATTCGTCGTGCTCCTCGTGACGCGGCGCCGGACGCAGCGGGCACGGCGTTACCGCGGCCGCCGCTACCGCTGATCTCGGGAGCGCGTCCGGCGTACCGCATCGGGTTCTCGCCGATCGCGAACCGCGACCGACTGACTAGGACGGCATAACGCCTCCCCGCTCTCACCAACCGTGTGATCATGCGCGAGTTGGCTGAAATCGGGAGGTATAGCATTAAATGGCCAGGTCCGAAGGTCGCCGGGCTCCGTTGTGGGCCAGGCTCAGTATCGCCGTGGGAGCCCTTCTGCTGATCCCGGCCGGGGCGGCGGTCGCGGCCGGCGGGCCGCGCAAGGAGGGCATCCCGGGCGCCGGCTCGCCGGCAGCCGTACGGCCGGCCGATGACCGTCGGCCCCTGAACTTCCTGCTCGTCGGCATCGACCCGCGCGGCTCGCACATCAGGCCGCTGGCCGACACGATCGTCGTGGCGCACGTGCCGTCGGGATGGAAGGATGTCTACCTCTTCTCGCTGCCGCGGGACCTGGTGGTACGGATCCCGGCGTTCAAGGCGTCCGGCAGCGCCGCCGAGCGGACGAAGATCAACGCCGCCATGACGCTGGGCAGCCGGCGGCCGGACGGGACGTACAGCCCGCGGCAGGGCGTCTACCTGCTGGCCCGGACGGTCGGCAAGGTCACCGGGATCCGCTCGTTCGACGCCGCCGCGATCGTGAACTTCGGCGGCTTCAAGAAGGTGGTCGACGCGATGGGCGGCGTGCGGGTGCCCGTCGACCAGGTGGTCAAGTCGGAGCACCTCAAGCCGGACGGCAGCCCACGGGACCGGACCGCCGTGTGCTCGGCCACGTGCCTGCGCCCGTACGTCGGCCCGCAGAAGACCTATCAGCTCAGCGCCACCCCGATGCGGTTCCAGGGCTGGGAGGCGCTCGACTACGTGCGCCAGCGCTACGGCCTGCCGCGCAGCGACTACGACCGGACGCGGCACCAGCGGCAGTTCCTGAAGGCGATGGCCAAGCGGGTGATGCAACGGGACGTCACCGCGATCGTCCGGTCCGCCGGCGACTCGCTGACCGTCGTGGGCGGTGGCGTCCGGCTCGCCGACTGGCTGAACGTGGCACGCAAGCTGGACGTCCGGGGCATGACGTCGATCGACCTGCCCGGCACGGCGCTGTTCGAGGGCGGCGTCTACCGGGGTGAGAAGTTCCTGCCCGGGGTGAAGGGGTTCTTCGCTGCCGTCGCCGGGGACCGGGTGGCGTCGTTCCTGATCGACCACCCGAAGGCCGTGCGGATCGACCGGTAAACGTATTCATTGACGCTGTTCCATGTCGGAGATCCCTGTTGTAACGTCTCGATTCGACGGAACGTGTTCGCTTCTGGTCGAACGTGTTGCCGTTGTGATCGCCATGTCGCCGCAGCGGATGGGGAACCGTCATGTCGCTCGCTTTTCGGCGGTCGCTCGCCGGGATCTTTGCCGCCCTGCTCGCCGTCCTGCCTCTGCCGGCGGCGGCCAGGGCGGAGAAGGTCACCGAGACGAGGACCATCCGCATCGACCCCGGCTACCAGCAGCAGGAGTTCGAGGGCTGGGGCACCAGCCTGGTCTGGTTCGCCAACGCCACCGGTGGCTATCCCGAGCCGATCCGCCGGAAACTCGCCGACATGCTGTTCGGCCCGGACGGGCTCGACCTCAACATCGCCCGCTACAACATCGGCGGCGGCAACGCGCCGGGCGTGCGCACGAACTACATGAAGAACGGCGCCACCATGCCGGGCTTCTGGAAGGCGCCGGCCGGCACCACCGTCGCCGACCGGGAATGGTGGAACCCGGACGATCCGTCGCATTGGGATCTGGCCGCCGACGCCAACCAGCGCTGGTGGATCGACCAGATCAAGGACGACGTGACGATCTGGGAGGCGTTCAGCAACTCGCCGCCGTACTTCCAGACCGTCAGCGGCTACGTCTCCGGCGGATTCGACTCCAGCGCGGATCAGATCCGGGCGGACCGGGTCGACGAGTTCGCCACCTACCTGACCACCGTGGCTTCACATATCGGGGACGCGCACGGCATCGACTTCGCCACCATCGATCCGCTCAACGAACCCAACACCAACTACTGGGGTACGACGCTCGGCGCTGACGGGCAGCCGACCGGTGGGCGTCAGGAGGGGGCGCACGCCGGGCCCGCTCTGCAGCAGGCGGTGATCCTCGCTCTACGGGACAAGGCTTCACGGGCCGGGATGACGGTGTCCGCCATGGACGAGACCAATCCCGGCATCTTCATGACGAACTGGAACGCGTACCGTGCCGAGGCCCGGGACGCGGTTTCGCAGCTCAACGTGCACACGTACGGGACCGGGTCGCGGACCAGCGTGCGTGACGTGGCGAAGGCGGCCGGCAAGAGGCTCTGGATGAGTGAGGTCGAGGGGAACTGGGGGCCCGGAACGACCGACTACACCGGGATGCTGCCCGGGCTCGGGATCGCGACCCGCATGGTCGACGACATCCGTGAGCTGGAGCCGTCCGCCTGGGTGTTCTGGCAGCCGATCGAGGACGCTGTCCCGCAGCAGGCCGGCAACGGCAACTGGGGGAGCATCCACATCCCGTTCAATTGCACGGCTGACGCGACGCTGGAGACCTGCCCGATCAAGACGAACTCCAAGTTCGACACGATCCGGAACTTCACTCGGCACATCCGTCCTGGTGATCGCTTCGTCAAGGTTGACGACACGTCAACTGTCGCTGCTCTCAAGCCGTCTCGTGATGACTTGACGCTCGTGCATGTCAACTCAAGTGC
This sequence comes from Actinoplanes hulinensis, assembly GCF_019429605.1. Lineage (NCBI taxonomy): Bacteria > Bacillati > Actinomycetota > Actinomycetes > Micromonosporales > Micromonosporaceae > Actinoplanes > Actinoplanes hulinensis. Next base: position 46,309 of record NZ_JAHXZI010000037.1, on the reverse strand, counting down.
AGTCGATAGGACCGTCAACATTGATCTGTCCGCGTTTCGGTCCGTGCGGTCCGGTGCGTCCGTCACGCCGGTCGTCACCAGTGCTTCCGGCGCGTTGATCAAGGGCAGTCCGGTCCGAGTCCGCGGTGATCTGGCCACGTTGACGGTGCCGGCGCAGTCGGTCACGACGTTCCTGGTCGACGGTGTTCGCGGGGTGGACCGTGACGCCGCATTGATTCAGTCCGGTCATGTCTACCGAGTGCAGGGTGTCGCGAGCGGGCGGTCGCTCATCCCGAACACCGGCGGGACGGGAGCGGTGGTTCGCACCACCGCCGCCGGGGATCCGGCCCAGTTGTGGTCCATCACGAAGCTGACCTCCGGCAACACCAACCGGGAGAGGTACGCCGTGAGCGTGGCCGCCTCGGGAGCACGGCTCGCCGTCCGAGACAGCATCCTGGTCCTGGAGCCGCCACCCACCACCGGGCAGAAGCCCGCCGAAGCCGGGAGCGCCGCCGATGTAGGCGCGAGCGCAGCCACCGCGGTGGCCGTGGGGAAGGGCGGAGCTGCTCCGGCGGCCGCGGGTGGAGGTGGAGCCGCCGCGGTGGATGAGGCGGCGCAGTGGATTCTGTCCAGTACCGGGGACGGGACGTGGACGCTGGTCAACGTCGGGAGCGGGCGCCTTCTTGACGTGACCGGGCAGGCGACCGCGGACGGCAGCCCGGTGGGCACCTATACCCCCAGTTCGGGAGCCAACCAGCGGTGGGCGATCGTCGACGAGACGGTGCTGCGGACGCGGACGGTGGCGGCGCACACCGTACCGCGACTGGTGCCCACGCTGCCGGAGCGCGTCACGCCGGTTTACCGCGACGGTGCTCGCGGCAGTCTGCCGGTGGTGTGGAACATGCCGGACGAGCGGCGTTGGCGGCGGCCCGGCAAGGTGACCGTGACCGGGACCGCGACCGATCCGCTCGGCGGAACCCACCGGGCCACCGCCGTCGTCACCGTCGACACCTTCGTCAGGACGCTGCCGGCGAAGGCCACCACCTACCCGGGTGGGCGCCCGGCGCTGCCGGCGACGGTCACCGGCGCCGGACGGCACGGCGGGCGCGCCGAGCTGCCCGTCACCTGGGAGGTTCCGGTCCTGGACCGGCTCGGCGAGTTCCCGGTGACCGGCACGGCCACGGTCGCCGACGGGACCACCCTGCCGGCCACCGCGACCGTCACCGTGGTCGAGCCGATCGAGGTCAACGCCGCTCTCGACGACGGGGTGACGGTGTCGGCCACCTACACCGAGAGCGGTTACTCGGCGGCCGGTCTGCGAAACGGCGACCGTTCCGAGAAGGCCTGGTCGAACTGGCGGTCCGGCACCAAGAACCCGTCCGACACGATCACCGTGACACTGCCCGCCGAACGCGATCCGACCCGCGTCGTCACCTACTTCTACCGGGACGGGGCCAACCTCAGTTTCCCGGCGAGCCTGCGGGTGCAACTGCTCGGCGCGGACGGCGTCTGGAGCGACGCGAGCGCCGACATCCCGGTGCCGACCGAGGGCAGTCCGGTCGTCGACATCCCCGTCACCTCCGCCGGTCCGGTCACCGCGGCCCGGATCGTGATGACCGCTCGCCCTTCCGGGTACATCACTGTCAGTGAGGTGGAAGTGAACGCGAAGGCCGTACCGTGAAGAAGATCTTGACTTTGATCCTGGTGCTGATCATGGGCGTGACCCTTCAGGCAAGCCCGGCGCTCGCCGCCGACGGACCGCAGACCGCCGCGGATGTGTACCGCTACCTGGAGGATCCGCGGATGACCGGCGAGGGCCAGGAGGCGCCGCACGCCGACCTGCGCCCCTTCGCGACCGCGACCGCCAGGAAGGACGCGAAGTCACCGTGGGTGACCAGCCTGAACGGCGGCTGGCGGATGCGGCTGTTCGACCGTCCCGACGACGTGCCGTCCGGGTTCGCCGCCGACGGCTACGACGTGTCGGACTGGAAACGGGTGTCGGTGCCGCACACCTGGCAGTCCGACTTCATCGACCATCCGATGTTCCGCAACATCCCGGAGGAGGTCTGGCCGGACAACCCGCCGTTCGTACCGAAGGACGTCAACCCGACCGGCGCGTACGTGCGGACGTTCGACGTGCCGCAGAACTGGGACGGCGGCCGCGAGTTCCTCCGCTTCGAGGGTGTGACCAGCGGATACCTCGTCTGGGTGAACGGCCGCTACGTCGGCTACGACCAGGGCGGCTACACCCCGGCCGAGTTCGACGTGACCGGGTTCCTGCGGCCGGGGCGTAACACGATCGCGGTCCAGGTGCACCGCTGGGGTTCCGGCTCCTACCTGGAGGATTTCGACCAGTGGCGGTACAGCGGCATCTTCCGCGACGTGTGGCTGTACCGGACCGAACAGGTGCGGCTGCGCGACGCGTACCTCACCACCGATCTCGACAACGAATATCGTGACGCGACACTGACCGCCCGGGTGGACGTGGCCGGGGCGAGCGACGGCTACTCGGTGCGCGGCACGCTGCGGGACGCCGCCGGGCGTACCGTCGCGGTTGTTGATGGAAACGTCGAGCAGGCCGCAGTCACGCTGAGTACCCCGGTCACCGATCCGGCGAAGTGGACCGCCGAGGATCCCAACCTCTACACGCTCGGCCTGGAACTGATCGCCCCGGACGGCCACGCGGCGCACATGAGCGCACAACCGGTCGGCTTCCGCGAGATCGAGATCCGCGACAGGCAGCTGCTCGTCAACGGGAAACGCATTCTGGTCAAAGGCGTGAACCGGGCCGAGACCGACCCGGACACCGGCCGCCACATGAGCCGGGAAGCACAGCGCGACGATGTCTTCCTCATGAAGAGGCTGCACGTCAACGCGGTACGGACCGCCCACTACCCGTCCGACCCGTACCTCTACGACCTGGCCGACAGGTACGGCCTGTGGATCGACGACGAGGTGGACATCGAGACCCACTCCCGGGAGAACTGCCCCAGCACCTGTCTCGCCTCGAAACCGGAGTGGCAGGACGCGTTCGCCGACCGGTTCCGGGCGATGGTGGCCCGCGACCGCAACCATCCGAGCGTGCTGCTGTGGGACACCGGCAACGAGGCGGGTCTCGGTACCGCCCACCACGCGATGGCGCAGTGGGCGGACGATAACGAGCCGACCCGGCCGCTCTACCACCAGTCGAACAACCCGGACGGCGACGCCCCGTTCGCCGACGTGTCCGGGCCGCGCTATCCCACCCCGGCGTCGCTGGAGAACAAGGCCCGCACCGGCACCAAGCCGATCATCATGGGCGAGTACGCGCACGCCATGGGCAACAGCATGGGCAACTTCGACGAGTTCTGGGCGATCGCACGCAGGCAGCCGTCGATGCAGGGCGGTTTCGTGTGGGACTGGGCCGACCAGAACCTGCGCCAGCCGCTGATCACCACCCCGGACTCGTCGGGCAACCGGATCCAGGCGTTCCTGGTCGGCAAGCCCGTCCCGATCGACGGGCACCGCGGAAAGGCGATCAACCTGTCCAGTCTCGACGACTTCGTCAATGTGTTCCGCGACCGGCGGTTCGACCTCACCGCGCAGGTCACCCTGGACGCCTGGGTGAAGCCGGGGCAGTGGGCGGGCAGCTTCCCGATCGTCACGAAGGGCCGGGCCTACGCGCTCCAGATGCGCGACCAGGACACCCTCGAATTCGGGGTGGACCTCGGTGACTACATCTCGGTGGCCGCCGACGTTCCCGCCGACTGGTACGACCAGTGGCACCGGGTGACCGGAACCTACGACGGATCCGCACTGCGCCTGTTCATCGACGGTGTGCAGACCGCGGAGACGGTCCGCACCGGCACGATCGACCCCGGCCTGTACGAGGTCAACGTGGGCCGCAACGCCGAGACCCAGCAGGACGACCTTCGCGTCCGCACGGGCCGTGGCCTGGTCGACGACGTCCGCGTCTACGGCACCGCCCTCACCGCCGGGCAACTGGCGGCCGACCCGAAGGACGACGCGATCCTGGCGCTCGACCTCGACCGGTTCGAGCGGCGCGGCGACTTCCTCAGCCTCGGGATCAGCCTGTCCGGCACCGACGGCATGGTCACCTCCGACCGCCGGTTGCAGCCGGAGACCGAGGAGGTGGCGTGGGCGCACTCGCCGATCCGGTTCACCGCGGTCGACGCGGCCGCCGGGATCGTCCGGGTGCACAACGAGCAGACGGCCGGAACCCTGCGGTTGCGGCTGAACTGGTCACACCGTGAGGTCGGCCGGAAACTGCGCGGCGGCGTACGGTCGCTGGATCTTCCGGCCGGTGAGACGGCCGAGCTGGACCTGGGCGCGGCGCCCGCCAACCCGAACGACCGGGAGCGCTGGCTCGACCTGGAGGCGGTGACGGTCGACGACCTGCCGTGGGCGCGCAAGGGGTGGGTCTTCGCGCACGAGCAGTTCGCCGCCGGCGGGCGGGTGGTTCCGGGCATCCTGCCGGGTCCGGCGAGCGGTCCGGCGCCGGCTCTCCGCCACCACGACAGGACCATCGAGGTACGGGGTGACGACTGGCGTTACCGGTTCGCCGACGGGATTCTCACGTCGATGGCCGCCGACGGCCGGGAGTTGCTCACCGCCGGGCCGGAACTGGACGTCTACCGGCCGCCGACCAGCAACGAGACGTACGGCTGGGGCACCGCCGACCGCAACATCTGGCACGATGTCGGCCTCGACCGGTTGAAGACCACCGTCGACGACGTGTCGGCGAAGGTCGACGGCGGCGAAGCGGTGATCACCGTCCGGGCCACGGCGGCGGCCCCCGGCCTGGCCGACGCGTTCGCGATCGGGCAGACCCTGACCTACCGGATCGACGCGAACGGTGTCCTCACCCTGGCCCACGCTGTGCAGGCCCGGGGCAGCCGGGCCGGATCGCTGCCCTACCTGCCGCGGGTCGGTGTGCAGGTCAAGGTCCCGGCGTCGATGGACGAGTTCACCTGGTACGGCACCGGGCCGCACGAGACCTACAACGACCGGCAGAGCGCCGCGACCGTCGGCGTGTGGAGCAGCAGTGTGAACGACCAGTTCACGGCCTATTCACGACCGCAGGCCAACGGCAACCACACCGGCACCCGCTGGGCGGCGCTCAGCGACGGCCGGAGGACGGGGATCCTGGTCGGCAGCCCGGTCGGCGAATCGCTGGACGTCAGCGTGAGCCGCTACGAAGACCTGGACCGGGCCGAGTACGACCATCAGCTGCCGTTCGTGCGCAACGCCGGCTGGGTGACCCTGCACGCCGCCACCGGGGAGACCGGCATGGGGGAGACGCCGAACTCGGTGCTCGCCCCGTACCGGTTGGCGCCCGGCGCCGCCTACGACTACGAGCTGGTGCTACGGCCACTGTCGACCGGTGGGCTGCCGGATTCGCGGGCCGCCGCACCCTGCCCGCCGGACGTCGGTGTGCAGACCGACGGGACGGCCGAGGCCGGGGTGCCCGAGCGGATCGGGGTGACCGTAACCCCACGCTGCGCCGGCGCGCCGGAGGATGTCGTCACCACACTGGACGCCCCGGACGGCTGGCAGGTCACACCGGTCGACGGCGGCTTCGACGTGACCGTCCCGGCCGGCGCCGACTGGGGACAGCACCGGCTCACCGCGACGGTCACATCGGCGACCCCGGACGGGTTCCGCAGCACGGTACGGGCCACCGCCGTCGTCCGTACCCCGCTGCCGTCCGGATCGCTGTGGGTGAGCGATCTGCCGTTCCTCGAGCAGGTCAACGGCTGGGGCCCGGTGGAACGCGACCGCAGCAACGCCGAACAGATCGCCGGCGACGGCCGCCCGCTCACCATCGGCGGTGTCGTCTACGACAAGGGACTCGGCGGGCACGCGGTGTCCCGGGTGGCGGTCGACCTGACCGGCCGCGGCTGCACCACCCTCCGCGCCGACGTCGGCGTGGACGACGAAATGGGCTCGTCCGGGTCGGTGACGTTCGAGGTGTGGGTGGACGGTGTCCTCAAGACATCCTCCGGCCGGTTGACCGGAACCGCCTCGGCCCAGCCGGTCGCCGCGGACGTGACCGGCGGCAGCCGCCTCGAACTGCGGATCACCGACGGCGGCGACGGTGTCGGCGCCGACCACGGCGACTGGGCGGCCGCCCGGCTGCTCTGCGGCTAGCGGTCCAGCAGGCCCAGCATCTGGGCGTGCAGCACCGTCGTCAGGCGGTCATTGGTGCCGAGCTTGCGGTACAGGTTCTGCTGATGTTTCGAGACGGTGCACGGGTGGATCGCCAGGCGGCGGCCGATCGCCACGGCGGTCCACCCCTGCGCCAGCAGCCGCAGCACGGCCAGCTCGCGCGGGGTCACCCCGGCCGCCGCGGCGTGATCCGGGCGGCCGGGGGCGGGCTGCCGGTGGTGCAGAGCGACCAGAACCGGGCGCAGCCGGGCCGCGTACGCCCGCTCCCGGCCGGAGAAGTCGCTGCCGCCCCGGGCCACCACCACCGCGGGACCGCCGACCGGAATGGCCAGCTGTTTCAGGCCGCCGAACACGCTGCGGGCCTGCGCCTCGTCGTCGAAGACCGCGGCCCGTGGCGCGGACAGGGCCGCCATCAGGGTCTCGCAGACCAGTTCCCAGCTGCGCCGGGCCGGTAGGTCGCCCACCAGCCGGCCGGCGAGATCGAGGATGCTCTCGTAGTCACGACTCGCCAAGAGACGCATTTCAGCAGCATGGTGGCCGGATCCGGGGGCACGCCAGGGCGGTCGCTGTCCGATCGGGGACAGCCGGCGGCTACTCACTTCTGCGAATACCGTGTCCCCGCCGGGCCGAGCAGCATGACCGCATGCGCCGCACCGACCCGCTCGGCCTGCCCGTCGAGCCACCGCAACCGCCGCGCCCGCCGGACCTGCCGCCGCCGATCGTGCCGGACGGCCTGAACCTGGGCCGGGAGAAGCTGCCCGAATGGGGCCCGGACATCTGGGAGCGGATCGACCGGGCGACGGTCGACGAGATCGACCGGGCGTCGGTGGTCGCCCAGTTCCTGCCACGGGTGCCGTCGCTGACGCCGAGCGCGCGGACCGTGCCGGCGAACCGGATCGACGAGGACGCCACCAGCGGCGAGCTGTCCGTGGACCAGGGCCGGGTGCTGCCGCTGCTGGAGAAGTCCCAGGTCTTCGTGCTGAGCAAGGAACAGTATTACGACGAGCAGTGGATCGGCACCGGGGTCGCGCTGGCCACCCGGGCCGCGAACCGGCTGGCCCGGCAGATCGACCTGGCCGTGCTCCAGGGCGACGGCAACAACCCCGGCCTCGTCTCGGTGGCGGATGAGCAGCACGTGGTGCCGGTGCCGCCGATCGACGACAAGGCGCCCGGCATCTACGGCGAGAACCTGTTCTCGGCGGTCGCCGACGCGTACGCGTTCCTCCAAGGCAGGAGCCTGAACGGCCCGTACGCGTTGCTGCTGGCCGGACCACAGTTCGCCGACGCGCACCGGTCGCTCAAGTCGACGCTGATCGCCCCGGCCGACCGGATCCGGCCACTCATGACGGCCGGCTTCCACGCCGCCGGGACCCTGAACGACCGTGAGGGCGTGATGGTGTCGCTCGGCGGGACGGTCGACCTGGCCATCGCGGTGCACGGCGCCACCGCGTTCACCTTCGTGGACAGTTCGGAGACCAGGCGTTTCCGGATCTACGAGCGATTCAGCGTACGGATAAAGGTCCCGGAATCCCTGGTCCGGCTGCGGTTCGGCTGATGGGCTACCCCGACTCGCCGATCGACCCGGAGCTGTTCGCCACCGACAGCAACCGCCCCCTGCCGGTCGGCGAGGTGGTCGAGTGGTTCGACTTCGGCCAGTTCGTCGAGCTGTACGCCACCGACGAGAGCGGTGTCACCCATCCGCTGGTCGTCACCCAGGACGACGCGGTGCTCCAGGCCAGCCTGCGCATCCGTGAGGAGACCGGCGCACCGACCCGGACCGTGGACCTGGCCGGCGGGGTGCCGTTGAGCCGGGCCGTCAGTGGTGACGGCACCGAGGCGTTCCAGGCCATCGGCGTACCGGATCAGATCGTTGTCGACGATGTCGACGAGTTGATCCGGTCCGGCCTGCTCACCGGCGAGGGCACCCAGTACTTCCTGACCCTGCACGGTGGCCAGATCACCGCGATCCGCGACGGCGAGCCACAGCTGCTGCGGGCCCGGCGGGTCCGCGACGGGCGCAGTTCCCGGGTCTGGCTGCGCCTGCTGCCGAAGGTGATCGACGCGCCGCTCATCGCCGCCGACGCCCTCGACGGCCTGCTCGCCCTGCCCGAACTGGACGTCGACGGGCTGCGGATCCGGCTCGCGCTGGAACCCGCCGAGGTGGCCGCGCTGCTCGCCGGCCGAACCGTGGTGGTGCGCGGCACGGCCGGGGAGCGGACCCGGCTGGTCCGGCTGCGCCAGCAGGAACGGCTGGACGTGGGGTTCGCCGTCGCCCCCCGGGACGACCAGGTGACCGTCCCCGACCTGGCCGCCTTCCTCGCCAACCCGGTCGTCCCCGGCGCGGGCGGCCTGCCGTACCGGGTGCCGCTCACCGCCCAGGTGGTCCAGTTGCTGCGCGCCGACGGGACCGCGCAGCTGATGCTGGCCAGCGGGCGGGTGCTCACCCTGCGGGTGGGTAAGCCTTGAAGGACCTGAAGAAGGACCTCGACGACTACGAGCCGCCGGTCTTCGTACCGGAGCCGGAGGTCACCAAGAGCGCGCCGGCGCCCGTACCCTCGACTCCGGTCTACGTGGCGGAACCACCGTCGAAGCTCGCGCCGGCGACGGTGCCGCTCGGAAAGCTCGCGATGCCGGTCTTTCAGCCGGTCGCCGAGCAGACCGCCCGGAAGCAGGGCACCCCGCCGATCCCCAAACTGGACGTGGCGCTCTTCCTGGCATGGCGTCAGGTCTGGACACTGAAAGGCCTCAGCCGCGGCCGGCTGCTGCACTCGCTGTCGCTCGCCCCGCAGGAGGAGGCGACCATCGAGCTGTACACCTGGGAACGGCACCGCAAGACCCTGGAACAGTCCAGCGAGACCGGCACCGAGCAGACGTTCGAGGGCACCGACTCCACGAAGGACACCAGCGACGTCTACTCCGAGGTGAACCGGCAGCGCGACTTCCAGTGGCAGGTCAGCGGGTCGCTGCGGGCCACCTACCGGCCGGTGGCGGGCGAGATCACGCTCGGCGCGGACGCGTCGGTGTCGAACAAGAGCACGATCGGCGAGATCGGCAAGACCACCCAGAACCGGGTGCACGAGACCGTCGTGAAAGCCTCCACGAAGGTACGGTCCCAGCGCGTCACCAAGATCAGCGAGACCGTGGAGTGGGGCTCCGAGCAGCGGATCACCCGCAAGATCCGGAACCCGAACCTGTGCCACACCCTCAACCTCGACTACTACGAGGTGCTGGCGCACTACGCCATCGAGACCACGTTCCTGCCGGAGGACTCGCGACTGTGCGCCTTCGTGCCGAACCCGATCAGCACCGAACTGACCGAGGCGGTGGTGCGCCGCAACGAGACGGCACTCAGCGACGCCCTCCTCGAAGGCAGTCTGCGAGCCGGGTTCGAGGCGATCCGCTATCTGGAGGCGTACGCCATCGCGGTCACCGAGCAGGCGGCCCGCCGCGCCGCCGCGGCCAAGGTGGCGCAGACCGGCGTCAAGAAGCCGAAGCCCGACCCGGTTGTCGTCTCCAAGGAGCAGAGCGATCTGATCAGCGCGATCCGCGACCTGCGGACCGCCGCTCTCCAGTTCGGTGCGCGCGTGGACGCGCATGCCGCTCTGGACGCGATCGCCCTGCACGAGAACGTGTCCGACGGCTCACGCCGCAACGCCCGCCGCTGGCTGTTCCGGCGTCTGGTGGAGGCGAAGTTCAGCAGCTTCGCGGCCGAGCTGATGGCGCTCAAGGACCGCAAGGACGAGGACCTGACCGTCGACTACGCCCGCCAGCTGGCCGGCGTCCTGCCGATGCCGCAGGGCAGCCCCACCCTGGCGTCGCTCGGGGAGCTGTCCGACAAGGAGAAGGAGACGTACGCGCTCAGCGCCGCCATCCGCGCCGGCCACATGAAGGACGAATGGGACTGGGCCTGGTGGAGCGGCCGCTGCCGGGAGGAGAACATGTACACCCCGGAGGACATGGGCGTTCCGGGACGGGTCCAGCGGGTGATGGAGAAGTGGCAGGCGTACGACGCGGCGCCGCCGGCCACCGCGGCCGGGGACAAGGCCGCCGACGACGCCGACCAGCGGCAGGGGCAGCAGGCCGCCGAGGACGTACTGGAGATGAAGTTCCCCCTCGAGGAGATCGCCCGGCACCGGGAACGCGCCGACGCGCTGATGAGCCACCTGCGCGAACACTGGTCCTACTACCGGTTCGCGCTGTTCCAGGCACTGCCGCCGAGCGAACAGCTGGAACGGCTGATCATCGGGTCCAGCAACGTGCTGCGGGCCGGCATGTTCGAGCCGCGGGTGGTGAGCGCGCACGGCGACCAGCTGGCCGTGCCGCTGAACACGTCGAACTATCCCGGGCTGGAGGCGTTCCTGCTGAACATGCTGGGCGACGTCCGCAACACCGAACCCGCCACCTCCACGGTCCTGCTGCCGACGCCCGGCATGTCGATCGAGAGCCGGCTCGGCCGGTGCACCGGCTGCGAGGAGTACATCGAGCTCACCCGGGCGATCGAGCTGCGGCGGCTGACCGCGATGGCCGAGCAGGCCGAACTGGAGGCCGAACGGCTGCGCGCCGAGCTTGGCAAGACGTGACCGACCTGTTCGCCGAGACGTCGGCGGCCGACCTGCCGGACGACCTGGCCCCGGCCGTGTACGCCCGGATCGCCCCGGGCTCGGTCGCTGCTCCTGCCCCGGTCGACGCCCTGGACACCCCGGCGCTGCCGCCCGTGGTCCTGAGCGGTGACGAGTCGTGGCGCGGCAGCCGCACCCATGTCGAGCTGCGGCGACCGGACCGGCGGCTGCCGCCGATCCGCCTGCCGCTCGACCCGGCCCGGCTCGGCGAGCTGGTGGACATCTGGTACCGCACCGAGGGCTGGGCCCGCGTCGACGAGATGATCAAGCTGGCTCGCGGCAATGCCCTCGACCGGGCGCTTGGACCGCACTGGGGCCCGTCCACCGATCTCGACAACTCCCGCTGGGACGAGATCACCGCCGCCGTCCGGGGACTCCTGCGGGCCGCCGAACAGCAGAGCCTCCGGATCGGCCGCCCGCTGGTGGTCGCCGAGGAACTGGCCCGGCGCGAGGTGCTGTACCGCCTCGACGCCACGATCGCCACGGTGGCCGCCGAGATGGCCCGCCTCGATCCGCGCGGACCGTACGCCCGGTTCGCCGACGAAAAGCAGCGGATCGGCCTCACCCCGGCCACACTCGCCGAGCAACTGCGGCAGCGACCGTGGCGGCCCGACCCGGAAGCGCCCGAATTCCGCACGCTCGTGACCCTGCTGGCCGACCTCGGCAGGGTCCGGTCCTGGGCCGCCGACGTCCGGCGAAGCCACCACGCGAAGATCGCCGACGCGGCGGCGGCCGCCGCGCGAAGCCTCGCGATGACGCTCACCGAGGCGTGGCTCCTGCCCGTCACCACCGGCATCGCGAAACGTCTCGTCCCCGGCATCCGTCAACTGACCGATGAGCTGTCCGGCGCCGGCCTGGGCAGCGCGGCCGCCCGCATCGGCGAGGAGATCCGGTTCGCCGCCGACGCGGTCGCCGCCGCCGCCCAGCTCGTGGTGGTCGTCGAAGCCGGGGTGATCACGGTGTTCCCGCTGGCCCGCGGCCTCGACCTGCCCGCGCTGGCCGGGCGGGACGGGCCGGCCGTCGCCCGGGCGTGCGCCGAGGCGGTGACCACGGTGGTCGAGGCGGCCGCCAAGGTGGAGAGTGAGATCGCGCCGGTCCCGCAGTCGCTCCAGCACCTCGGCGAGTCACGGCCGGACGTGAAGACCGGTGAGCGCGGCCTCGTACACGAGACGGCCCATCGGCTGCGCGGCAATCCGGAGAAGCGCACCCCGCGGGACGCCTTCGATCATCCGGCCGCCGTCTTCGCGGCCCTGACCGAAGCGGGGTTCGGCGACGGGACCCTGCCGTGGGCGGCGGCCACCGAGGTGATGCGCGCCCGCGGCCTGCCCACCCGGTACATGGAGCACTGGAACGAGCTGAACACGGCCGGTGGGCTCGCCTCGCTGATCGCCAGGAGGGCCGGACTGTGGGCCCAGTTGTCGGCGGTGGGCCACTCGACCGTCGAGGCCTACCGGGAGACGGTCTTCTTCGAGATGGGCCGGACCTCCTGGGCGGCCACTCTCGACCCGGCGCTGCGGCTGATCGAGGCGGAGCCCGGCTACGGCGATCTGGCGATGGCGTACGGTGCGGCCGCCTTCGACGTCGGCCTCCTCATTCTCGAACTCGCCCTGTTGGCGGCCAAGTGACCGGTCTCGACGAGCTCGCCGTCATGGCCTTGGCCGGCGGTGCCCGGACCGAGCGGCTGGCCCGGGTCAGCGCCTGGGGGCGAGGACTGCGCGCCATGAACGCCGGGGCGCTGACCCGGGCGCTGGAGCACATGCGGGTCGAGAACGAGCTGTTCATGGGCAGCCTGCCCCTGATCGCGGACCGGGCCGGTGAACACCGCGCCGTCCTGGCCAGGCTCGCCGCCGACGTGCGGAGGATTCCCGCGCTGCGCAGTGAGGAGGTGCTCGCGAGCATCGCCCGTACCCAAAAAGATCTTGAAGCGATCGTACGCCGCGCGGCGACACCCGGCGCAAGCCTGGTCAGTTCCGTTCTCCGGGGCGCCGCGACCGAGATCCCGGCGGTGAGCAGTTCCACCTTCACCTGGCTGGTCCGGGCGGCGAGCCTGGAGGCCGATGCGGTGATGCATGCCCGCCTCACGAGGCTCTTCCGGGCCGGGCCGCTCGGTGATGCCGCCTGGATCCGCCTCGCGACCGCGATCGAGGGCGGCGGCGGCCGTACGTTCGACATGGCGCTCGGGCAGGTCAGCGAGTTGCTGGCGATCGCCCATCCGGGCTACCGCCAGACCATCGGGCACGCCAGTGGGCTGATCGGGGATCTGGGGATGCGCCCGGTCGAGTTCTTCGGCGACTCGTGGATCGTGAAAGCCGGCCGGGAGAGCCGGCCGCTGAGGTTCCGTGACGGCGGGCTCCTCGCGGTCCGCGAACCCGCGAGCGTGGACCGGATCGGCGAAGCGGGCATCGTGACCAGCCTGGAGTCGAAACAGGCGGCCACCCGGCTGGAGGCGCTCACCGTGGACGACGCCGCACGCAGGGCCGCGGGCAAGAAGCTGTCGAAGTACGATCCCAGCCTCGAGGCCCGTAGGCAGCAGATCAGCGCCGCGCGGCGGACCGAGGAGTCGATCGCCGAGGGCGACATCCTGATGACCTCGACCGGGGAGTTCTACCACCTGCGCCCGGTGCCGCAGTCCCTGATCCGCAACGTGGTGTCCCGGCCGTACCTGATGAGTGGTGTGGACGTGCGGGCGATCACCGCGAACGGGCGCAACGTCGTCCAGGTCACCACCCCGTTCAACAGCGAGTTCCTGCGTCCCTACATCGGGCGGCTGCTTCGCGCGCTATGACGCCGGGCCCACCTCGATCACGCCACGGGCGCCGCGTTCGGCATCGACCATCGCGTGGCTCACGAACGGGTAGTGGCCGGCCTCCGGCAGGACCGCCTCCACATAGCCACCGGAGGCCGGGCCGAGTTGCAGCACCTGGGCGCCGCCCGGATCGTCCGGCCCGAGCACCCGGCGGCCCTCCAGGTAGACCGTGTCGAACTGGGCGCCGACCACGTGGAACGACGACGACCGGTTCGGGCCCGCGTCCAGCACCCAGATCCGCACCCGGTCGCCGGCCGTCGCGGTGAGCGGGCGGTGCGCGTACCGGTCGGGGTAGCCGTTGAACATCACCGCGTCCGGCTGCTCGGCCTGCATCTTCGCCAGGTCGCCGACCTCGCCGTCCGGGCCGGCGTACAGCTCCGACTGGACCAGCACGTACTCGTGGTCGACCTTGGCCAGATCCGGCGGGTCGATGATCACCGCGCCGTACATGCCGTTCCCGATGTGGTGCAGCATCGGCATCGTCGAGCAGTGGTACATCCAGATGCCGGCCTTCGTGGCGGTGAACCGGTAGGTGAGCGACTCGCCCGGGTCGATGGGGCGCATCGGCTGGTCCGGGGCGAGTGCCCCGGCGTGGAAGTCGACACCGTGATCCATGGTGCCGTCGTTGGTCAGCGTCACCTCGAAGACGTCGCCTACGCGGCCGCGCAGCACCGGGCCGGGAACCGTGCCGCCGTAGGTCCACACCAGCTGCCGCACCCCCGGGGCCACCTCGACCCGCACCTCCTTGACGTGCAGGTCGACGCGGTGCACGCGCTCCGCCGGCGTGGTCGGCGCGGTGGCGTCCCGGGCGGGTTCGGTGCCGTGTTCCCCGGCCGCCATGTGCGTGCCGGTGCCGGTGCCGGTGACGATCGTCAGGGTCATTCCTGCCTGCCGGTGCGCGGGCAGCGAGCACCAGCCCTCCACCGTCGCGCCGATGACACCGGCGTCCAGGCGGGCGGTGGCATGCCGCTCCACCGTGCCGGTGCGGGCGCCGTTGGCCAGGACCAGGTCGTGCCGCCGTTCGTCGCCGTTGGTCAGTTCGATGATCAGCCGGTCGCCGGGCGGCACGGTGATCGTGTCCGGGTGGTACCGCATGTCCTTCGCGGTCACCGCCACGGTCGTGGTGTGCCCCGTCGCGGCGACGTCCGCCGCCGCGACGGTCGAGGGCGGGTCGGTGGCGCGCTGCGCCACGGTGCCGGCGAGCACGGCCAGCAGGACCAGGGCGACACCGGCGGCCGCGCCGCCGAGAGGACGGGACACGGCTACCTCCGGGCTTGCACGAGTACGCGTACGGCGGGCACCAGGAACTGGCACAGCGCCACGAGCAGCAGCAACGAGGTGGCGATCCGGGCGTACGGGCCGGTCGGCAGCAGGAACGCCAACAGCGCGGCGTTGGCCATCGCGACCCGCTGCGCCCAGTTCCGGTCCAGCGCCGCGCTCCTCTCCCGGGCCACGGCCGGGCCGCCGCCGAGCACCATCGGCAGCAGGTACGCCAGCGACCCGAGCAGCACCTGCGCCACCGCCCCGGCCAGCAGCGGCAGCAGCACGATCCCGAACCGGTCCACGGCCGCGTCCGGGCCGCCCGCGGTCAGCAGCGTCCACGCGTCCAGTCCGAGCGCGGCCAGCAGCCAGGCCGCCCCGGCCGCGATCGACCAGGCGGCGAACGACTCCGGCGGTTTGGCCAGCCCGACCCGTACCGCCGGGATCGCGGTCCGGACCACGGCCGCCGCGATCAGGCCCAGCCCGGCGGCCGTCACCACCGGCCACCAGGCGAGCACCGCCACCGCCAGCAGGACCAGGCCGGACACCGCGAGCGGCAGCGCGATCCGGGCCGCGGCGACCGCGTCGCCGGCCATCCGGGTGCGCAGCACGGTCGGCCACAACGTGAGGATCGTGCCGAGGATGGTCAGCATGATCCAGCCGAGCAGGTTCACGTGGGCGTGGAACAGGATCAGCCGGGACCGGGCCGCGTCGTCGGTGACCAGCATCCACGCGCCCGCCGGGATCCCGGTCAGCAGCGCCACGGCCGCCGCCACGTAGTAGTGCACGGTCACCGCGAACCGGGCCGGCAGCGCCGACCGCAGCCGGGCGGTCAGCCACCACAGATGCGCGGCCACCGCCGCGAACACCGCGGCCGCGCCGCCCACGCCGATCCAGGGCAGGTCCGCGGCGCCACCGGCCAGAACGGCCAGAACCCCCGCGTTGAGCAGGATCAGCCGGATCGCCTCACCGGTCCGCCGGGTGGGCGCCGGGGCCCGCAGCACGGCCACCGTGAAGTGGGCGCCCCACACCAGGATGGCGTTGGTGGCCGCGCCGAGCAGCAGCATGTGGATCGCCAGCCACCGCCACGTGGGCAGCATCGGATGGGCGAACGCCAGCGCCACCAGACCGGCCAGATACATCAACGGCAACGCCCCGGTACGCCGGTGCCAGCCGGCCCGCCCGTTCATGCCATCACCGCCCAGGCCCGCCGGGACAGGTGGCCGCGCAGCCCGTTCATGCCATCACCGCCCAGGCCCGCCGGGACAGGGTGACCGCGCAGCCCGCGAAGGTCAGCACGGCCAGGATGTTCGCGGTCCCGGCGAAGCGCCACACCGGCTCCAGCCCGGCGGCGTCCCCGGCCACCACCCGGACCAGCAGCGACAGGTGCAGCAGGGCGAGCGGCAGGTACAGCACCGGGTGGTACGGCAGCGGGCGGCGCACCACCGCCGGCAGGATCACCGGCGCGTGCACGAAGATCATCGACAGGACGAAGCCGAGGAACACGGCGTGCAGCGTCGCGTCGTACCGGGGACCGTCGGCCACCGGGCCGGCGCCCGCCCACAGCAGCCCGGCCCCCGCGAGCCACCCGTAGCCGGCCAGCAGGCCCACCGCGATGTACCGGGGCAGGCCGGTCGACCGGACGGTGCGGCGGGCCACGTCGTGGACGGCCAGCCAGGCGGTCACCGCGAGCAGCGCCAGCCCGAACAGCCGGGTGCCCGCCTCCGGCCGGACCGTGGCCGCGGTCGCCGCGAACACCAGCGCCGACATCACCGTCAGGAACCAGCGCCCGGCGGCGGGGGAGCGCAACGCCACATGGGCCAGTTCCAGGCGCTCACCCGCGATCGTGCCGACGACGAACACCACCATCCACGGCACGATCTCGGCGACCGGGTAACCGGCCAGCCACAGCAGGGTGGCGGCGTACCAGCCGAACGCCCCGGCCGCCTGGGCCAGCAGGGCCGCCGACTGCTGCCGCGCCCACAGCGCCCGGTAGACGCCGAGCAGGCCGACCGACGCCAGCATCAGGGCCGCCCGGCCGATCAGGACCGGACCGAACGCCAGCAGGACCAGGGCGCCCGCCGCCGAGCAGGCCGGGGCCAGCAGCGCCCAGGTGCGGCGCAGTGCGACGGCCCGTTCCACGGCCACCAGCGTGCCGGCGAAACCGAACACCATCACCGGGCCGTGCACCTCGTCGACCGGGCCGGGTGGCGCCGGCACCGGCACGCCGAGCAGCAGCAGGGCGCCGTACAGGCCGCCGAGCAGGGCGAGCGCGGCGCCGGCCAGAACGGGAAGCCGGATCCTCACGACCCGAACGCTAGGCCGCGGGCGGTCCCGTCCGGCAGGGCCGATGGGCCCCTACGGCTCCTGCACCATGAAGGAACTCGCCTTCGGGAAACCGGCCGAGCCGTCCGGCTTGTCGATGTAGAGCTTCTCGCCGCGCCGGTGCACCAGATACTCCGGGTAGTTCTTCGAGCGCAGCCGGACCGTGCCGACCGCGGTGCCCGCCTCCTGGCAGAAGGTGGCGTCCGCGCGGAACAGGTCCGAGTCCTCAGCGGCGTCGAAGCGCAGCCGGAAGTCGTAGTGGCGCAGGTGGCGGCCGTCCTCGGTGTGGAACGAGTAGCAGGTGTCGTCGGCCAGGCCGGGAACCACGGTCAGCGGCAGCGGGTCGACAGTGGACAGCGCCGCGAAATCGCCGCCGGTGGTCAGGTAGGTGCCGGGGTCGCCGAGCGGGGACACCACCCAGGTGCCGGCGGCCAGCTGGGCCGGGACGGAACCGGTCGCGGCCGGTGACGGCGGTGCGGTGACAGCGGGCGGCGCGGATCCCGCCCGGTCGGCGCCGCCGGTGGAGTTCCAGGCCACGAACCCCACCACGAGCACGGCGACGGCGGCCACCCCGACGATGATCGGCATCACCGGAGGTGTCCGGCGAGCCTGCCCGTAGACGGTGCCCGCGGGCTCAGGAGCCTGGTCGATCATGGCGGTGACCCTAGCCGGTCGCGGCCGCCGGACGCGAAGAGCGTCCCACTGTCCATCCTGGTCTTGACGCTGCGCAACCTCACCGCAACCATTCGCCGATATCGTGATGTGCCGTGAAGCTTGCTCCGGCGGACGACTTCTACCTGGCAGCCCACGACGGCATCGGCGGGCGGCTCCTGATCACCGGTGAGCTGCTCGGCGCGGGCCTGGGCGCCGCACTGCTCGGTGAGCTGATGTTCTGGCGCCGGCTGCACCCGGACGGCGACGTGGTGCACGTGATCGACCCGCGGCCGACCGGCGACCGGGCCACCACGGTCCTGCTGGAACGACTCGCCGCGACCCCTGGCCCGCACGGGCTGCGGAGCTGGATCGCCCACCTCGCCACCAGCGGCATGGCGGTCGACCTGGTGGAGAAGCGGCTGATCGCGGCGGGGGCGATCCGGTGGGAGGCGAAGCGGCGGCTGCTCGGCTCCCACCCGCCGCAGCTGGTGTTCGCCGACCCGAAGAGCACCGGTGAACCGACCGCCCGGATCCGGACACACCTGTCGTACAACGAGACGCTGGAGACCGCCGACCTGATGCTCGCCACGCTGATCATCGCGACCGGGCTGGACGCGTACGTGCTGGACAACTGCAACCCGCGGGACCGGGCCCGGCTGTTCGACCAGTTCCGCCGCCACCTGCCGCGGGCGCTCGGTGATCTGGCCGGTCAGGCGAAAGGGGCCGCCGAGGACCTCGTGGCTGCTCGCATCGCCTGACCGGCGGGGATACGCTGACGACTTCGCGGACCCGTATTTCGCACCCGTGGCACATCCGTCCGTTCGGCCCTGCCGCAGCGGGCGGTCCGGGGACGATGGTGTTGTCGATGGAGGTGGCCGCCGTGCTCATCATTCTCGTCATCGTCGTGACAGTGGCCCTGGTTCTCGCCAGCGCCTTCTGGCCGGAACCGGAACAGGAACAGGAACCGGCCGGGACGAAGACCGGCCCGGCGACGGCCCCCGAACCGCCGACCGGACCGACCACGCTGGAGGGCGCCCTCGTCGCCCAACTGCTCAGCGGGGAGATCAGCGCCCGCCAGTACCGGCGCGCCGTCGCGAAACTCGCCGCCCGCGACGACCAGCGGCAGCCGGTCCGGCCGCCGTCCGGTCTCGTCTAGGCCGCGCTCACTGGCAGCCGAGGCCCTCCTTGTAGCCCTCCGGCACCTCGTTCTTCTTGATCATCCGGTCCACCAGCTCCCACGTCGCCTCCGGCCAGTCGCCCTCGGCGTTCATGTCATTGAGGACCTTCCACTGGTGGCTGCTCTGCAAGGCGGCCGCGGCCTGACCCTGCGCCTCCTTGTCGCCGGCCTCCTTGGCCCGCGACCACTCGGCGATCCAGCTACAGGTCACCTGGCCGGTCACGGCGGCCCCGAAGTGGTACGGCGAGTTCGCGCCGTCAACGTTCACCGCGGACACGTCGAAGCCCGGCGGGATCGGGATGTCGGCGAGCACCTTGGCGGCCTCCTCGCGGACCTTGCCCGGGGTGACCACCTCCGGCGGCAACGCGGCCAGGAACGCCTTCGCGTCGACCCGCTTCACAGCGGCCAGCAGGGCGTCGAACTCGGACCGCTCCCAGCCGCTGCTGGTGCGCAACTCGACGAAGGAGCTGTCGACCGGCTTCAGCATGGCCGCCCAGTCGCCGCCACCGTAGGTGAACACGCTCGCCTCGGTGCCGGCCACCGTGGTCGGCTCCGGCTTGCTGACCTCCAGCCGGTCCTTGTAGTAGCTGTCGTACTGGTCGGCCTTGTACCAGTTCATCTGGACCGACCGGTTCCCGTTGACGAACTCGATCGTGCCTTCTGCGGCGGCGAACCCGTACACCGTGGTGATCTTCCAGCCGGGCTGGCCGACCAGCAGGCGCGGATGCTCCTGCGCGGCCTTAAGGTCCAGCTCGTACCCGCCACCCGCGCCACCGGTGTCCGCGCTCGGCAGGCCGAGCGGGCCGGACCAGGCGCCGGGGGTGGCGCCGTTCTCCGGCTGGTCGCGCAGCAGGGCGGTGGCGCCGATGACACCGGTGACGACGGCCGCGGCGGCCACCGCACCGGCCAGGCGACGGGACAGGCCGCGGCGCGGCGCCGGGCTCTCGACGACATCGAGCTTCGGTGTGGACATGATCTCCTCCAGGAGCTGCTGCTCCGCCCCGCCGAGGCGGGCGACGAGATCGGGACGGTAGGGGTCGGCGTCTCGAACCTTGCGGTCGAGGTGCTTGTCGGTCATCGGCCCTCCTCCGGGACGATCGCGGTCAGGACGTCGAGTACATGTCCGGGCGGTGCCAGATCGTCACCGATCATTTCCCGCATCCGCGACCGGGCCCGCGACAGCCGCGTGCGCACCGCGGCCGCGCTGGCCCCCACCACCTCCGCGATCTCGCGCGGCTGCAGACCCTCCCACACGGTCAGCGTGAGCACCTCACGGTCCGTCTCGGCAAGGCGGGACAGAGCATCCTGTACGGCCAGACGCTGCGGAACCTCGCTACCCGGATCACGGGTCACGATGGCGGTCAGTCGCTGGCGCAGGCGCTCGCCGAGTCGTTCCCGGCGGACGCCGCCGCGATGATGGTTGGCCAGAACCCGGCGGGCCACGCCGTACAGCCATAGTTTGATCTCGTCGTCCGGTGGCAGCTCGCGGCTTCGGCGCCAGGCCACGAGGAACGTCTCGGCGACCACGTCTGCGGCGTCCGCCGGCTGATCGACGCGCCGCAACGCGTACGCCAGGAGCGCCTCGAAGTTGCCGGCGTAGACGCGCCGGAATCGGTCTTCCTGTTCAGTCCCAGAACCCACGTCACGTCCATGTCCGGTCGAGGGCCGAACGTTACAGCGGTATCGGGCCCCCGACCGGTCACGCCTCTACTTCGCGCCTTCTACTTCGCGCCTTCTACTTCGCGCGCTTCACTCCGCGCCGAAGCGGTAGATCGTGGTGGACCGGTACTCCTGGCCCGGGCGCAGCACCGTGGACGGGAAGTTCGCGTGGTTCGGCGAGTCCGGGAAGTGCTGCGTCTCCAGCGCGAACCCGTCACCCTGCCGGTACGGCCGGCCGCTGCCGCCGATGATCGTGCCGTCCAGGAAGTTGCCGGAGTAGAACTGCATGCCCGGCTCGGTGGTCAGCACCGTCAGAGTGCGGCCGCTCACCGGCTCCACCACGAAGGCGGCCGACTCCGGTTCGCCGTCGCGCGGGCGCAGCACCCAGTTGTGGTCGTAGCCGCGCCCGTACAGCATCTGGGTCTCACCGGCCCGGATGCGGCCGCCGATCGTGGCCGGATCGCGGAAGTCCAGCGCCGTTCCGGCCACCTCCGCGATCTTCCCGGTCGGGATGAGGCCCGCACCGACCGGCGTGAACTCGTCGGCGTCGATGCGCAGCACGTGGTCGTAGACGTGCCCCTCACCCTCGCCGGCCAGGTTGAAGTAGCTGTGGTTGGTCAGGTTCACCACGGTCGCCGCGTCGGTGGTGGCCAGGTAGTCGATGCGAAGGCCGCCGTCCGCGGACAGGGTGTAGGTGACCGTCATGCTCAGCTCACCCGGGAAGCCCTGGTCACCGGCCGGGCTGACGTGGGTGAGCGCGATCCCGCCATCCATCTCGGTGGCCGCCCAGATCACCTTGTCGAAGCCGGTCGTGCCACCGTGCAGGCTGTTCACGCCGTCGTTGACCGGGGTCTGGTAGGTGACGCCGTCGAGGGTGAAGCGGCCCTCGGCGATCCGGTTGCCGAACCGGCCGATGATCGCGCCGAAATACGGGCCCGGGTTGTCCAGGTAGCCCTGCAGAGTGTCGAAACCCAGCGCCACGTTCGCGGTCCCGCCGTCACGGTCCGGCGTCTCGATCGACTGGACGATGCCGCCGTAGGTGATGACCCGCACCCGCAGCCCTCGACCGTTGTCGAGGGTGAAGCGCTCGACAGGGCCATCCGGCGTGGAACCCCACGCCTCACGGGAGATCGCGACAGCATCCGATGACATGGGGGAGACACTCCAGACGTTTCGGCAGCGGGCGGCCTTTTCGGCCGCAGCATATCGTCCGGGCGCGGCCCCGTGGGAGCGCTCTACATCAGGTGGGACGCTGCTCCTCGCCGAATCAGCTCAGTGCTCCTCGCCGTCTCCGCCCAGTGCTTCTCGCCGTTCCGCCCAGTGCTCCTCGCCGAATCAGCCCAGGAAGTCGAGCACCCGCCGAAGCAGCAGGGTGGTGGCCTCGCGGTCGTAGGACGGCAGCGTCAGATCGGCGAAATAGTGCTGGTCACCGGGGTAGAGGAACAGCTCCGCGGACTTGCCCCGGGCGACGATGTCACGGGCCGCGTCGAGATCACCCTCGTCGGCGAAGATCGGATCCCGGTCCATGCCGTGGATCTGGACCGGCACGTCGTCGGGCCACGCCGTGCCGAACTCGGACGCCGGAACGCAGGAGTAGAACAGCAGCGCGCCACGGGCGCCGGGCCGGGTCTGCGCCAGCTTCTGCGCGGGCAGCACGCCGAGCGAGAAGCCGGCGTAGACCAGCTCGGCCGGCAGGTCCCGGACCGCGCGGACACCGCGCTCGATCACCTCACCGAACCCGATTCGCTCGGCGTTGCGAACGCCCTCGGGCAGCGTCGAGAAGGTCTCGCCCTCGAACAGGTCCGGCGTGTGCACGACGTGACCCGCGGCACGCAGGTCGTCGGCGAAAGCGGTGACACCGGGCGTCAGCCCCAGCGCGTGGTGGAACAGGACGACCTCGGCCATACCGGCATTCTAATCGCCCTTGACGTTGACCAGCTGGCGCAGCGTGTGGCGGATCTCCACCAGGTCGGCGGCATCCCGCATGACCACGTCGATCGGCTTGTACGCCTGCGGGATCTCGTCGAGGAACGCGTCGGTGTCCCGGAACTCGATGCCCTTCATCGCCTCCCGCAGCTGCTCCCGGGTGAACGTCTTGCGCGCCCTCGTCCGCGAGTACGCCCGCCCGGCACCGTGCGGCGACGAGTTCAGCGACATCGCGTCACCCTTGCCGACCACCACGTACGAGGCGTCGCCCATCGACCCCGGGATCAGACCGGGCACCCCGCGGGCCGCGTTGATCGCACCCTTGCGGGACAGCCACACGGTCTCGCCGAAGTGCGTCTCCCGTTCGGTGTAGTTGTGGTGGCACTGCACCCGCTCCACCTCGTCGACCGGCCCGCCCACGACATCCGCGAAACAGGCGATCACCCGGTCCATCATCTCGTCCCGGTTGACCAGCGCGAAGTTCTGCGCCCACCGCAGCTCCCGCAGGTAGACGTCGAACTCCTCGGTGCCCTCCACGAGGTAGGCGAGATCCGGATGGGGCACGCTGATCCCGCCACGGGTGACGAACTCCTGCGCCATCCGGATGTGATGGCTCGCAATCTTGTTACCGACGCCCCGCGACCCGGAGTGCAGGAACAGCCACACCGTCCCGGACTCGTCCCGGCACACCTCGATGAAGTGGTTCCCGCTGCCCAGCGACCCGAGCTGGAGTTCCCAGTTCTTCGCGTACCGCCCCGGGTCGAAACCGGCCCTCTCCGCCTCGGCGGTCAGCCGCCCCACCCGCTCGCGCGCCGAATCGGTCAGTCTCTGGTTGTTCGACCCGGCCGACAACGGCACCGCCCGCTCGATCGAGGTACGCAGCGTGCTCAGCTTCGGCGGCAGGTCATCCCGGTGATAGCGGGTCCGGACGGCGGCCATCCCGCAGCCGATGTCCACGCCGACCGCGGCCGGGATGATCGCGCCACGGGTCGGGATCACCGAACCGACCGTGGCGCCCTTGCCCAGATGCGCGTCCGGCATCAGCGCGATGTGCGGGTGGATGAACGGCAGCTGCGACGCCAGCTCGGCCTGCCGCCGGGTCTCGTCCTCGAGGAGGCTCGCCCAGTTCATCAGACGGCTGTTGATCTGCTGCACCCCGCCCACATTATCCGGTATTGACCTCTACCGTGGTTCAGGTTGCAGGCTCGTCACCATGGCGAACGCGACCCTTGACGAGGTGTACGAGCGGCTGTGCGACACCGGGCCGGAATTCGACGGCTGGCTGTCC
The DNA here is from genome assembly GCF_019429605.1 of Actinoplanes hulinensis. Classification (NCBI taxonomy): domain Bacteria; kingdom Bacillati; phylum Actinomycetota; class Actinomycetes; order Micromonosporales; family Micromonosporaceae; genus Actinoplanes; species Actinoplanes hulinensis. Next base: position 22,448 of record NZ_JAHXZI010000037.1, on the reverse strand, counting down.
AACCACGCGCCGATGGCGGCCGAGGCCCTCATCCACCACGGTCACGCCGACCGGGTGCACCGCTGGCTCGACGACTACCGCCGCAACCTGGAGCCCCGCCCGCGCGGCATCAGCCCGCTCGGCGCAGAGGAGTGGCGGGACGCGCTCGGCGATCCCACCCGCACCGGCGACTGGCTGAACTTCTTCGAACGCGAGATGATCACGGGCTCGTGGCCCGACGTGCTGGCCCGCTGGTGGCCGCGGCTGTTGCCGGGCATCGCCGCGGGCGCCACCCACGGCGTGATCCGGGTGGGCCACGCGGTCCGCGCCCTCCTCACCCCACCCGACTCGGCACATCCCTCCGATCGTCCCGGCCCCGCTCTCCCTCGGGTCGCTTCCGATGCGGCGGCGCCCTCCTCGCCGTCTTCCTCCGCGGCCGCTTCCCCGCTCGCGGCATTCCGCCCGCCTGCGGCCCGTGTCGCCGAACTGGGGCAGGCGCTGGCGTACTGGGCCGCCCGCTGGCAACCGATGGCCCTGCCCGGTTCGGGCCCGTACCGGACGACCGACCCGCGCTCCGCCCTGGACGCGGTCCCGCGCGTACCGGACCAGCGCTTCGGGATCCGCTCCCGGCTGGCCCAGCTCGCCGACCTCCCGGCCTGGCCCGACGTCCCCACCGGCCGAGGGAAGCGGATCCCCGCCGGCCCTTCTCCGGCACCGTCCGGCTCTCCTACCGTGCCGTTCCTGAACGGCCGCGACTCGGTGCCCGCCGAGCCGCCGGCCGTCGGCGAGATTCCGTCGGCGGCGCGGCTTCTCGCCGCCGACGAGAACACGGTGCACGACCGGCTTCTCGCCATCATCGAAGCAGCGGTCGTCCGGCAGGCGGGTTACGGCTACGCCAACCCGGTCATGCTGGTGCACGCCGCCACCGCCCCGACCGCGGTGCTGCGTACCCTGCCCGCGCTGCCGGGCGCGCTGCACCTGCCGAGCCTTGCCGCCGCATGGGCCGCGACCGCCGCGGTCACCTCGGCGTACGCCCCGGCGCAGCCGAGACCGGTGACGCCGCGCCCCGGCACCAGACCGGAAGACCTGATGGCATACGCCGCCGACAACGGCGACGCCCACGCCATCAAACTCGCTGACGCGGCCATCGAGGCGGGCGACGCCGAGACCCTAGCCCGCGCCTACCGGGCCCTGGAACGCTTCGCCCCGTGAGCGGCCACCTCGATCCCTGTCGTGGTGGCATTCCGCGTGTTGCGCCCGTCCGGTCGGCCGGGCTCTGGAACGCCTTGTGAGCGGCGACCTCGAACGCTGTCGTGGCGGGATCCTGTGTCGCGCCCGCCCAGGCGGGCGACCGTCACTTCTGCCGTTACATGGTGAGCCACCACGGGCTCGTGTAGGCGACTCCCCAGTCATTGCACGGGTGCCCGGACGGACCGGGGGACGCGTTGGCCTGCGACGGGTCGGCGATCCGCAGCACCACCCAACTGCCGTCCGCGGCGTCCAGCGGCACGGTGAACTCGGTGACCCGCCCCGCCTCCGTCTCGACGACGTCGGCCACCTCGGGCGCGCGCGATCCCGGCCGCAACACCTGGAGGTGCAGCGGCTTACCCACCCACTCCGGACCGCGGTCGAGATCGACCACGAACCGCACGTCGCCCTTGGCGAAGGGCAGACTTCCACCCATCCGTACGCCCGCCGCCGTCGCGTCCACCCGAAGACCACTGACCCGGGTCGCGAAGAACCGGCGCTCGCGCATCGCGGCGAGCACCCCGTTGCGGGTGTTCTCCACCGCCCACACGCCGGTGCGGCCTTTGCCCTCCGGATAGCCCCATTCGGTGCCGTGTTCATCGGTTACTCCGGTCAGCCCGGTCCGCCAGCCCGCGTTCAGGCAGGTGTTCAGGGGTGAACTCTGCCCACTCGACCAGCCGTCGAACAGATAGTCGTCGCCCCGGTTGAACATCTCCAGGCCGACCATCTGCTCGCGCAGCGCCGCGTTGTAGGCGAAGTCGTTGAACCGCAGGATCTCGCGACCCGGATGGTTGAATCCGCTGATGCCGCCGGTCCTGCTGATCCAGTCGTAGAGCCTGGCCATCCCGGGAGAGCCACCCAGGTCGGTGAACGCGCCCGTGTACCAGACGTTGACGTGCCCGAGCAGCGGATGCGTCCACTCGAAGCCCCGCAGCGCCGTATAGATCCCGGGATTGTCGGCGGCGTCGGCGAGCTGCCCCGTCCGCGTCCACTCGGACTGCGACAGCCCGTTGATGGACAACAGGGTGGCGTGGTCGGTGAGGGCCGCCACGTCCAGCCCGGCGGATCTCATCGACTCGTACGCCTTCGCCGGATCGCCGTCGCCATCCGACATGAGAGTGTGGTTGTGCAGGTCGGCGTGGAACAGGGTGGTGCCCTGACTGATCGCCGAAGCCCGGGCGGCGCCGGTGGCCCGGGTCGGGGCGGCGCTCGTGGCGACGCCGGTGGTGGTGGCTTCTGCGGAGCCGGGGCTGCTGGCCAGCATCAGGAGTGCGCCGCTGCCGGCCAGCAGCGACCTCCGGGACAGTTCGGTCATGGAACTCAGCCAAGCCCACCACCCTCAATAAAGTGAAGTCCGTTGATGTCCGCATGGTGAACGTCAGCCCCTGAAGACGAGCGGCGAGTAGTGCAGCGCGCCGGCGACGTGGATCAGGCCGGCGGTCATGGCGGCCGCGAAACCGGCTGCCAGCACGGCCGGCGGCCATGCCCGTGTCGTCGAGCGGCGGGACCGTGTGGGCAGCAGCGGCAGGAGAAGAGCGGCCACGGCGATGCCGGTGGCCAGGACCGCGAGGGGGTACACCACCACATGGACGGCCCGGCCTACGGGAAACGCCCAGTCGCCGAACTGATGGAGGTAGATCACCGCCGAGGCGGCGACGGTGGCGATCAAAGACGCGTACAGGGTGGCGGCGAAATCCTCGGCACGGGCCAGCACCAGGACCGCGAGGACGACGGCGAGACCGGCCGCCGCGGCCGACCACAGATCGATCCAAGCGTCCGCGTTCGGTTCTTCCGGCACCGCGGGCCGCGGGGCCAGCAGGCGCACGCCGCTGGTGGCGGCGGCCGCGGCCACTGCCGAGAGCAGCAGCGGCCTCCGCCGATGCGGCATCCGCCACGCGAAGATCGCGCCGGCAACGAGCGCCGCGGCCAGGAACGGCGCCCACGGTGCGGTAGTCGCGATCAGCAGAATCTTTCCGGGACCGTGTTGGACGAAGGTGATCGATCCGCCGCTGCCCAACCAGTAGGCGAGCCCGAACAGGACGGTGTTGACCAGCACCGGTGTCAGTGGTCCCGGTCGCCGCCGGCCTCCGGCCCACCGGTGAGCCAGACTGATACTGATCGCCGTTGCGGACGCGACCGCGAGCGGCACGGTCAGCAGACTCCACCAGTTGATATACGACCCAGCGGCGCCGTCGGCACGCGTCTGGCTCACACCGGTGAGCATGCCGATCGGCACCCCGGCGAGCATGGCGAGAACCGGCCGCTGGCGGCGCCACCCCATTACGGGATGGCGATGGGCCCGGCGCCACCAGGACAGTCCACAGGTGGCCGTGATCAGCAACCCGGCCAACCCGGCGTCGATCATGTTGATCCAGCCGCCGATCGGCGTGCCGACCAATCCGGGATTGGTCACCTGGTAGGAGGTCACCAGGACGGTCGTCGCGAGAATCCCGGCGACCATCTCATCGGGCCAGCCGTACGGCACCGCGCCGTCCGTCCGGTCGAGGAAATGCCGGCGCCTGGCATGCGAGGGATGCGCGGCGGAGATTCGCTCGCGAAACGGCACCGGCTCGTTCGGGGGCCGGCTGAGCAGAGCGGCGAGGCCTGCCCGGGCACCAGCCGCGGCGGTCAGGGCATCCGCCTCGTGTTCGCGGGCCCGGTTGATCCGGGCCGCGAGCACCCAGGCGGCCACCAGCAGCATCATGGTCCGCGCGGTGTACTCGATCCACATCCACAGCGCCTGCCAGTCCAGCGGCGACATCTCGCGAACCGTCACCAGCCAGAGGACGACCTGGGGCAACGGCAGAACGGCCACCATCGGCAGAGCCCACCGCGTGCCCCGGGTCAGCCAGACCAGCCGGACATCGCCCGCGGCAACGTGCGCGGCCTCGTGCCCGAGAAGCGCGGTGACCTCGGCGTCGGATCTCCGGCGTGCCCCCGCGGGCATGATCACCTCGGGAGTCCGGCCGCGCTTGATGGTGAACGCCTCGAGCAGATCACCCGGGCCCAGCCACACCCGCGGGGGCGCCGTGAGGAAGAAGGCGGGTGCGATCCGGGCCATCGCCTCCGGCCACCGAGGCGGCGGCGGCCGCAGCTCGCCGAGGCGCCGCAGATAGACCCGGGGAAGCACCTGGGCCAGGCCGAGAGCGAGAGCCAGAACCGCCGCCCCACCGGTCAGCGCGGCTACCGCCCGCGGGCGCTCCAGAGGTGCGGTACAGGCAACGAAACGCTGTTGCTGAGCGAGGACCTCGGTATCGGGCAGCGGGCGCGGGTCCAAGCCGGCGAGACACTCGCGGACGCCGGCCAGCCAGGTCTGGCCGAAGAACTCGAAGAAGATGAGGGTGCCGGCATAGGTGCCGGTGGCGACCAGAACGGTCGTGAGCAGCACGTACTGGCCGCCGGTGGGCGACGGGACGCGGGCGTGTGAACGTGGGGCCGGTACCGCTTCGGTCATCGACCGGTCGAGCGCATCCGAAGGGCACCGATCACCCCGTGTGCGACCCGCTGTGCCTCCTCCGAACTGACCTGCCCCTCCAGGCTGAGCAGGACCGACTCGAACACCTCCCGCTCCTGCTCGGGCGTCATCGGCCCGGCTCCCGGTCCCGGCCGGTCGCGTAACTCGGCGAGCAGCGCCCTGGTGCGGTCGGTCAGGGCATCGGTGGCCCGCTCCGCGATCCGGCCCGATGCGATCCCGAACAGGCCGGCCAGCATCGGAATCACGTAGTCCGCCAACGGCAGCAGCTCCACACCCATCCCGACCGGCGGTTTCGGCCTCCGGCGGGCGCTGCCGCGGAACCGGCGCAGCGCGGCCTCGACCTCGTCCACCTCGTCGGGATAGGACAGCTGCAGGGTCTGCCGGCCGACCTCGCTGAGCACGGTGTCCACTGGGCGTTCTTCCTCTCGCTGGACCGGGCGCCAAGCGTAGAGAGCCGTAACGGTACGAAATCGGCATCCTTGTCAGCTTCCGTGAGCATTCCCGCTGCTGTTGTTCACCCTCACGGGGTCAGGACGAGCTTGCCGAGGGTGTGGCGGCGCTCCAGGTGCCGGTAGGCGTCGGCGACCCGGTCCAGCGGGTAGGCCGCCTCCACCGGAAGGTCCAGGCCGCCCCGGGCGTGCCGGGCGGCCAGGTCGGCGAGCACCTCGGGCACGGACACGTGATTGCTGCCTCGCGCGTGGATGCCGTGCTCCCGGGCGGCCGCGAAATCGGCCAGCGTGTTGATCCGCTCGGGACGCACACCCAGGGACAGGGCCAGCTCGACGTAGGGCGCGCCGAACGCGTCGATGAACGCGTCGACCCGACCGCCGGAGGTCTCCTTGATCCGCTGCTCGACATCGTCGCCGTACGCGACCGGGACGATGCCGTGGTCGCGCAGCCAGTCGTGGTGCGCCGGCCCGGCCAGGCCGATCACGGTCGCGCCGGTGGACCTGGCCAGTTGGGTCGCGAGGGAGCCGACGCCGCCGGCCGCCCCCGCCACCACGACGGTGTCACCGGAAGCAGGGGCCACCGCGTGGACCGCGGCGTAGGCGGCGGCGCCCGCGGTGGGCAGAGCGCCCGCCACCTCCCAAGGGACCCCGGCCGGACGGGCGGCGAGCCGGGCGGCCGGCACGATCACGTGCTCAGCATGCGTACCGGGAGCGGAGGTGAGGCCGATCACCTCGTCGCCGGCGGCGAAGCCGGTGACCCCGGCCCCGACGAACCTGACGACACCGGCCACGTCCCTGCCCTGCCGGGCCGGGAAGGTGGTCGGATAGACCGCCTCGAGGAACCCGCCGCGGATGGCGGACTCGACCGGGTTCAGACCCGCGGCACGGACCTCCACCAGCACCTCGCCCTCGCCGGGGTCGCCCGGCTCGGCGGTGATCACCTCGAGGACGTCGACTTCGCCGAATCGGGTGAAGCTGACAACTCGTGACATCGGGCCGCTCCTTCGTGTGGATGTCGGGGACGGCTCGACTCTGGCAGCGTGCGGGCGGGCTGAGAATCGGATCGCCCTGCCTAGGACCAGCGATCCATGGCTATGGCTGAGGCCGCGCGGGATGATGGCCGGCATGGATCGCCGTGAACTCGCCGACTTCCTTCGCCGTAGCAGGGAGCGGCTCAAACCCTCCGATGTGGGCCTGACCGACGGCGGCCGCCGGCGCACGCCAGGGCTGCGCCGCGAGGAGGTGGCGATGCTCGCCGCGATGTCCGCCGACTACTACATGCGCCTCGAACAGGCACGCGGCCCACAGCCGTCGACGCAGGTGCTGGCCCCGCTGGCCCGCGCGTTGCGATTGTCCGAGGACGAGCGTGACCACCTCTACCTGCTCGCCGGTCACCGCCCACCCGCCGGGCGGCAGGCGGGCGATCGCATCCGGCCCGGTCTGCTGTTCCTGCTCGACCGGCTCGTCGACACCCCGGCGCAGATCCTCACCGACATCGGCGACCTGCTGGAGCAGAACAACCTGGCTGAGGCGCTGTTCGGAGGTGTCTGCCCGACTCGGCAGGAGGACCGCAACATCGTCTGGCGGTGGTTCACCGACCCCGCCCACCGGGAGGAGTACCCTCCGGAGGACCGCGACCACTGGAGCCGGGTGCACGCCGCCGATCTGCGCGCCGCCGCGGCCCGTCGTGGCGATGACCCGGTGGTGTCCGACCTGGTGCGGCGGCTGCGGCAGGTCAGCGCCGAGTTCGACGAGCTGTGGCGGCGGCACGAGGTCGGGGTGCGGCGTACCGGTCGGCTGCGGCTGAAACACCCGAGCGTCGGGCTGATCGACCTCGAGTGCGAGCAGTTGCTGTCCCCGGCGGAGGACCAGCACCTGATGCTCTACACCGCCCAGCCGGGCAGCCGCAACTTCGAGCAGCTGCGCCTGCTTCGCGTGCTCGGAGGTGAGCGCTTCGTTTCAGCCGCCGGCCCGGACCAGCCCGGCGGGAGCGTCGCGGCCGTGCACGGCCAGGCGGTCGCGTGGCTCGGCGGGACGGGGTAGCCGTGCCCACGGCCGCCGACCGCGGGCCGGTCACGGTCAGGGAGAGCTGGTCGCGGTCAGGGCCGGCTGGGGCCGGAGCCCGCCCCGGCTGTGACGATCGCGGCCCCCACCTCGTCCAGGTCGGCGTCGGTCAGGGCGAGACCCGCAGCGGGGAGCCATCCGGCGATCTGCGCCGGGCGCCGGGCGCCGACGATCGCGCCGGTCACCCCGGGCCAGGCCAGCGTCCAGGCGACGGCCGCCGCCGCCACCGGCACGCCGTGCCGGGCGGCCACCCGCCGCAGGGCCTCGACCACCAGCAGGTTGCGGTCCAGGCGTGCGGTGAAGTCGGGATGCCCGCGCCGCCAGTCGTTCTCCGGCAGCGCCGCCACCCGCACCGCGTCGAAGGCGCCGGTCAGCAGACCGGAGTGCATCGGCTGGTAGACGATGACCCCGGTGCCGTGGCCGGCCGCCCAGGTGATCTCGTCGGCCGACTGCCGGGCCAGCGCCGAGAAGGGCGGCTGGATCGCGTCGACGTGCGCCACCTTCTCGGCCCGTCGCAGGTCGTCGACGCCGTGGTTGGAGAGGCCGATGGCCCGGACCTTGCCCTCCTGCCGCAGGTCGGCCATGGTCTGCCAGTAATCCTCCAGCGGGGTGACATCGACCGGCTCGGAGCCGGGATCGTCGCCGAAGGCCAGCAGCCGGCCGTCGCCGGGCCAGTGCACCTGGTAGAGGTCGATGTGGTCGACGCCGAGCCGGAGCAGCGAATCCTCCAGCTCACGGCGCACACTCGCGGCGGTCATCAGCTTGCGCGGGGGCATGTGGCGCTGCCGCGGATCGTCCCAGACCAGGCCGGCCTTGGTGAACAGATAGGGACGATCGTTCTCCGGAAGGCCGGCCACGGCCCGGCCGACGATCCGCTCGGAGTGGCCCAGCCCGTAGGCGGCCGCGGTGTCGATCCAGTTCACCCCGGACTCGACGGCCCGGTGGATGGTGGCGATCGAGTCGGCGTCGTCCTGCGGGCCCCAGGCGTACTCCCAGTCGCTGCCGCCCATCACCCAGGCCCCGAGGCCGGTGGCGGACAATTCCATCCCGGTGGCGCCGAGCGGACGGGTGGGCACAGTGGAATCGGTCATGCCGGTAACCCTCGCCCAGACCAGGGAGCACAGCCAGGAGCGTGCGCTGCCTAGGCACGGCATGACCAGGCAACGCCCGCGCCCGCGCGGAATACTGGCGGCATGACCTTGGAACGGCGTACCGAGTTGGGTGAGTTCCTCCGGTCCCGGCGTGCCCGCTTGAGCCCGGACGAGCTCGGTCTGCCCCGCGACAGCGGTCAGCGCCGGGTCCCGGGTCTGCGGCGGGAGGAGCTGGCCCGGCTCGCCGGGGTCAGCGTCGACCATTACGTCCGCCTCGAACAGGGCCGCAGCCTGCACTTCTCCGCGGCCGTGCTGGACGCGGTCGCCCGTGCCCTGCGCCTCGACCCGCTGGAGCGCGACCACCTCTACCGGCTGGCCCGGCCGAACACCGATCCGGGACCGGCCCGGCCCGAGCGGGTCCGGCCGGGGCTGCTGCGGCTGCTGGCGTCGGTGCCGGATGTCCCGGCCTACATCATCGGCCGTGACACCGACGTGCTGGCCTGGAACGATCTCGCCGCCGCCCTGCTCACCGACTTCGGAGCCCTCGACCCCGGCCAGCGCAACCTGGCCCGGCTGATCGTTCTCGACGAGGGCATGCGCACCCTCTACGCCGACTGGCCCGCCAAACTCCGCGATGTCACTTCCTACCTGCGGTTCGGCGGGGCGAGGCACCTGGACGACCCGAAGACCCGGGCGCTGGTCGACGAGCTCTGCGCGGCCAGCCCCGACTTCCGCGCGGCCTGGACCGCGCACGACATCAAAGACAAGACCCATGGCGTGTACGCCTACCGGCACCCGATCGTCGGCGAACTGAAACTGGGATACGAGACGCTGCGGCTGCCCGACGACCCGGACCAGGCACTGGTCGTCCACACCGTGGAGGACGGCTCGCCCTCGCAGACCGCGCTGCGGTTGCTCGCCGCGTGGGCCACCGAGCCGGCCCGCCCACCGGCACGTTGAGGCCCACATCAGACGGCCGGTGACCGTCGTCCCTGGAATGGGGGGAGGCAGGAAGCGCGCCGGGCCGCTAGGATCGTGATGGGCGGAGCGCCCGCCCGAGCCTCGTGTGGCTGCCCACGTCGACCATGGATGTGGCCAAGAGTCTTCGACTCAGCGCGTTCTGTTCCGCTGCGGTGCGCTGATGTGCCGTCCGTCTTGCGGGTGACGTGGGTGCCCGTCGAGGGCGTGATGGTCATGTTCGAAAGATTCACCGACCGGGCTCGTCGGGTTGTCGTCTTCGCGCAGGAAGAGGCGCGGATGCTCAACCACAACCACATCGGCACGGAACATCTCCTGCTGGGTCTGATCCGTCAGGGCGAGGGCGTCGCCGCGATGGTCCTGGAGCGTCTCGGTGTCTCGCTGGAGGCGGTGCGGCAGCAGGTCGAGGAGGTCATCGGCCAGAACCAGGAGCCATCGGGTGGGCACATCCCGTTCACCCCGCGGGCCAAGAAGGTTCTGGGGACGTCGCTGCGGGAGGCGCTGCAACTCGGCCACAACTACATCGGCACCGAGCATCTCCTGCTCGGGCTGATCCGTGAGGGCGACGGCGTGGCGGCCCAGGTGCTGGCCAGGATGGGCGCCGACCGTGATCAGGTGCGCCGGCAGGTCGTCCAGTCGGTGACCGGAGCCGGTTTCGGCCGCGAGTCAGAGGAGGGCCGGCCGCCGGCCGTCGCGGCGGTGTCGCCGATTCTGGACCAGTTCGGGCGCAACCTGACCCAGGAGGCCCGGGACGGCAAGCTCGACCCGGTCATCGGGCGGGAGAGCGAGATCGAGCGGGTCATGCAGGTGCTGTCCCGCCGGCGGAAGAACAATCCGGTCCTGATCGGCGAGCCGGGGGTCGGCAAGACCGCCGTGGTGGAGGGCCTGTCGCAGTCGATCGTCAAGGGCGAGGTGCCCGAGACACTGAGGGACAAGCAGTTGTACACGCTGGATCTCGGCGCGCTGGTGGCCGGATCCCGCTATCGCGGTGACTTCGAGGAGCGCTTGAAGAAGGTGCTCAAGGAGACCCGGGTGCGCGGCGACGTCATCCTGTTCATCGACGAGATCCACAATCTGGTGGGTGCGGGCGCCGCTGAGGGCGCGATCGACGCCGCCTCGATCCTGAAACCGATGCTGGCCCGCGGCGAGTTGCAGACCGTCGGGGCGACGACCAGCGACGAGTGGCGAAAGTATGTGGGGAAGGACGGGGCGCTGGAGCGGCGTTTCCAGCCTATCGTGGTGGGTGAGCCGTCCCTGGCGCACACCATCGGGATCCTCAAGGGTCTGCGCGCCCGCTATGAGGCCCATCATCGGGTCACCTTCACCGACGCGGCGCTGGTCGCGGCCGCGACGCTGGCCGACCGGTACATCTCGGACCGGTTCCTGCCGGACAAGGCGATCGACCTGATCGACGAGGCCGGCGCCCGGATGCGGATCCGCCGGTTGAGCACAGCACCCGAGCGGCTCGGCTTCCAGGACGTGGTGTCCGAGATCGATGACGAGCAGATCGCCGAGGTGCTGGGCAACTGGACCGGCATCCCGGTCCACCGGCTGACCGAGGAGGAGACGACCCGCCTGCTGCGCATGGAGGACGAGCTGCACAAGCGCGTCATCGGCCAGGACGAGCCGGTGCAGGCCGTCTCGAGGGCGATCCGGCGGACCCGGGCCGGATTGAAGGATCCGAAGCGGCCCTCCGGTTCGTTCATCTTCGCGGGCCCGTCCGGTGTCGGTAAGACGGAGCTGTCCAAGGCGCTGGCGGAGTTCCTGTTCGGTTCCGAGGACGCGCTGATCCAGCTGGACATGTCCGAGTTCCACGACCGGTACACGGTGTCCCGTCTGGTCGGTGCGCCTCCCGGTTACGTGGGTTACGACGAGGGTGGTCAGCTGACCGAGAAGGTGCGGCGTAAGCCGTTCTCGGTGGTGCTGTTCGACGAGATCGAGAAGGCGCACCCGGATGTGTTCAACACGCTTCTGCAGATCCTGGAGGACGGTCGGCTGACCGATGGTCAGGGCCGGATCGTGGACTTCAAGAACACGGTCATCATCCTGACCACGAACCTCGGCACGCGGGATGTGGCGAAGGCGGTGTCGCTGGGCTTCCAGGCGTCGGAGGCCGAGGAGTCGTCGTACGAGCGGATGAAGATCAAGGTCAACGACGAGCTGAAGCAGCACTTCCGCCCGGAGTTCCTGAACCGTATCGATGACACGATCGTCTTCCACCAGCTGCGGGAGAAGGAGATCCTCCAGATCGTCGACATCTTCACGGCGCGGATCGAGGGTCAGCTCAGGAACAAGGACATGGGTCTGGAGCTGACCGACGACGCCAAGAAGTATCTGGCGGCCAAGGGCTTCGACCCGGTGCTCGGCGCCCGTCCGCTGCGCCGGACCATCCAGCGCGAGCTGGAGGACACGCTGTCCGAGCAGATCCTCTTCAACGAGCTGCGCCCCGGCCAGATCGTCGTCGTGGACTGCGACGACGATCGGGCCGGGCTCGTCTTCCGCAGCGCGGCCCCCATCGAGTCAGTGGGGGAGGAGCTCCTGCCCGGCTAACACCACCAGGTCGTGGGGCGCCATCGTCAGCGTGTGGCCGGACCGCTCCCGGCGGACCCGGTAGGCCACCGGCGGACCGGCGGCGCCCCACAACGCGCCGACGATCATGGCACGCAGCCCCTGGTAGGGCCCGGTCAGCAGCCGGACCCGGGTGCCGGGGGCGTGGCCGTCGTCGGCAACCATCAGCACCGCGTCGAGCGTCTGCGCCACACCGGTGACCGGCGCCTCCTGGCGGGCCGCCCACAGGACCTGGCTCAGCGCGGCCAGCCGGATGCCGACCTGCCGCATGTGCCAGTCGGCGCCGTCACGACTGGCGGCCACCGCGTGCTCCAGGACCGGCCACAGCTCGCCCGGCTCCCGGTCGAGCAGCGCCCGGGCCGCCCGGTCCAGAGCGGCGCACTCCATGTCGACAGTGGTCTCCTCGCCCATCTCGGCCACCCAGGCCAGGAAACCGGGCTCCGGCAACAGCGCCGGCGACTCGAAGACGACCGCCATGTACAGCATCGACAGCAGTTCAGCGCGGTCCTCGCCGTAGTAGAGCGACCCGGTCGACGGGAACCGCTCGACCAGATGCTGTGCCCGGCCGTCCGGCAGCAACGCGGCCCGCCGGCTGTCGGCCAGCCGCTCCTCGAAAGCCCACCGGGCGCGGGCCTCGATGAGACGCTGCCGCTGCTCGTCACCGGTGAACGGATAGATCGTGCGGCCGCTGCCGGCCACGGTCTCGCCCGGTCGCAGGCCGGGCGCCTCGAGCTGGCGGGCGGCCACCGAATACCGCACACCGGTCAGGGCGGCCTGGGCACGGATGGCCCGTTTGCGGGCCCGGCCCTGCCGGGGAGTCCGCCGGGGATGCTTCTCAACCATGGTCGTCTCCGGAGCAGTCCCACGCCCTGCACGGACGGGCGACTTAACGGCGCCGGGGCAGGATCGAACGGCGCTGAGTCGCGGACTCTTGGCCCTTGATGGGCGACCGGGCGTGGGCCGGCCACCGGTGGGCTCGGGCGGGCGCACCGCCTGCCATGAATCATATCTACGCCCGTCCGGTGCCGCCGCCCCGCGCCGCCGTTCCGCATACCCCGTGCTGGCGTTCCACGCGTCTCCGACGCCTGTTTCCTGGTTGTGGGTGGCCGCGATGTCAAGCCGCGCATTCGGATGGCTGCGACATCGCCCCGACTCGCCCGGCGATCTTGGGCGATTGTAGTTTCGGGCCGATCCTGATTCCTGGTTGCCATGCGACGGTCGATCATCGTCCATGATCTATTCTGCTGGAAGGCCTCGGGTTGTCGGATGCGCCTGGATGGATGCGCCTGGACGGCCGTGATCGCGCAAGATCGCTCCGGTCGGCGACGATTGCTCAAGATCTACATCGATGTCGAGGGTCGCCGGCGATCCGGGGGCGTGTTTGCCGGCGTTGTTTGGGATTGCTCGAACGGCCGGCGCGGTGACCGGCCGAGTCTCGCGGCGAAGGCGGAGTGCGGCGGTGGTGAGACGACCGCGCCCCTGTTCGGCTATCGGACCGGTCCGGCGGACCGGGAGATCACCATCCTCTTCGCGACCCGGTTTCGGCGATGAGGTGGTCGCCTGGAGATCATGGACGAGGGCCCTGGAAGCGTGACCGTCCGGGTTCTCTACCGGTTGGATGCCGGCGATGACCCGAGTCCGTTGATCGGCGTCGAGCGCACGGTCAGCGGCGTGCTCGATCAGTCGCTCGATGGTCGGCGGGTCGTCGGCCAGGACAGTGTGGTGATCCCTCCAGGGTGGCCCGGGCCTGGGTGCATCTGTTGACGTACATCGATGTACCTGTTTGCATGGCAGGGCGATAAAACGATTCACTGCCTGCGTCATCCGTCAAGAGGAGAACCGGTGCGGAGATCACGATCGCTCGTCCTGGCACTGGCCGCCGTCACCGCTGTCGGCGGCGTTCCCGGCCCGGCCCACGCCGGCGGCCCGCGCGCCATCCCGGGGGAGTGTTCCGGCACCGCGCCGATCGTCTGCCACTTCGACGTCGCCCCTGGTGTGTACGACGTCTCGGTCGTCCTCGGCAACGCCGACGAGGCCGCCGTCACCGGAGTCCGGGCCGAGGCCCGCCGGATGATGCTCGGCGAGATCGCCACCGCGGCCGGCCGGTACGCCCACCGCTCCTTCGCCGTCGACGTCCGCGAACCCGAGGGTGAACCGACCAAGGTCACCTCCGGCACTCCCGGTCTGACGCTGACCTTCACCGGCTCCGCGCCGCGGGTCGAGCGGGTCACGGTGCGCCCGGCCCGCCGCCACGGCCCGACGCTGTTCCTGGCCGGCGACTCGACGGTCTGCGACCAGGACACCTTCCCCTACACCGGCTGGGGGCAGGCGATCCCGCAGCACCTGCGGCGGGGCGTGACCGTGGCGAACTACGCCGACTCCGGCGAGAGCACCGGGTCCTTCCTCGCCGAACCGCAGCTCTGGGCCGCGATGCTGCCGCGGGTCGGCCGGGGTGACGTGGTGCTGCTGCAATTCGGCCACAACGACAAGACCACGACCGCCGAGGGCTATCGCGCCAACCTCACCCGGATGATCACCGAGCTGCGTGCCCTGCATGCGAAGCCTGTGCTGGTGAGCCCGCCGGTGCGGCGCCGCTTCGACGGGACCGGGCATCTGGACGCGGTGGCCCGGCACACGAACGGTCTCGGCGTTGACCTGCCGGCGGAGATGGCCGCGGTCGCCGGTGAGCAGGCCGTGCCCTACATCGACCTGACCGCGGACAGCGCGGCGCTCGTCGAGGGCCTCGGCGTCGAGGGGTCCAAGCCGATCTACCTCTACAACGAACTTCGCGACAACACCCACTTCTCCGAGTACGGGGCCGACCAGATCGGTCTGCTGGTGCTCGCCCGGCTCGCGGAACTGCGCCTGTTGCCGCATGCCTCCTTGCGCGGGTCCGGCGCGTCCCTCTAGGGTTAAAACGTTTCATATAATGCGATCTCCGTCGAGGTCCCTGTGATCATCGCGGGGCAACCCGGCGCATCGTCTCGAGACGACGCAGCCGACACCACCGCCCCCGGTCCGCACGGCCCGGTGCCCCTCCGGAGAGGGTCGCAAGGGTTGAGCGGGTCACGAGGGTCGGGTGAACAGCAAGGGTTGATCGGGTCGCAAGGGTTGAGCCGGGTGCGAGGGCTGAGCGAGCCGCGATGGTTGCGCCGCGACGGCCCGCGCCGGATCGAGTACGGCGCCGACTACAACCCCGAGCAGTGGCCGCGCGACGTGTGGAAAGACGACGTGGACGCGATGCGCGAGGCCGGCGTCACCATCGTCTCGCTCGGTATCTTCTCGTGGGCCCACCTGGAACCCGTCAGCGGCGAGTACGACTTCGGCTGGCTCGACGAGATCATGGATCTGACCGGGAGTCCTGGTGGGCCGCCGAGCAGGACTCCCACCCCAGCTCCCGGCTGCGGTACCGGCAGGAGGCGCTGGACTGGTACACGGCCTTCCTCGACCAAGGTGTGCGCGCCGACGTGATCCCGGTGTGGACCGACCTGCCCGGCTACGACCTGGTGGTGGCACCGATTCTGCACATGGTGCCGTCCGCCCTTCGGGACCGGCTCACGGCGTACGCCGAAGGTGGCGGGAACCTGGTGGCGACCTACTTCTCCGGCATCGTGGACGAGAACGACCACGTCTGGCTGGGCGGCTGTCCGGGCGCGCTGCGGGAGTTGCTGGGCATCCGGGTGGAAGAGTTCGAGCCGCGGCTCGACGACACGCTCCGGGCCGAGCGGGTGCACCTCACCGATCCGGCCACCGAGGTGCTGTTCCCCGAGGTCACCCGCCGTCCGGTGGGCGACGGCTCCGCGGCGTACGTATCGGCCCGTCTCGGCCCGGAGGGTCTCGCCCCGGTCCTGGCCGAACTGCTGGCCCGCGCCGGTGTCGAGCCGGAGCTTCCGCCCGGCCTGCGGGGAAAGGTGGAACTGGCGATCCGGGGCGGTGTCCGCTTCCACATCAACCGCACCGACTTCCCGCTGGTCATCGACGGCGCCGATCTGCCCGGCCGGGGCGTCCTCATCGTCGAGTGAGGTTTCAGGCTCGGCGGACGGCGTCCGCGAGGGTGTCGAGATTCGCGTCGTGGGTGCGCTCGTCGGTCAGGTCCACGCGGCCAGGAAGACCTGGAGGCCGCGACCGCGCATGTGCCGGGCGATCTGTTCGGCGAGCGCGGAGTCCTCCGGGCGTGGGAGAGGACGCGTCGTAGGGCCGGTTCGGCACATCGGCCTGGACAGTGGCGGGATCCTTGCGGACCGGCCGAAGCTTGCCGCGCACCGGGATGTAGTCGAAGTAGGCCGCGACCACGGCGACGACGATGGCGATGATGCCGACGACCACCCCGGCGATTTCCATGCGCCCACGGTAATGGCCGCCGCCCGGCCGCGTTCATGCTGACCCCGGGCGGCGGCCTGACGATCACGCCGGCTCGGGGTGCTCCGTGACGTTCTGGAGGTAGAGCTGCTCGCCCAGCTTCTCGATCAGACCGAGCTGGGTCTCCAGGTAGTCGACGTGGTGTTCCTCGTCAGCGAGGATGTCCTCGAAGATCCTGGCCGAGGTGACATCACCGATCGAGCGCATGTACTCCAGGCCGCGGCGCAGCCGGTCCACGGCCTCGACCTCGATCTTCATGTCGCACTCGAACTGTTCCTTGACCGACTCGCCGATCCGCAGCACGCCCAGCTTCTGGTAGTTGGGCAGGCCCTCGAGGAACAGGATCCGGTCGGTCAGGATCTCGGCGTGGCGCATCTCGTCGATGGACTCGTGCCGGGTGTGCTTCGCCAGCACACCATGTCCCCAGTTCTCCTGCATCTTGTAGTGCAGGAAGTACTGGTTGATCGCGGTGAGCTCCGCGGTGAGCTGCTCGTTCAGGAATTCGATGACGCGGGCGTCGCCTTGCATGCCAAATACCCCCAGTTATGGCTAACTGGGGTTAATCGTACGCGTCCCGTGACGCTAAGCGACCATGGGCAGGCGTGTGTCCGCGGATTCCTCCTTGATCAGCTCACAAATTCGGTCAAGACAGCTGCCGCAGCCCGTGCCGGCGCCGCAGGCGTCCCCGACCTCTTCCTCCGTCCTCGCACCGTCTTGGATGACAGCCCGGACCTCACGCTCGCGAACGTGGTAACAGATGCAGACGAACATCGAGCGCCGATCCTTCGAGAAGCCTAGCCTTACGTTGGTTAGGCTGCCCTAAAAATCGAAGACCTGCAAGATGAGGGCACCGAGTTTGGCCCTCCAGGGACTGTGATCAGAATCGGCCATTAACGCAGGTCACTCAGGGTGGCGCCGCCACGGTCGGGGCTCGTTCGCAACGCGGCCGTCCACCAGACGCGCACCGACACCACCGGAAGCGCCACCACGCGGGCGACCATGAACAGGTACGCGAACAGCCCGAGCCGGCGCGAGGTGAGGGTGAACCCGTCACCGCTGAGCCCGGCCGGATCGCTCAGGTGGCGGCGTAGTTTCGCAGGGCGTGCAGGGCCGTCTCGGCGTGCGGCCCGCGCGTCGTGAGCCCGGAGTCGGCCGGGGCCAGCCGCAGAGCCCCGACCCGGCAGAACGCCCCGGCCGGACCGGTGATCACCGACTCGGCCACCGGATCGCCGAACCGCCAGGTGGTGCCGTCGGGCGCGGTCAGCTCGCAGAACAGATCGGGGGCCGGTTGCCCGGCCAGACGGTACGCGTACGGCAGCGTGTGGAAGCCCAGCCAGGCGATGTGCCGCAGGCGCATGCTGTCCGGGTAGCCGATGCCGAGCGGCCCGGTGATGTCCAGGGCGTGCGCCCAGTGCTCGGCCAGCCGGGTGGTGGCCAGCGTCGGCGGCTTCAACGACGACGCCACCCACTGCACCGGCTGCTTCGGGTCGGCCGTCCGCAGCGCCGCGACCGATGCCCGCCGGGCGGCCCGCCACCGTGCGAACACCTCGGCGGGCGCGGCCGGCTCCGCCCGGACCAGCGCGTTCATGGCGTCGTCGACGTTGTCGCCGAGATCCCGCCAGCCGATGGCGTCCGGCGCGCCGCTCAGCGCGACCGGCACCGCCTCCTCGGTCTGGGCCAGGTGCAGCACGACGTCGGCGACGGTCCAGCCGGCGGCCGCCGACGGGGACAGCCAGTCGGCGGGCGTGAGCCGGGCCAGCACCGACTCCAGATGGTCGTGCTCGGCCGCGAGATCGTCGATCACGCCGGGACGGTTATTCATCCCGGCCACTGTACGGGCGGTCCCAGCCCGCCGGAAGCTCCGGTGACAGCGGCGGCCAGGCGGGATCCGGGCGGAAGCCGCACCACGTGCCGTCGAAAGGGAACGCGCCCGCCTCGACCAGCGCGATGACCTCCTTGCCGGCCCGGCGGACCCGGTCCTCGTCGTCCACCCAGTACGCCTCCGGCATCGTGAGCCGCTCGGCGAACAGCTCCTCGTCCTTCCAGGCCCAGCTGCGGTCCGGTTCGATCACCACGTCCAGATCCCAGTCGGCGGTGTCCAATCCGGCCAGCCCGCCGTCGCGCCAGAGGACCGACGGGGCCTCCAGGTTCGCGTACCACCGGTAGAAGGTGCCGTCCGGCCGGTAGAACCATCGGATCGAGTAGTCCCGCCCGCGTGGATGCCAGCTGAGCACCCCGTGGCCGACGGTGTGCGGCGCCGGGACCCGTCGGGTCGCCGACCACTCCGGCAGCGGGGTCTGCCCCATGCTCCGGCCGTCCGGCATGTTGGTGTGCCAGCCCCGCGTTCCGGCCGGCGCCCACAGCACGACCGCGTCGCCGCGCTCCTCGACCACCCGCAACGGGAACACCATCCCCACCTGATCCCGCTGGGCGTGCCGCAGGTAGACGGTCTCACCGGGCACGAACTCGACGTTCTCCTTCGACATGGGGTCGAGGCTATCGAGCCGCCGCCCGCGGACGGCCCGGACCGGGCCGCCCACGGCGGGTGGTTCAGCGACGGCCGGGCAGCGGCACCGTCGACCAGTCGGTGTCCGAGGCCAGATAGAAGCTCGGGTACGACGGCTGGTTGTACGTGGTCTGCTGGCGCGCCACCTCGACCCGGTACTGCGGGTCGTGCATGAGCGTGTACAGCTTGTGGTTCGTCACCTCGGTGCTCAGGTAGATCCGGATCGCCGAGGAGTCGGCGGTACGGACCAGCAGCTCCTC
Source organism: Actinoplanes hulinensis (assembly GCF_019429605.1). Classification (NCBI taxonomy): domain Bacteria; kingdom Bacillati; phylum Actinomycetota; class Actinomycetes; order Micromonosporales; family Micromonosporaceae; genus Actinoplanes; species Actinoplanes hulinensis. Next base: position 3,471 of record NZ_JAHXZI010000037.1, on the reverse strand, counting down.
ACGCCAGTCCCCGAGGATGTCGGCTACCAGGCTCGGGTTGCCCTTCGTCCCGTTGTTGGCGAGCGTCCCCTCGGCGGTCAGCAGACGGCCACGGTTCCAGTCGTCGATCGTCGGCGTGACGGTCTGCGCCCCGTTGACGATCTGCGTGGTGAGGTCGGCCGACCAGCGGATGCTCTGATTCGTACCGGGAATGGTGTTGGTCAGGATCTCGCCCTTGGCGCTGTGCAGGCCGAGCGCCTCGGACCCGCCGGGCATGCTCGCCCACGACTCGATGCCCCGGGTGCCGGGCAGCACGTCGCCGATCATGCCGCGGCCGGTGTCGCGCCCGGAGTAGGTGCCGAAGAGCACCTCGCCGGTGGCCGCGTCGCGCATCGCCATGCCGTAGGGCGCCGACGTCGCGCCCTCGTGCACCGTGAAGATCTCCGGGCCGGGCCGGTCCGGATCGATGTCGGTCACGTGCATCGCGTCACCGTGGCCGAGTCGCGCCTGCCCGCCGGCCGGAAGCGTGCCGAACGACGAGTAAAGGACGTCACCGTCGTGGTCGATCGTGGCGGAGCCGTAGACGATCTCCTGCTTTCCGTCGAGGTCGACGTCGGCGGCGCTGAGCGAGTGGAAGCCCTGCGTGGTGAGCGTGCCGTACTCGGGATCGGTGCCGTCCCGGCCGTGCGGCGAGTCGTTGAACGGGTTCGTCATCGGCGTCCAGCCGGAGTCGACGTACCAGTTCTCGACCAGCCGCCGCCCGTTCCAGTGGTAGGCGACCAGCGTGGTGCGGGTGTAGTAGCCGCGGGCGAACACCGCCGACGGCCGTTTCCCGTCGAGGTAGGCCACTCCGGACAGGAACCGGTCGACCCGGTTGCCCGGCTCGATCCGCGCCATCGCGTAGTCGCCCCACATCAGGCCGTCGTCGTGGCGGCCCGGCTTGTAGTCGATGGTCTGCAGTTCCCGGCCGGTGGCCCCGTCGAACACGGTCAGGTACTCGGGCCCGTCGACGATGAAACCCTCGAAGGCGCGCAGGTTGTTGCGGGTGCTGCGGGACGGCGCGTAGACGTCCATGAAGTAGTCGGTCAGCGCCTCGGCGTCGGCCCGGCTGAGCGGGTACCGGTACCGCGGCTCGATGCCGAACGCCTGCTCCAGGGTGGCCGGCCAGTTCCCGGCGACCACCTCCGGATGCGCATGCCAGCCGAGGAACATGTCCACGATGTGCTGGTAGTAGTCGGCGGCGCTCATCCGGTGGTCCTCGGTGGGCGAGTGACCCGGCGTGGTGATGTAGCGTTCCCGGCCGTTGCGGATGGTCTTCGTGCCCGGCGCGGTCTTCATCATCATCTCGGCGCGGCCGTCGCCGTCGAAGTCGTAGACCAGGAACTGCGTGTAGTGCGCTCCGGCCCGGATGTTCACGCCCAGGTCGATGCGGTGCAGCAGGGTGCCGTCGGCCTTGTACGTGTCGACGTAGACCGGCCCGGTCCAGCCGACCTGGGACACGTCTTTCGAGTTGGACGGGTCCCACTTGACGATGTATTCGTACTTCCCGTCACCGTCCACGTCGCCGACGCTCATGTCGTTGGCCGAATACGTGTAGGTCTCCCCGGCGGGCGTCACGCCGTCCGCCGGCTTCCGCAACGGCAGGTCACGGTAGTTGGTGGCCCACGGTGTGGTGGTGGCGCCCGCGACCCGGTACTTCGAGGTCGCGGTGCCATCCTTGTCCAAGTAGTTGGTGCTGTCGGTGACGGTGGCGATTTTCCGGCCGTCGCGGTAGACGTCGAAGTTCCGGCCGGTCAGCCCGGTCGGCGAGGAACCGGTGGCCTCGGTGCCGAGCAGCCGCCAGCTCAGGAAGACGCCTTCGCCGGTCGTGGCGGCCACCAGGCCGCGGTCCAGGCGTTCCAGCTGCGGTCCGCGCGGCGGGTGCGCCGCGGCGGACGAGGGGATGGCGGCGGCCAGGAGCACGGCCGCCGTGCAGGCTTTCAACAACTTTCCGGTACGAGCGTCCATGCTCTCTCCTGGAAATGGGGGATGAGGGGTGAGGCGTCAGGCCGCGTCGATCTCCGTCTGGAGCTCCTTGATGAAGGACTCGGCCGCGGCCTGCGGGGTCTGCCGCTCGAAGAGCACCTCTTCGGTGTGGCGCTTGAGGATCGCCTCGATGCCGCTGGCGCCGTTGGGGGTGACGCGCGGGGCGGCGCCGACCTTGATGGCGGCCAGGTACTCGGCTGCGGCCTTGTCGGTGTCGGCCAGCTTTCCGGTGATCGCCGACCGGACCGTGCTGTTCGAGGGCACACCGCGGTCGGTGAGCAGCACCTCGCCGGCCTCGGTGGTGTTCAGCAGGAAGTCGACGAACAGGGCGGCCTCGGCCGGGTGCTTCGACCGCGACGAGACCGACCAGAACATCGACGGCTTGTAGTACGGGCTCTCCGCGGCGGCGGCCTGGCCGTTGGTGGGCAGCTTGAGGAGCTTGAGCTGCTGGCCACTGGCCGCTGACAGCGAGGTGAGCTGGGTGTTCCACCAGGTGCCGAACGCGGAGGTGTTGGTGGCGGTGCCGGACTGGTCCAGTGACGCGCCGGCCCGCTCGACCGTCACCGACGGCGCCGGGGCGATGCCCTGCTTGGCGAGATCCAGCAGGTACTGCCAGTATCCGGCCAGCACGGCGGGCGGGATGGACACCTTGCCGGACGCGTCGTAGAGGGTGGCGCCGGCCTGGCGGGCCCAGATGTTCACGCCACCGGCGTCGAAGCCCCAGGACTGTACGCCGGTGACCTTGCCGCCGCTGGCCTTCGACACCTCGAGGCCGATGCGCTTGAGGTCGTCCCAGGTCCAGGTCGAGTCGTCGGGAACCGGGATCTTGTACTGCTCCAGCAGGGTGGTGTTGGCGACGATCGAGTACGCGGCCACGCCGGTCGGCACGGCGTACTGCTTCCCGTCGACCTTGCCGGTGTCGAGGGCCGCCGGGTCGATGCCGTCGGTCTTCAGGTGTTTCGTGGCGGTGCCGAGGTCGAGCAGGGCGCCGCGTTCGGCGTAGGAGGCGAGGTAGAGCTCGTCCATCTGGATGATGTCGGGGGCGTCGTTGGCGGCGACCGTGGTGGCGAGGCTGTCCCAGTAGCCGTTCCACTCCTTGAACTCACCGGAGACGGTGATGTTCGGGTACTTCTTCGTGAACATGTCGATGGCCTGCTGCGTCCGCTTGTGCCGGGCGTCCGATCCCCACCAGGTGAACCGCAGCTTCACCGCGTCCTTGGTGATCTCCCCGCCGGCGTCGCCACCGTCACCGCCACAGGCGGCCAGAGCGGACGCGGCGGCGGCGCCGGCACCGAGGGAGAGCAGGGTGCGCCGGGAAAGACCGTTATACATGGCGATTTCCTCCTGTTATTTGATTCCGGTGGTGGCTATGCCTTTGACCAGGTAGCGCTGGCCGAGTAGGAAGGCGAGGAAGATCGGGAGCAGGGAGACGACGCTCATCGCGAACATGGAGCCCCATGAGGTGGA
>NZ_JAHXZI010000036.1:22469-55127 GCF_019429605.1 Actinoplanes hulinensis | reverse complement strand
CACAAGGGTGACGAGGTGTTCCCGACGAAGTCGGAGATCGCGATGACCCAGGATCCGGCGAACCCGCGGGTGCTGCTGTTGAACTGGAAGATCGCCTACGGCTCCAGCTGGGCGAAGGTTGCCAAGGGTGAGCAGGACGCCCGGATCGACGCGTTCGCGAAGCGGATCAAGGCGTATGACAAGGACGTGTTCCTGGTGCTGAACCATGAGCCGGAGAACGACGTGAAGGCGAAGAAGGGTTCGGGCTGGGAGGCCAAGGACTTCAAGGCCATGTACCGGCACACGATTCAGCGGTTGGAGGCGCAGGGCGCCGACAACGTGGTGAACGTGATGGCCTACATGGGTAACGAGAAGTGGATGGCGCAGTCGTGGTGGAAGGACCTGTACCCGGGCGACGACGTGGTGGACTGGATCGGTCTGGACTCGTACGTGAGTGTGGAGAAGGGCTACTACCACTACGGTAAGTTCGCTGACCTGCTCGACCGTAAGCCCAAGGGTGGCGGCACCGGTTTCTACGAGTGGGCGACCACGAAGCACCAGGGTAAGCCGATCATGGTTGCCGAGTGGGGTGGGTATCACCGGATCGGTAAGAAGACCGACAAGTCCGCGGTCTACAACAGTGTCATCCCGGAGTTGAAGAAGCGTCCCGCGATCAAGGCGATCGTGCACTTCGACACGAAGGCCGATGACCAGGGCAACCGGGACATCAGCATCAACAGCACCCCGGGCAGCCTCGCCGCGTTCAAGAAGCTCGCCGCCAACCCGATCTTCAACGTCAAGCTGAGCTGACAACGACACCGAGGCCGCCACCCCACCAGGGGTGGCGGCCTCAGTGCTTCTGTTCGGGTCATCCGACGTTGGCCGCATCCATCAAGCGGTCGGCGAAGGCGGTCAGCAACCTGGCCTGGCCATCGTCGCTGACCAGGAACTGTAGGCCGACCTCCAGCCCGTTCTGGTGCTCCGCCGTGTTGACCACCCGGGCCTGTGCGGTCAGTTCGTCGTCGCCTCTGCGCAGGTCGACGTCGAGAGGCGTCCCCTCGATGAACTGCTGGCCCTCCGGGGCGATGCACCGCAGGCCGCCGGCGCTGACGTTGACCAGCAGCGCCTCGACCGCCGGCCGGCCGGGCGCCCGCAATGTCACCTGGCCGGCGGTGGCGATCCGGTCGTGCTCGCGGCGCTCCAGATGGCTGGCCAGGTTGGCCATCTCCTCCACCCGGCCCAGCGTGGCGTTCATCTGTGCGGTGAGTGAGGCCATCAGGGCGGCCTGCTCGACCGCCACGTCCCGCAGCGAGGTGGCGGCCTCACCCACTCCGCCGATGCCCTCGATCATGGCGGTGATGGTCTGGGACATCGCGGTGGTGTCGCGTTCCAGGTCATGGATGGTCTGGGTGATCTGATCGGTCGACTCGGCGGTGTTGGTGGCGAGCTGTTTCACCTCGTCGGCGACGACCGTGAAGCCGTACCCGAGATCACCGGCCCGGGCCGCTTCGATGGTCGCGTTGAGCGCCAGCAGGCGGGTCTGCCCGGCGATCCCGTTGACCAGGTTCACCATCGAGGCCGCCCGGCGCAGGCTCTGCTCCAGGGAGGTGATCACGTGCTCCGCCTCGCGGGCCTGGTCGACGATCGCGCCGGCGGCCAGGTTGGCCACCGAGATCCGGTTGTCGATCACCTCGGAGGAGCCTTTGACCTCGCCCACCTTCTCGGTGACCTGGCGCAGTTCCTCGGCGATCACGCCGGTGGACTCGTCGATGATCTCCTGGGTGCGGCGGCGGAACTGCACCTCGGCCTGCCGCTGGTGCTGGAAGCCGGCTCGCAGTTGCTGTTCGCGGGCGACCTCCGCGGTGGCCAGGGCGGCTTCCTGATCCGCCAGCCGGGTCCGCGCCACGATCAGTGCCCGCCCGATGTCGCCCATCTCGTCGCGTCCCTCCGGAAGCGGCCGCGGGGACAGGTCGGCGCCGGCGATCGCGGTCACCGCGGCGACCGTCTGCCGAACGTCATGGTTGGTCCGCCAGAGCACCGCGACGGCCCACCAGAGGGCGAGCCCGAACCCGCCGATCGAGATGGCCAGCACCACCGCCCCCTGGACGGTGTCGGTGCTGATGCGCTCGTCGATCAGCCTGTTCAGCGCGTCATTCAGCGGCATCACCGCGGCTGTCACCGCCTCGGCGACCTTCCCGGTATCGGCCGGCCCGGGCTCGGCGAGTGTCGCGGTGAGCTGCCCGGCCATTTCGTCGAGCCGGTCGGCGAGGGCATGGACCGGTTCGGTGATCAGGCCGGCCAACTCGGTGTCCTCGGTGTTCGCGGTGGCGGTCGCGACATCGTTGCGAAGGATGGTGGCGCTGTTCGCCAGACGCCCGGCCAGCACCGACTGATTGGCTACCGCGGTCAGGCGTGAGCTGTCGGCGGGCACCGGCATCTCCGCCTGCAACGTCGTCAGCATCGCCACCGGCAACTGCACCGCCTGGGCGTGCATCACGTAGAACGAGTCCAGGTCGGGGTCGAGAGCCAGGTTCGATTCGTTGCTGATCTCGGTGACCAGCTTGGCCAGGGCGCTCGCGGTGGCGATCCGCTCCTGGAGCGAGTTGGCGCCCACCTCGGGTACGGCCGCCGCGTCCTCGGAGAGCCCCAGGTCCGGATGGGCGTCCGCGGCGGCGCGGACGGCGGCCAGATCAGGGGTACGGCCGGCGACCGTGTCGGTGAGCGCGACCAGCACGGGGCGCAGCACCTCGGAGCCCTCCCGCTCCCTGGTGCTGAAGTTGATCTCAGTCGTGTTCGCCGCCGTGTACATGCCGGTGGCCAGCGCGCCGGGCACCAGCAGGGCGAGAACGACCACAGCCAGCCGCGTGGCGGTACGGATCCGGTCGGTGATCCGCAGCATCGGCCGCAACAGTAAGGGTGGCGAACCGGCGCCCACTGCCATGGTGTCCACCTTCCGCAACATTCCCGGCTTACACCGTTTATACGGCAGCCTCGGTTGCCTGTCCGGCGTTCCATCCGCGCCATGACAGCGGCGATCTCGGCGCAAACCGGGATATACTGCTTAAGCTGGGCGAAGTGTCAGGTGGGCCGTCCCGTCAACTTTGGAAAGGTATCCGTCCCGGGGTCCGCCGGGTCTGCCGCATCACCCCGGAGTCGCGGAAGCCCGCACGCACCCGGTCCCGGATCTCCCAGAGACCGATCAGCAGGACCGTGAGACCGGCCAGCCGTACCGCGTGCTGCAATGCCTCGACCTGCACGGCCCGCACCATGCCGTCGATGTCCTCGGCGGACGTGTCGACGTTCATCCGGATCAGGAAGGACGCGACGATCGCCGCGTTCCACACCGGCACCGACCAGTGCGAGAGCAGCCCGTCCGGCTCGGCGACATAGCCCCGCAGTGCTTCCTTGGTGCGGCGCCGCCAGACGAAGAACCCGACGAGATAGGCGCCGACCAGGAACAGGCCGAGCAGGTTGAGCGAGTCGATGTGCTCGATGATCCAGATCAGCGTCGGCGAGACGGCCTCACTGCCGGACCGCAGGTGGGACCAGACTGCCAGGTCGCAGACGAGGAACAGCACGGTGAGGCCGCAGGTCGCGCCGATCGCCAGCATCAGCGCGCGGGTGCCCCACTCCCAGGTCTTCGGCGGGCTCGCCGGAACCCACCCGTCGTCGGTCGTCATCGTCCTCGCCATCCAAGATCAACTTTTGTCACGCAGAAACTAGCCGGTGAGGAGAAGGAAGGGAAGATCCAGGATCTCCCTCTCCTCGATGCCGCCGTTGATTTGTTAGCCCGGCTAACGCCAACCCCGAGCACGCCGAGGGCCAACGTGACACGCCGTAGCGAGGGCAGGGCCCACCCCGCCACCACCAGGCCGGCGATCAACAGCGCCGAGGTCGGCAGGAAGGCGACATTCATGGCGTCGTGCCAGGGCGAACAGACGTACCGCGGACGGGTGGTGCGTGGTCATCGAGATGGATCGCATGCACTCCAGTAGACCGATCATGCCGGCACCCGAGCACTACCAGTGAACGCCCATCCGCGGGTATGGCCAGCCATACCCGCGGGCACGACAGCGACGCCGTGAAGAACCTGGCCCGGCGATCCGGCTGAGTTCGCCGGGCCAGAGACTCTCCGACCTTTCCGTCGATCTAGAACTGGTCGGGGGTGTCCAGCTTGCGGTAGAAGGAGATCTCCGGCGGCCCCTCGACGCCGGCCGCCTGCATGATCCGGGGGATGTCCGGCTGGCTGTCGAAGAACTCCTGGAAGGTGGCCTCGTCCGGCCACTCGTCGATCACCAGGACCTCGCCGTCACGGCCGGCGAAGGTGTGCCGGGTGGCGCCGGCCGCCCTCCCGGCCTCGGCGACCTCGTTCATCGTTTCGGCATGGGTCCTGGCGGTCTCCTCGACGGCGCCCGGGTCGGCCTTGAGACGAAGGATCATGATGACGGGCATGTGCTGACCTCCGGATTCTTCGCGGTAGGTCAGATATATCGGATTCCGGCAGGTTACTGACCGGGGTTCATCACCAGGGGTGACGGGAGCGGCTCGCAGGCGGCCAGCCAGGCCGCGGGCACCCCGGCCAGACCGGTACGGGCCGCCACGATCCCGCCGACGATCGCACACGTCGTGTCGACGTCACCGCCGGCCAGCGCGGTCGCCCACAGCGCCTCGGTCAGGTCCTCCAGGTTGGCGGCGGCGCACCAGATCGCGTACGGAACCGTGTCCGCGGCCGAGATCATCGACCCGCACCCGACCATCCCGGCCACATGACGCGGATCGGCTGACAGCGCGAACCGGGTCGCCCGCCGCAGCCGCGACGCCACCTCACCGTCCGGCACCCGCGCGGCGACCGCCTCGATCAGCTCCCCGCCCGGGATGCCGCGCACGCTCAGCGCCGCCGCGACCGCGACCGCCACGGCGCCGGCCGTCGCCTCCGGATGTGCGTGGGTGACGTCCGCCGACCGGACGGCCTCGGCCACCACCGTGTCCAGATCGCCGGCGAACCATGCACCGAGCGGCGCCACCCGCATCGCCGCGCCGTTGCCCCACGAGCCCATCCCGTCGAACTGCCGCCGGGTCACGTCGGCCCACGGCTCACCGTCACCGATCGCCCGCAACACGTCGTGCATGGAGGCCCCGTAGCAGCGGTACGGGTCGGCCGCATACGCCCCGGCGAACTCGGCGGCCAGCGCATCCTGGTCGACGCGTCCGTGCCGGTCCAGGATCCGCAGCAGCGACAGCGCCATCGCGGTGTCGTCGGTCCACGGCCACGGCCCGTCCTTCAGTTGCCGCTCCACCAGCGCGGTCTCCAGCGTCTCGGCGGGACGGAAGAACCACGTCTCGCCGAACGCGTCACCCAGCGTGAGCCCGCGCATCGATGCCACCGCCGCTGTCCTGTTCGCCACGCCGACATCGTTTCCTGTCACCGGCGGTGCCGCCACCGAGATTCGCCTACGCTGCCCGGGTGCAGATCGATCTCGTCGCCCTGATCGTGGACGAGTACGACCCGGCCATCGCCTTCTTCACCGGCGTGCTCGGGTTCGACCTCGTCGAGGACTCGCCGTCGCTCACCAACGACGGCCGCCCGAAACGATGGGTGGTGGTCCGGCCGCCGGGCGCGCAGACCGGTCTGTTGCTGGCCCGCGCCGACGGGGAGCGGCAGAGCGCGGCCGTCGGCGACCAGACGGCCGGGCGGGTCGGGTTCTTCCTGCGGGCCGACGACTTCGATGGCACCTACCGGCGGATGGTCGACGCCGGTGTCACCTTCGTGCGGGAGCCGCGCACCGAGGCGTACGGGAAGGTCGCGGTCTTCCTCGACATCGCCGGCAACCGGTGGGACCTGTTGAGCGGGCCTCCGCGGTGAAACGGGAACTGCTCGTGGGCCTATCGGAATACGGTGGTTGACGCCGCTGTTGGCCAGCGGCGGAACGACCACAAAGGAGAACAGATGACCACCGCAGCCGCCGCCGTCCCCGACGAGCTTCGTGACCTGCTGGAACGGCCGCTCTTCGCCGACCTGGCAACCGTCCGGGAAGACGGCACCCCCCAGAACAACCCCATGTGGTACGCCTGGGACGGCGAGTTCATCCGCTTCACCCACACGAACTTCCGCCGCAAGTTCAGGAACATCACCGCGAACCCGGCGGTGGCGATCTCGATCATCGACCCGGAGAACCCGTACCGCTACATCGAGGTCCGCGGCGTCGTCGACCGTATCGAGCCGGACCCGACCGGTGGCTTCTTCGTCGAGCTGGCCAAGCGTTACAACGCCCCCTTCGGCACCGACACCCCGAAGGACGCCCCCGACCGGGTCGTCCTAGTCGTCCGCCCCACCTTCGTCGGCGGGCACTGACACCCGCAGCGCGCTGAGCTGCGCCAGGATCGACGGGTCGGTGATCTTCTCGTCCTCGGCCAGCAGCAGGATCTTGCTGAGGATCACGCTGGTCATCCGGTCCTCGCCGGCGAACGGCAGGAACAGCCGCCGATGAGCGGTCGCGCCGAACCGGGCCGGCACCACACACAGGTAGCCGCCCGGTTCGACGTGGATGCTGCCGCTGGTCAGATGCACCCGGTAGGTGGCCCGGCCGCCGCGGACCACGGCCGACGAGCCGTCCACGGTGACCCGGGACAGTTTCAGGGCGGCGATCAGCGTGGTCAGGATCTGTGCCCGGCTCGCGGCCTGCGGAGCCGAATCCCACGGCACCGTGCCGGCGACCGACACCACCAGGTCCAGATCGCGCATGACCTCGGAGAACACGACGGCGGGCACCTCGTCGAGCGGCACCGGCTTGCCGTCGGCGAGGAACCGGACACCGTCCACCCGGACGTCGCCCATGCCGAAGTAGCCGTGGAACTCGGCGGCCAGAGCGGCGGTGAGGGCTCCGGCCGGACGGGTGGCCTGATGGTCGGCGTACTGACCGGCGACGCTCCAGCCCCGCCCGGACAGCAACTGGGCGGCGATCCGGCCCTCCACGGTCTGACCCGCGAAACGCCACGACACGTCACCCGACGCGCGTTCGGCCGGGGTCAGCGCGTACACCTCCCGGAAAGCCTGTTTGACCGGCTGCTGGAGCCGCCGTCGCATGATCTCCGCCTGCCAGGCCGCGAGGGTCCCGTCCGTGAGCAACTCGACCGGGTGGACCGCGGTCACCGGACCGGCGGCGTCGACGTCGGCGAGCAGGCCGATCGCGCCGGTGGCGTCGCGCCAGAGCAGTGACGGCAGCATCGCGGCTCCCGCCGGCAGGGTCCGCAGCCGGGCCAGCTCCTCCGGCTGGAGCGTCCGCCCGGTCGCGACGAGACGCTCGACCAGCCCGGTGCGCATCCGCCGGGCCTGATCCCGCAGCAGCTCCTGATGCTCGCGCAGCTCCTGATAGCCCGGATCGGCGCGGACCGCGGCCGGCACCGACTTGAGCGGCTTCCCGGCCCGGCTCACCGCCAGCACCGGCTCGGCCGCGTCGAACCGAAGGTCCACGTGGTACTCCCCGCAGTCCACTCCGGACGGCGCCCGCGACGCACACGCCGCCTCGCAGTCCCACTCCAGCAGGGCCGGCTCCGGCACGCCGGCCACCTGCGCCAGATGGTCGAGGGCGATCGCGATCGCGGCGGCGTGACTGTGCCGCCGGTTCGGGCCCAGCTTGACGCCCTTCCTCGCGGACGCGCGCAACGCCAGACAGCGGTCGAGGACCGTCTCGTCCGGAGCGAGCGGCAGCATCCCGAACGCGGCGATGCCCTGCAACGCGTTGTGCTTCACCCGCTTCAGCACGGCGGCCCGGTTGTCGCCGAGCACCGCCGAGACCATCTCGCTGGGCTGCAACTCCAGCAGCCGCCGGGCGTCGTCCACCCCGGCGTCGCCGATCGCGGCGAGCAGCACGGCCCGGTCGTGCCGCACCGTCTCGTCGGCGGGTATCGCCAGGATCAGGCGCAGCAGCGGAACGGCGCTCGCCAGCCCGAACAGCGTGAGCAGCTGCTCGTCCTTCCGCCAGCCCCACACCCGGCGCCGGTCATCGACCGGGCGCTCCGCCAGCAGCGCGACGAGCGCAACCAACTCGTCGGCGGTCAGCTCGGCCGCGCCGAGGTGAGCGGCGATCCGGGGGTCGCCCGTCCAGTCCAGCGCCGCCCGCACGAACCGCAGCCCCCGTGGCGGGATCCCCTTGGGCAGGTCGTCCCAGTCCGGTGGCCCGGGCGCCGAGATCAGCTCCCAGGTCAGCGCGTCCACCCGGTCGAGCACCGTGCCGGCGCACGCCGCCCGGGGTGGCCCGGCCACGGCGCGGTCCAGGTAGAGGTCGTCGGTGATGGCCCGGTCGGCGACGGACCGGTCCAGCTCACCGGCCTCGTGGAGGGCGTCGAGCACCCGCACCGTCGATGGCCGGGACAGGTGACCCAGTGGGTTGAGCACGAGCAGTCGCAGCAGGGCCGGGTCGGAGGTGTCCGGGACGAGCTGATCGAGATGCATCCGGTGCCGTGGGTCGCGGCCGAGCAGGGTCGAGAGCAGGGCGTGGCGGTGCGGCGTGGGCCACGGCCCGGACAGCACCGTCGCCAGATCCGCGCCGGTGCCGACCGGGAACGCGGCGTCGTAGATCTCGTCGAGCTCGGCGACGATGTCGTCCAGGTGCCGTCGCAGGTTGCCGATGGTGTGGTGCTCCCCGCGCTCCACCCGCAGCCGGATCTCCTCGGCGAGCTCCCGCAGCCCGGCTGGGTCCGCGGTGTGCCGCGCCCGCTCGGTGAGGTGGGACAGCACCTCACGCTCGGCGCGGACGAAGTCCGCGTACTCCTCGGGGACGGGCCACTGAACCATGGCCGGGAGATTAGCCCTCGGGTACGACAGAACCGGTGAGCAGGCCGTCGACCAGCGCCCGCAGGCCGATCCGGTAGGTGTCCTGGGCGGCGAGGGCAGCATCGCACCGGCGACGTCAGCGAGCGGCCGGACCACCCACTCACGCCCGGCGCGCGCGTCACGGCCGGGACCCGGCAGCTGCTCGCGGTGTTCGGCGGTACGGGGCCGGTGCGGTCGGGGACGGCGCCGGGCGTACCGATGAATGTGGGTGTTGGTTTGCGATTGTTCGCGTTCACTATTGGTGCGCGGGGTTGCCGGTAAGGGCCAGGAAAACCGGCGGGTAGAGCGTGTCCATAACGCGCTGACCAGGAGCGTAGCGGCCGCATCGGCGGGCCGGTTCCGGAACCCGAATGTATTGACAGGATTACTAACTGGTGCCTAGATATGTTCATCTGTGATTGAAAACGTCTCAGCGCTCACGGTTCGCTGTTCATTTTTGGGGAGTCATGTTGATGAAGTCTGCCCACCGCCGGGTGGCGGTCGCCGCCCTGGCCGCCACGTTCGTCGTGTCCGGCTGCGCCAAGTCGGAGGAGGATCCGGCCGCCACCGGCGCCGGCGCGGCACCGGCCGCCTCGCAGGTCGTGCAGTCGGCCGCGCCGGGCGCCGCCACCTGCACGATCGACCAGCACGGCGGCGAGAAGATCGATCTCAAGACGGCGAAGGTCGGCTTCTCGCAGTCGGAGAAGGAGGCCAACCCGTTCCGGATCGCCGAGACCCAGTCGATCAAGGACGAGGCCGCCAAGCTCGGCATCACCCAGTTGACGACGGCCAATGCGAATTCGCAGTTCAACAAGCAGATCAGTGACGTCGAGCAGATGATCGACGCGGGCGTGCAGCTGCTGATCATCGCGCCGCTGAACTCCGATGGCTGGGACTCGGTGTTCGCCAAGGCCTCGGCCAAGAAGATCCCGATCGTCACCATCGACCGGAAGATCAACGCGGCCGCCTGCAAGGACTACCTGACCTTCATCGGCTCCGACTTCGCCGAGCAGGGCAAGCGCGCCGCCGACGAGATGGCCGAGGCGCTCGGCAACAAGGGCGAGGTGGCGATCCTGCTGGGTGCGCCCGGCAACAACGTGACCACCCTGCGGACCAGCGGTTTCAAGGACCAGATGGCGAAGATCGCCCCGGACATCAAGATCACCTTCGAGCAGACCGGCAACTTCTCCCGCGAGGAGGGTCAGAAGGTCGCCGAGCAGCTGCTCCAGTCCAAGCCGAACATCAACGGCATCTACGGCGAGAACGACGAGATGGCCCTCGGCGCGGTCACCGCGCTCAAGGGCGCCGGCAAGAAGCCCGGCGACGTCAAGATCGTGTCGATCGACGGCACCAAGGGCGCGGTCCAGGGCATCGTCGACGGCTGGATCTCGGCGGTCATCGAATCCAACCCGCGGTTCGGCCCGCTCGCCTTCTCCACCGCCGGTGACTTCTTCGGGGGCAAGCCGGTCGGCCAGGACATCATCATCGCCGACCGCTCCTACGACGAGAGCAACGCCAAGGCCGACCTGGCCAGCGCTTACTGATCCAGATCAAGACCAAGGAGAGGTACGCGTGACGCTGCTCGAAGTGGCCGGCGTGTCCAAGGTCTTCCCCGGGGTGCGGGCGCTCGACGACGTGTCGTTCGCGCTGCGGCCCGGGGAGGTCCACGCGCTGGTCGGTGAGAACGGCGCCGGCAAATCCACCCTGATCAAGGTGCTCACCGGCGTCTACCGTCCGGACGCCGGTGAGCTCCGCTACCAGGGAGAGCCGGTGTCCTTCGCGACGCCGATGGACGCCCAGCGGGCCGGCATCTCGACCATCTACCAGGAGGTCAACCTCATCCCGCTGATGAGCGTGGCCCAGAACCTGTTCCTCGGCCGCGAGCCCCGCACCACCCTCGGCCTGGTCGACCGCACCCGGATGGACCGCGAGGCCCGCGACATCCTGGCCGGATACGGGGTCACCACCGACGTACGGGAAAGGCTCGGCTCCCTGCCGCTCGGCGCCCAGCAGATGGTCGCCCTGGCCCGCGCCGTCATGATCGACGCCAAGGTCGTCGTGATGGACGAGCCCACCTCGTCCCTGGAGCCCCGCGAGGTGGAGACGCTCTTCGGCGTCATCCAGGACCTGCACGAACGCGGCATCGGCATCATCTACGTCTCGCACCGGATGGACGAGCTCTACCGGATCTGCGACACCGTCACCATCCTGCGCGACGGAAAACTGGTGCATACCGGCAGACTCGCCGACCTGGAACGGGTCCGCCTGGTCGCGCTGATGCTCGGCCGCGAGGTGTCCGACGTACGCCGCGAGGGTTTCACCGTGTTCAGCGGCGACCACGCGGCGGCCGACGACACCCCGGTCCTGCGCGTGTCCGGGCTCAGCAGCCGCAACCGGCTGCACGACATCAGCTTCGGCGTACGCCCCGGTGAGGTCGTCGGGCTCGGCGGCCTGCTCGGCGCCGGGCGCAGCGAGACCATCAAGGCGATCGCCGGCGCCTACCCGGTCGACAGTGGCGAGATCGAGGTGGACGGGACGCCGCTGCGCCACCCGACCACGGTCAAGGCGGTCGCCGCCGGCATCGCGGTGCAACCCGAGGACCGCAAGGCCGAGGGCATCATCCCCGGCCTGTCCATCCGGGAGAACATCGCGCTGTCCATCCTGCCCCGGATGTCGACCTTCGGCCTGGTCTCGGACGCGAAGATCGACGAGATCGTGGACCGGTTCATGAAACGGCTCCGGATCAAGGCCTCCAGCCCGCACCAGCGCGTCGGCGACCTGTCCGGCGGCAACCAGCAGAAAGTGCTGCTCGCCCGGCTTCTCGCCACCGGCCCCAAGGTGCTGCTGCTCGACGAGCCCACCCGCGGGATCGACGTCGGCGCCAAGGCCGAAGTACAGGCGCTCATCGACGAACTCGCCGCCGAAGGACTCGGCGTCGTGCTCGTCTCCTCCGACGCCGAGGAACTCGTCGAAGGCTCCGGCCGGGTCGTCGTCCTCCGCGACGGCGCCGTCGTCGGCGTCCTGACCGGCGACGACGTCACCACCGAGAGCCTGCTCGCCACGATCGCGGAGGCCGGCGCATGACCACCCTCGCCCTCACCACACCCCGCCGCGCCGACTGGCTGCCGAGATACGGCGTCTACATCGCCATCGCCGCGCTGGTGGTCTACAACGCGGCCTTCACCCCGTACTTCCTCACCGTCAGCAACCTGCGCATCCAGCTCATCCAGGTCGCCCCGATCATCATCGTGGCGCTCGGCATGGCCCTGGTCATCGGCACCGAGGGCATCGACCTCTCGGTCGGCGCGGTGATGGCCCTCGCGGCGGCTCTCATACCCCTCTATCTGGGGTACGGGGTGATCGCGGCCGTCATCGTCTCGTTGCTCGCCGGCGTGGCCGTCGGCCTGATCAACGGCGCCCTGGTCGCGAAAGTGGGCCTGCAACCGATCGTCGCCACTCTCGCCCTGTTCGTCGGCGGCCGCGGCCTGGCCGTGGTCATCTCCGACGGGCAGCTCAAGGACATCCGCAACGCCGACCTCATCTACCTGGGCTCCGGCGACCTGCTCGGCATCCCGGTGCTGGTGTGGACCGCAGCCCTGGCCATCCTGGTCGTGGCGTTCACGGTCCGGCGAACCGTTTTCGGTCGCCGCCTTCTCGCCATCGGCGGCAACCGGCCCGCCGCCGAACTCGCCGGGCTCCCGGTCCAGCGTGTCCTGATCACCGTCTACGTGCTGTGCGCGGTCCTCGCCGCGATCGCCGGACTGCTGTCGGTCGGCCGGATCCAGTCGAGCGACGCCTCCTCGATCGGCCTGCTCATCGAACTGTCCGCGATCACCGCGGTGGTCGTCGGCGGCACCCCGCTGACCGGCGGCCGGGTACGCGTCCTCGGCACGGTCGCCGGCGCCGTCCTGATGCAGCTCGTGATCGCCACCATGATCAAGAACAACCTGCCGCCGTCCACCACCGAGATGGTGCAGGCGGCCATCATCCTCGTCGCCGTCTACGCGGCCCGGGAAAGGAAGACCAGGTGACCGTACTGGCCGTCGCCCAACGCCGGGCCGGAACCGCCTTCCAGCGGCAGGGCGCCCTCGCCGTGCTGGCCGTCGTGGTGCTGATCGCGTTCGGCGCGTTCCCCAACTTCCGCAGCCTCGACAACGCCGCCACCATCCTGGTCGCGGCCGCCCCGCCGATGCTGATCGCGCTCGGCATGACCTTCGTGATCATCACGGGTGGCATCGACCTGTCGGTCGGGTCGCTCTACGTGCTCGGCGGGGTCCTCGCCGCCTGGGCCTCCCCATACGGCCTCCTAGCCGCGATCGCCGTGCCGCTCGCCGTCTGCGGGGCGATCGGGCTGCTCAACGGGGCGCTGATCGCCTACACAGGGATGGCGCCGTTCATCGTCACGCTGGCCGCCCTGCTCGGCGCCCGCGGGCTCATGCGCGCGGTCAGTGACGAGGGCTCCACCACCTACATCGTCCAGAACGACGCCTTCCACACCCTCGGCACCGGCTCCCTGCTCGGCATCGGCAACCAGGTGTGGCTGGTCGCGATCATCGTGCTGCTCGGCATGGTGGTGCTGTCCCGCACGCGATTCGGCAATGCCGTGTACGCGGTGGGCGGCAGCGAGGACGCCGCCGCGCTCATGGGCGTCGCGGTCCGGCGTACCAGAATCGGGGTCTATGTCCTGTCGGGGTTGCTGGCCGGGCTGGCCGGAACCATCAACGCCGCCAAACTCGGGTCAGGAGTCACCGTCCTGGGAGCGGGCATGGAACTCGACGCCATCGCCGCCGTCGTGATCGGCGGAACGCTGCTTACCGGCGGCGCGGGCACCATCGCCGGAACCGTGGCCGGAGTGCTGCTGCTCGGCGTCATCCAGAACCTGATCAACCAGGTCGGCGACCTGAACAGCAACTGGCAACAGGTGATCAGCGGCGCGTTCCTGGCGCTGGTCGTCGTCGCCCAGACCTATCTGGTACGCCTACGCCGCACGTAGCCGGGTAGGATCCGCGCCATGATCGACAGAATCGAGTTCTCCCCGCGCGGATGAGCGCCCGGAAAAGCGCGCCTCAAGGCGCCCGACTCTCCCTTTTCGCCCACGCTCTCCGTCTCCACCAGCGGCATCCGGACGAGCCGTTGCCCCGGGACGGCGAGCCCTTCCCTGACAAGGCGGCCCATCAGGGCGGTCTGCCCGGGTCGCGAGGTCCCCGGCGAGACGGCGCCGAGGTCGCCGAAATCCTCGACCGGTACTTCGGCGACCCCAGCGCTTCGCCCGCCGACCTGGCCGACGCGTTCCATGGTGTCCATGTCCCGATCCACCGGAACGACCACATCGCCGCCGCGGCGTTGCGGGCCAAACGCAAACGTGTCCGCCGCACCGGCCGCTGGCTGGTGCGGCACAGCACGGACCGCTGTTCCGCCACGGTGGGCCTCGCCCTGCTGGCCACCGACTGGCACGAGGACGACGTCCCGCTGATCCGGACCATCGGCCTGCTATCCAACCGGTTCGGGCCACTGGCCGCGGAGGCGCTGAGCCGCCGACCCGGTGGTGTGGCGGCCCTGCTCTGGCTCGCTCAGCGGACCTCCGGTTGGGGCCGGGTCTACGTCATCGAGGCGCTCTGCCGCAGCGGTCCCTACGAGGCCCGGGATTGGCTGCTGCGGAACGCCTGCGACGGTGACTTCCTCAACGGCTACTTCGCCGGAAAGGTCGCCACCACCGCGCACCTGCACGAGGCGATCACCCGCAACGACGTTGACGACGAGCTCGTGGATCACACCGGGCGGCTGCTGCGAATCATGACCGAATGCGGCGGCATGGGCATGACGCTGCGCGATTATCCACCGGCGGACCAGGTCCTCAGTGCGCACGCGGCACACCTCGCCCGGAGACCACCCACCTTCTATCGGTACGTCAACGCCGCTGTCACCGGCACTGACCACTACCTCGAGTTGCTGCGGCGACCGGACTGGGTGGCCGCCGCACGTGCCGGATTCGCCGACGATCCCGACTATCTGGAATGGTTCGCCGACACCGTGGCCGTGCGGTTGGGGCTGCCGGACTTCTCCGCGTAGTCATCGAGGACGAAGGCGGCGGCCAGGTCCGGCGTCGCCTTCGTGATGAACGTCAGGGCCTGGTCCTCGCTCATGTCCGGGGACTCGTAATGGCGGGCGCCCGCGGCCGTCGCGACACCGACGGTCATCCGGCCACCCCAGCGCTGGAAGATCGACTGCTGCACCGTCCAGCCGATCACCGCACGCCGCTGCAACGCGACCGTCCGACGGTGGCCGATTCCATGGCGCACCACCAAGTAATCGCCATCGACCGCGTGACCCAGCGAGCGATAGGCCACCACGGCCAAGGGAAGCGTCACCGGGATCAGCGCCAACGGCAGCAGCCACCACAGCCCGGGCAGGACCCCGGTCAGTGTGAACACCAGCATCGCCCCGGACAGCAGCGCCGGACCGTAGACCGCCATGCCGAGCCGCCGGGTCAGCGCGCCACGCGGATGCCGGGTCAGCGCGGCCTCCAGCGGGCGGGCCCCGTCCGGCAGGATCTCCGCCGCCAGGTCGTGGGCCTCGGCCAGTCGGATCCGCGGCAGGATGTCACCGCCGGTCGCCTCGCCGGCCGCGGCGCCCAGACCCGACGACAGCACCTTCGTCCGGGCCAGCCGCAGCCAGCGCCACACCAGCGGCTCGTCCACGGCGATGCCGCGCATCCGGGAGTCGGTGCGCTGCACGGTCCGGGTGGTGAGCAGCCCGCGCCGGGTCACCAGCGCGGTGTCCGGGGCGGTTCCGGTGCGGACCAGCTGGAAATTGCCGTTCTCCAGCAGGAACGCGACGGTCGTCGCGACGACCCCGAGGGGGTACGCGATGAGCAGCACCAGGGCGATGTTGGCCACCAGCGCGCGGTCGTCCCATCCGATCAGGTCGCGGCCGAACTCCGTCAGGTCCACACCGAGCGCCCGCAGCGGCCAGTTCAGCGCGAACAACGGGCCGGCGATCGCGAACACGGCCCACACCGACACCACGTTCAACGGGACCCACGACCGGCGGAATCGGGCGATGACGGTTCCCGTCGGCGTCTCTGTCACGGGCGGGACGCGGTCGGTGGAGGCCGGGTCGGACGAGTCGGAGTCGGCCGGCACGAGGACGACCGAGGACTGCCCGGGCATCAGCTCACGCTGGACCAGGGCGGCGTGCCGGTGATCGAGGGCGTCCAGCTTGAACGACGACTCCGTCTCGCCCGAACCGATGTGCACCGTGCGCAGCCCGAGCAGCCGCTGCAACAGCCGGGCCGAACTGTCCACGCTGCGGATCCGGTCCCTGGCCACGGTGCGGTGCTTGCGCGACAGCCAGCCGGTGCGCATCTCCACCCGCTCCGGCGTGATCCGGTAACGGGTGGTCTGCCAGCGCCGCAGATCCAGCAGCGCGGTCAGCAGGCCACCACAGGCGCCGGCCACCAGCGCCCACACCGGCTCGTCGCTCACCACGATGCCCAGATAGCCGGTGGCCAGCGAGATGACGACACGGACCAGATCGAGCCAGACGACCCGTACGCTGAGCCGCCGCCAGCCCTGGTCGTCGACGGGGACCGGGCCGGCCGGTTCGCCCGCGGGCTCGCTCAGGTCGTCGCCTCCGCTTCGCTCCGGGGCCGAGCTGGACGATGCGTTCGTGAGGTCGCTCATGTCGTCGCTCCCGCTCTGCTCCGGCGCCGCCACGACAGCGGGGGCCGAGCGGGAGGAATCGTGCGCCGGCCCGCTCATGTGGCGTCACCGGGGGTCGCGGCGGTCACCTCACGTAGCCGGTCGACGGTCTCCTCGGCGATCTTCGAGTCCACGCCCTCGATCGTGATCTTGCCCTCGGACGAGGCGGTGGTCACGGTGATCGAGGCGAGGCCCAGCCAGCGCTGCAACGGCCCGATCTCGGTGTCGATGCTCTGGATCCGGGAGATCGGCACCACCTTCCACTCCCTGGTCAGCCAGCCGGACAGCGCGTAGACGGCGTCCTCGGTGGCCTCCCAGCGATGAGTGCGGTAACGGGCGTACGGCATGACGGTGATGTTCACCGCGTAGGTCACGGCGACGGCCAGGATCACCGGTCCCAGATACGGGCGGGCGCTCTCGGCGTACCCCCAGACAGCACCGAGCGTGCCCAGCACGCCGATGGACCAGAGGACGGCCTGGAGTGTCCGCCAGGTGATGAACCGGCGATCCAGCCGATGCCGCGGCGGGCGCAGGGTGAGTGAGGCCTCCATGCGCCCATGGTGACCGGCCGCGTCGAGCCGGACCGGCGAGCCGGCGTATCGCGGCCGGTGGCACTACTGGATCGGGACGAGCCGGGACGGCGACGGCTTCCAGTCGCTCTCCCCATGCAGGCGGCCGCCGGAAACCTGACATTCGCCGCCGTCGTCCTTGACCGGCTCCAGTTCGGAGACCACCGCGAGGACCGTCCGCAAGCCACCGGTCAGGGCCGACTCCACCTCGTCCGCCGTGACGAGAACGTCGCCCCGCATGTGGGCCGGGTGGGTAAGCAGCTCGTCGTCCGGCATGACCTGCTTCTTCGGCCACATGGGATGGGCTCCTCCGGCCTCAGGATCCGGCGCGCGGGTCATCCGAGTGGCTTGGGCGGCCGCAGCCCGGTCAGAAACGCCGTAGCTGATCCCGACGGCGCCCGCCTCCCGCAGTGCCGTCATCACCTGCTCGACCGTGGGCAGCGGACGGCGATCCGGAATGCGGTCGGGCAGGCCGCGCGCCCGCGGGGTCTCGGCCGACAATCACCTCGAAGCTACCCGCCATCGATGTCTACCATGCTTGATCGTGGGCATCGACTGGGTTCCGGCGCGGCCGCGGGCGGGCGCGTCAGAGGTCCGCGAGCTCGTCGCCGCCCAGGCCGAGCGGGTTCGGCGGTACCGGCTCGGTGAACCGGTACCGGCTTCCGACGTGGAGCAGCGATTGCGCGGGTGTCTCGACATCGCCGAGGTGGACGGGATCTGGCCGACCTTCCGGACCGCGGTGATCGGGATGAACCCGCTGTTCCCGCCGGAGTGGCGGGAACAGGCTTACCTGACCCTCCTGCCCGGGGACGCGCGGCGGGCGGTGGACCGCTGGCGCTGGTGGCATGGTGAGATCACGGCCGGGCGGATGCGGCACTACCTGCGGCGGCTCGTCGCGGCGGAGGCGGCGGCCGCGCTCGTTCCGGTGCTGGACCTGCCGCCCGCACCGGAGGTGGCGCCGGCCGGGCCGCCGCCGAAGAGCGCCGAAGCGGACTCTCCGGTGGCCGGGCAGCAGGAGCGGATCCGGGCGCTTGCCGAACACATCACGCTTGTCGACGAGACGGTTCGGGCCCACAACCGCACCGTGCCACGGTCGCGGCGGATCGCCCGGCCCGAGCCGTTCTGGCCGGGCGGGCCGCCCGCGAATCCGTGGATCGAGGAGTTCTTCGCCTGGGTGGGCCCGCATCTGGACGACGGGCACGGGCTCTATCTCTGGGTGTGAGGGGCGATCCACCGGCGTACGGCCGGCGCGAGTGCGGCGGTGAGGGCTGCTGAGACGACCAGGCCGCCGCGGGCGCCGAGGAGGGCGATGAGCGGGCCGGCCAGGCCAAGGCCGAGCGGGGCGGCCGGTGTGACACTCAGCCCGTGCTACCAGGGGTGAGGCCTGCTGGGTGGGGTTAGCACCACCCTTGACAGGGAGCCTGCCCCATCGTCCCAGGGCGCGGATCGCGAAAGGCTGAACCACGTCGAACGAGACGGGGAGGAACCATGCGAACCTCAGAGGGCCCGGTGATCAACCGGCGGGCCGTGCTCGGCGGGGCGGTCGCGGCGGCGGCCGGGGCGTGGCTGACGTCGACCGAGGCGGCTTCGGCGACCGACCGGGTGGCCCTGGCCGTGGAGGCGGAGGCCGCCCGGATCGACGGCACGCTGATCGATCTGCGACGCGACCTGCACGCCCATCCGGAGGTGTCCGGCCAGGAGCAGCGGACCGCCGGGGTGGTCGCGGCGCGGCTGCGGGCGGCCGGGCTCGACGTCACGACCGGCGTCGGCGGGCACGGTGTCGTCGGCGTCCTGACCGGGGCCCGGCCGGGGCGGACGGTCGCCTACCGGGCGGACATGGACGCGGTCGGCCCCCAGGACCAGATCGGCGGCGGCCCGGGCCCGGCCCATCTGTGCGGCCACGACATCCACACCACGGTCGGGGTGGGCATCGCCGAGGTGCTGGCCCGGCTGCGGGAACGGGTCGCCGGCCGGGTGGTGTTCCTGTTCCAGCCGGCCGAGGAGAGCCTGTCCGGCGCCGCCGCGATGATCGCCGACGGCGTCCTCACGGCGACCCGTCCCACCGAGATCCACGCGCTGCACTGCGGGCCGTTCCCGGTCGGCCGGTTCGCGACGATCGCCGGATTCGGGATGCCCGGCCAGGACCGCGGCCTGATCACCCTCACCGGCGACGATGCCGCGGCGCGCGCTCAGCGTTTGGCCACGAGCATCAACAGCATCGGTACGGTGCGGCGCCCGTCCACCCCCGCCGACCTGGAGCAGTTGGTGGCCTACCTGCAGACTCCGGGCGGCCCGCTGGCCCGGTTCGTCTTCGTCCAGGCCCGGGCCGCCGGCGCGACCGTCCAGGTGGCGTCCCGGTGCTGGCCGGAGCACCGCTGCACGGAGGTGCGTGCCGAGATCCGGCGCCGCGCCCGGGCGGAGGGTCCGGCCACCGTGGACTTCCCGAAGGACCCGTTCCCGGCGATGGTCACCCCGCAGCGTGAGGGGCAGGCCCTGGAACGGCATCTGCGGCGCTCGCTGGGCACCGAGCGGGTGATGCCGCTGCACGCCGCGATCCCGTTCAGCGGCGAGGACTACGCCCTGTTCCTGGACCATCTCCCGGGCACCTACACGTTCCTCGGCGTCCGGGCCCCGAACACCGGCGTCGAGACCAGCTACCCCCACTTCGCCACCTTCCAGCCGGACGAGAGCGCGATCGGCCACGGCGTCCGCGCCATGTCCGGCTGGCTCCTGTCCCGCACCCGCCCCTGACGCCCCGTGGCGCAGCCCATCGGTTGCCCGGGGCGGGTGGTCGCGGCTCGGGGAGCGTGGGTGGGCGAACACGCCGGCAGTGTCGTGGTCGCCTACGTGGCATATGGCGGTGGTGGTCGCGTGCGCGACGTCTTCCGTGTGCGGCCACCTGGCCTCGGCAGCCCGAACGTGTGCGCCCGCCTGCCTGGCGAGGCCGGTTGCCTGTGGTGCCGGTGGACGGTCAGGGGTGGAAGCTGGCGCGGTATTCGGTGGGGCTTCGGGTGGTGAGCTGGCGGAAGGCGGCGTTGAAGGCGGACAGCGAGGTGTAGCCGACGGCATAGGCGATCTTCGTGACCGGGGTGTCGCCGGCGGCCAGTTCCTCGATGGCGCGCAGGATCCGCATCCGGCGCAGGGTGGCGCGCCACGTCATGCCGCACTCGACCTCGAAGCGGCGGGCCAGCGAGCGCGGGGCCAGTCCTACCTCGGCGGCCAGTTCCTCGAAGGTGAGCTGTTCGGCGAGGCGCTGTTCGGTGAGGTGCAGGGCGCGGCGCAGTTCGGGGGAGCGGCCGGTGGGCACGACCACGGGGCTGGGCTGTTCGGCGAGCTTCCAGGTGACGGCGGCGAGTGCGCTGAGGACGCTTTCGGCGTACCGGGAAGGGGGTTGATCCTCGGTGGCGCAGAGGCCGCACTCGGCGACCAGCGCGCGGGCCAGGGGGGTCAGGTCGAAGACCGTCAACGGCGCCGGAGGCGGCGGGACGAAGTCCGTGTCGAACAGGACGGACGAGGTGGTGACCGGTTGCGGAATGCTGATCCGAATCGGACGGTCGGCCGCGATGAGGGCGGCGCGGGCCGGTGGCAGCAGCCAGGTGGCGCCCTCCGCCTCGAGGCGGAGGGCGCCGGTCGAGGCGCACAGCAGATAGTGCCGGTCGACCTGGAAGTCGTTCGCCGGGGTGGCGGGGAACGACCGGACGAAGCTGTACGCCGGACGGTGCATGATCAGGCGACGGTTTCCAGGAGGTCGGCGCGGAACCGGCGGCTCAGCGGGGTTCCGGTCATGAGCGGGCGGATCACCCGGCCGGAGCGGGCGAAGGAGTCCGAGCGCAGGTAGCCGGCGAGGGACTGCTCGTCGGCCCATTCGTGGACCAGGGTGACGGCGGTGTCGTCGTGCCGGGACGCGTAGACCCGGTAGGCGAGATTGCCGGGCAGCGCCCGGATCTCGTCGTGTTCGCTGTCGAGCTGGGTGAGGGCCGCGGCCCGGTCGGCGGCGGCGGTGGTGAAATCGAGGATGACGATGACCATGAGTGAATCCTTCCGCCGGGAGCGGGGTGCCGGCTCCCGCCGGCCGGACGTGTTCACGCTTCCATCGGACACGGGCCGGTGAGGGTCTGGAAGTCCGGCTGCCGGCCGGTGAGCACGGGCCGGGTGCGTTCGACCAGGTCCGCCGGGGGTTCACCGCCGTCGCGGAGCGCGTCGGCGTACGCCTTCGTCTCGCTCAGGGTGCGCCGTGGCGCGACCGCGCGCAGATGTCGCAGGACGGCCATCGTGCCCTCGTCGCGCAGCAGTTCGCGGGCGGTGGCGAGCACCGGATCCGGCTTCGGCTCGCCGCGGATGCGCTCCCGGTAGAGCTGGAGCCACTCGTCGCGACAGTAGACGGTGACCGGGATGTGATGGATGCTGCCGTCCAGGCCGTCGACCAGGTACGGGCCCTGCCCGATCAGCCTGTCCCGCAGATCGCGGCTGCGGGCGTAGGCGGCGGACTGCCAGACGAGGAGCCAGCCGAACTCGTGTTCCTCGACGTGGACGATGGCGAGTTCCGGCAGGTGGGGCTGGGCCTGCCGCTCCTCGGCGAGCTGTGCCTCGACGAGGGCGATGGCGCGATCACGGTCGATCATGAGTCCATGCGTGTGGTCAGGAAGCGGCGTTCCGCCTCGGTGGGGGCCAGGTCCGCCGCCCGGCGGTAGCTCTCCGCGGCCTCGGTGAGGCGGCCGGTACGGCGCAGCAGGTCGGCCAGGGTCGCGTGCAACAGGTGGTAGTCGTCGAGGCGACCGGTCTCGGCCAGGGCGAGAACCAGGGGGAGCGCCGCCGAAGCGCCGGAGGCCATGCTGACCGCCACGGCCCGGTTCAGTTCGACGACCGGGCTCGGTTCGAGACGGGCCAGATGGTCGTAGAGGGCGACGATCTGCGCCCAGTCCGTCTCCTCTGCGGTCGGCGCGGTGGCGTGGCAGGCCGCGATCGCCGCCTGCACCTGGAACGGCCCGGCCCGGCCGCGGCGCAGCGCCCGCTCGCACAGGTCGGCGCCCTCGTCGATGGACCGCCGGTCCCAGAGGGCGCGGTCCTGGTCGGTGAGGATGACCGGGTCGCCGGCCGGATCCCGGCGGGCCGCCCGCCGGGCGTCATGCAGCAGCATCAGCGAGAGCAGGCCGAGCGCCTCCGGCTCGTCCGGCATGAGCGCGGCCAGCACCCGCGCCACCCGGATCGCCTCGGCGCACAGCCGCGCCCTGACCGGATCGGTGTAACCCTCGTTGAACAGCAGGTACAGCACGTGCAGCACGGCCGGCAGCCGCTCCGGCAGCAGGTGGGCGGGCGGCACCCGGAACGGGATCCCGGCGTTGCGGATCCGCTGTTTGGCCCGGAACAGCCGCTGCCCCATGGTCTTCTCCGGCAGCAGGAACGCCCGCGCGATCTCGGCGGTGCTCAATCCGGCGAGGCAGCGCAGGATCAGCGCGACCTGCGCCTCCAGGTTCAGCGCCGGATGGCAGCAGGTGAACATGAGTTCCAGCCGCTCGTCCGGGATGTCGCTGTCGTCCGGGTAGGGCGCCGGCTCCGCCATGGCCACCTCCGGCAGCTTCGCCGCCTCCAGCGCTTCGCGGCGGATCAGGTCGATCGCCCGGCGGCGGGCCGTCGTGGTCAGCCAGGCGAGAGGCTGATCCGGTACGCCGTCCGCCGGCCATTTTCGCAGCGCCTGCGTGAAGGCGTCCTGCGCGCACTCCTCGGCCAGGTTCCAGTCGCCGCCGGTGAACCGGATCATCGTGGCGACGATCCGGCTCCACCCGTCGGCGTAGATCCCGGCGATGCGGTCCTGAACGGTCAGGGCTCAGTCCTCGTCTCAGTCCTGTTCGAAGGGCCAGAACGGCCGCAGCTCGATGACGCCGCGGTAGGCCATCGGGTGCTTGGACGCGATCGCGACGGCCTCGTCCAGGTCCGCGCAGTCG
Organism: Actinoplanes hulinensis; assembly: GCF_019429605.1. Taxonomy (NCBI): domain Bacteria; kingdom Bacillati; phylum Actinomycetota; class Actinomycetes; order Micromonosporales; family Micromonosporaceae; genus Actinoplanes; species Actinoplanes hulinensis. Next base: position 32,125 of record NZ_JAHXZI010000036.1, on the reverse strand, counting down.
ATCACGTCGAAGCCGGCCATCAGGTCCTTGGTCTCCGCGTACGGGCCGTCGGTGAGCAGCACCTGCCGGTCCCGGACGCGGACCGTGGTGGCGTCGGCGCCCGGCCGGGTGCGGCTGCCGACCACGTGGTTCTCCTTGACCTGGGCGAACCACTCCTCGATGTCCGGCGCCCCGTCGTTCTCGTCGGGCACCAGGTCGGGGTCGACGCAGACCAGCATCAGGTACTTCATCGGGTGGCTCCCGTCGAGTCGAGGGTCATCGCGGTGATCGTGGACGTCATGGTGCGGCAGAGGGTGACGAGCCGGTCGTTGACGCTGCCGGTGTCGGCCGGGACGCCGGTACGGCCGGGGCCGTGCACGAAGCTGTGGCGCACCTCCGTGGTGCCCGGCTCGGCGCCGTCGCGCAACTCGTACCGCCAGTGGGAACCGGGCCGGCCGTCGTCGTCGAGGACGTCCCAGGCGAACACCCGCGGCTCCGTCGACTCGGTGATCACGCACGTGACCGTACTCTCGAATCCGTCCGGAAAGCGGTTGTGGCCGATGAATCGCCGGGGTCCGTCCCAGGTCGCGCCGACCGTCTCCGGGCTCCATTCGCCGATCCGGTCGACCGCGGTGACCAGTTCCCACATCTTCTCGCGCGGGAGCGGCGCGATCACCGTCACCGTCACCTCCGCGCCGGTCTTCACGTCCATGACGTGTCTCCTCTCGTCTTCACTCCGACTGTCCTCACTCCGATGACGAACGGGATCGGGCTTCTACTACCGGCCGGGCGAAACTTTTTTGCCGGGCCGGGCGACACTGGTCTCATGGGCGAGTCAGCGAGGGCCGTCGAGGCGCGCCGGATCTGGGATCGGGTGGCGCCCAGCTACGACCGGCGGATGGCGTTCCTGGAGCGGCACATGTTCGGCGACGGCCGGGTGTGGCTGGCCGCGCGGGCGCGGGGCCGGGTCCTGGACGTCGGCGTCGGCACCGGCGGGAACCTGGCGCACTACCCGGATGACGTCACGGTCACCGGCCTCGATCTGAGCCCGGCGATGCTGGCGCTGGTCCGGCGGCGGGCGGTGGACCTGGGGCGTACGGTCGATCTGCACGAGGGTGACGCGGAGCGGCTGCCGTTCGCCGACGGTTCGTTCGACACGGTGGTCTGCGCGCTGGCGCTGTGCACCGTCCCGGATCCGGCCGCCGCGATCGCCGAGGCCCGGCGGGTGCTGGTGCCGGGCGGGCGGTTGCTGCTGCTCGATCACGTGGTGAGCACGTGGCCGCCGATCCACGCGTTCCAGTGGGTGTTCGAGCGGTTCACCATCCCGGCGGCCGGCGAGCACTTCACCCGCCGCCAGGTGCCGCTGGTCCGCGCGGCCGGGTTCACGATCGCGGCGACGCGGCGCACGAGGGCCGGAACCGTGGAGTGCGTGGACGCGGTCCGGCCCGCAGACCCCGGAACGGGGTGAGCAGACGGTCCATGTTCGAGCCTGGGCGCGGGACGTGCGCGGCGTACCCATCGAATGTGGTCATCACATGGCGGAGGAGAACCCGGCAGCCGTGGCCGCCGCTCTGGCATCCTTTGCGGCATGACCACCTTCGACCCCAAGGCCGACTTGCGCCACTACCTCGGCCAGGCCCGCGAGGCCCTGCTGTGGAAACTGGACGGCACGACCGAGTACGACGCCCGCCGCCCCCTCACCCCGACCGGCACCAACCTGCTGGGCCTGGTGAAACACGCCGCCGGGGTCGAGGGCGGCTACTTCGGCGAGACGTTCGGCCGGCCGTGCCCGGAGCCGATGCCGTGGATGGCCGAGGACGCCGAACCGAACGCCGACATGTGGGCCACCGACGGCGAGCCGCGCGAGGAGATCGTCGCCCGCTACCGCCGGGTGTGGGCACATTCGGACGCCACCATCGAGGCCCTCGACCTGGACGCTCTCGGACAGGTGCCGTGGTGGCCGTCGGAGAGGCGGGAGGTCACTCTGCACCGCGTCCTGATCCACGTGACCGCCGAGACGAACCGGCACGCCGGCCACGCCGACATCGTTCGCGAGCTGGTCGACGGCTCGGCGGGGTTGCGGGCCGCCAACAGTAACCTGCCACCCGGCGACCGGTCCTGGTGGGCCGGCTACCACGACCGTCTGGAGGAGACGGCGCGGCGCTTCCGTACGCCCCTCGATCGATAGCGAAACCCGGACAGGACCGCACCTCAGTGCCGCGCTGCCACTGCCCATTGTGCTGTGGCGGCGGGCCGCCCCGGGACGTGTAGCTCGGGCGAGCTACACGCAAGTGTCCGCCGGGAGGTGACGTTTTCTCTCGTGACGATCCGTAGTTTTCTTCGCAGTCGCGGCGGTCCTGCCGCGGATTCTGCGAAGGGTGTGTCATGCGGTTCCTTCTCCAGTTCGTCGCGGTGGTCGCGGCCTCGTTCCTAGCCGGTCTGGCGGTCCGTTCGGTGGACGGCAACGTCTGGCTCTCACTGTCCGTGGGCGTGGCCGCCGCGTTCCTCACGACGGCGGTCTACTACGGCGTGGTCAGGGCCACCGAGAAGCGTGAGGTGACCGAGTTGGCCGGCCGGGCGGCCGTATCCGGGCTGATCAGGGGCACGCTGCTGGGTGTCTCGATCTTCGCGGCGGTGATCGGCGTGATCGCGGCCGGCGGCGGTTACCGGATCATCGGGCTCGGCGACGACCCGGTCAACGCGGTGGGCCTGATCGGGTTCATGGCGGTGGCCGTGACGGTCGAGGAGCTGATCTTCAGGGGCGTGCTGTTCCGGCATCTGGAGAAACTCACCGGCACGTGGCCGGCGCTGGCGGTGTCCGCGCTGGTGTTCGGCGGCATGCACCTGCTCAACGAGAACGCCACGTTGTGGGGCGCGCTCTGTATCACGATCTCCGGTGGCGGCATGCTGACGTCGGCGTACGCCGCCACCCGTAGCCTGTGGCTGCCGATCGGCCTGCATTTCGGCTGGAACTACGCGCAGTCCGCGATCTTCGGCTCCGCGGTCTCCGGAAACGGCGTACAGCAGGGGCTTCTGGATTCGGAGTCGACCGGTGACGCGCTCGTCAGCGGCGGGCAGTTCGGTCCGGAGGCGAGCGTCTTCACCGTGGTGGCCGGTGTTCTGGTCACAACGGTGTTCCTGTGGCTGGCCCACCGCCGCGGCAACCTGATGACGAGGCGCCGCAACGCCGAGCCCGCGCTCGCCTCTACACTCGACCGGTGAGCAGCGTCGCCGATCTACGGGACCAGTGGCGCCGCCTCGACGTCACCGTCCAGGACCTTCCGGTCGCGCTCCTGCTCACCGCGCTGGCCCTGATCCCGGCCTGGCACCGGCACGGCACCCAGCTCGCCGACCTGGTACCGGCCCGGCCGTTCGGCGTCTGGGGCGTGCTGGCGATCACCGTTGAGTGCCTGCCGCTGGCGATCCGCCGTAGACGGCCGATGATCAGTCTGGCCCTGGTGTTCACCGGTTTCGCGGTCGACCAGCTCTGCGGCTGGAACACGCTCGGCGGCACCGCCCTGTCGATCGCGCTGATCAGCGCGGGAATCCACGTGGCACACCACCGCCGGGCGACGGTGATCGTGGCGTCCGCCGGGTTCCTCGCGCTGGCCGCCGTGCTGGCCCGCATGGGGCAACTCGGGTTCGACGTGGTGGTGCTGTTCTACGCGGTGCTGGCCTCGCTGTGGGCGGTCGGGGCCGGGATCCGGCGCAACCGTCTGGCGGAGAGGGAACATCGCCGGCATGCGGAGGAGACGGCGCGGGCCGCCGAACGCACCCGGATCGCACGGGAGCTGCACGACGTGGTGACCCACCATGTGACCGCGATGGTGGTGCAGGCCGAGGCGGCGCGATACCTGACCGCGGCACCGGAGCGGCTCGACGAGGCGCTGACCGCGGTGTCGGACACCGGGCGGCACGCGATCACCGACCTGCGGCACCTGCTCGACCTGCTCAACCCCGCTCATGGCGGTGAGCTGCGGGTGCTGGTCGAGCAGACCCGGCGGGCCGGGCAGCCGGTGGAGCTGGTCGAGCAGGGCAGTTCACCGGACACCCCGGGCGGTGCGGGCGCCACCGTCTACCGTGTCGCGCAGGAGGCGCTGACGAACGCCCTCAAGTACGACCACGGCGCGCGGACCAGCGTCACGGTGCGTTACGGGGTGGGGGAGGTGGACGTGCACATCAGCACGGACGGATCGGGGTCGAGCACCGCGTCACCCGGTGGGAGCGGGCGCGGGCTGGCCGGGTTGCGCGAGCGCGTCGGCACACTGGGCGGCGACTTCACCGCGGGCCCACGGGCCGAGGGCGGTTTTCTGGTCACCGCGCGGATTCCGGTCGGGGTGGGCTCGTGATCCGGGTGCTGGTCTGTGACGATCAGCCGCTGATCCGGACAGGATTCGCCACGATCATCGGCGCCCAGCCGGACATGGCGGTGGCCGGCGACTGCGGTGACGGCCACGCCGCTGTCGCGCTCGCCCGCGAACTCGAGCCGGACGTGGTGGTGATGGACGTGCGCATGCCCGGCCTGGGCGGCATCGAGGCAACCGCCCAGCTGGCCGGCGCCGGTGTGCCGCATCCGGTCAAGGTGCTGGTCGTGACGACGTTCAACCTCGACGAGTACGTCTACGAGTCGCTGCGGGCCGGCGCCAGCGGTTTTCTGCTCAAGGACGCTCCGCCGGCGCACCTGCTGCACGGCATCCGCACCGTGGCGGCCGGTGCGGCGCTGCTCGCCCCCGAGGTCACCCGTCAACTCGTCGGCCGCTACGCGGCCCGGATCCGCCCGGCCGCGGACACCCCCGGCGACGTGCCGCTGAGCGCACGCGAGCTGGAGGTGTTGTGCCTGATCGCGAACGGACTGTCCAACAGCGAGATCGCGGCGGCCCTGGTGATCAGCCAGGAGACGGTCAAGACGTACGTCTCGCGGATCCTCACCAAGCTGGACCTGCGCGACCGGGTGCAGGCCGTGGTCTACGCCTACCGCCGCGGCCTGGTCACCTGACGCCGTCGGGTGGCACCCAGCCACGCGCCAGGATGTCGAAGATCGCCTCGACGGCGGCGCGAGGGTCCGGGCGGCCGCGGACGAGGGCGGGGATCTCGAGCACGAATCTGGCCAACGTCACGCAGGCGAGGTCGTCGTGGTCCACGCCGCACTCCTCGGCGATGGCGGCGCTGAGACTGTCGGTGTGCCGGGTCCACATGCGTTCGGCGTACGACCGCAGCGCCGGCGTGGCGTCGACGAGGGCGATGAACTCGGCCGCCTGGGGATGCCGCGCGATGGGAAGGTAGGCGCCGAGCAGGTGCTCGCGGAGAGCCTCCACGATGCCCCGGCCGGCGGCCCGCTCACGCACCGCCGCGATCAGCTGAGCCTCGTTGTCCTGCTCCTGGTCGAAGACCAGCGCTTCCTTGCCGGGGAAATGCTTGAACAGCGTCGTGGTCGACACGTCGGCCGCGTCGGCGATGTCGCGCAGGCTCACCCGGTCGTAGCCGTGCTCGAGGAACAGGCGAAGGGCCGCGTCGGCGATCGCCTGCCGCGTTGCCGCCTTCTTGCGTTCGCGACGGCCGACAGGGGTCTGGGTCATGAGCCGAGTATAGGGGTAGGTGGCATCAGGCAAAAAGTTGACCCGTTGCACTTTTAAACTCGTTCTGCTTTTCTGAGGCCATGACGTCACCCATCGGGCAAGCCCGGATCAGCATCATCGGCGCCGGACCCGCCGGGCTCACCTGCGCCCGCATCCTGCAACGGCACGGCATCGCGGTCACCGTCCACGACCGTGACCCCGGCCGCGACGCCCGCGACCAGGGCGGCACCCTCGATCTGCGTGCCGACAACGGCCAGCTCGCCCTGCGCGAGGCCGGTCTGCTCGACGAATTCCTCCAGCTGTCCCGCCCGGAGGGCCAGGAGATGCGCGTCCTCGGCACCGGCGGCGAGCTGCGGGCCCGCATCGTCCCGGAGGAGGGCGAACTGTTCAAACCCGAGATCGATCGAGGCCGGCTCCGCGACCTCCTGCTCGATTCGTTGTCACCCGGCACCGTCCGGTGGGGTCAGGCGCTCAGCCGTGTCAGCGGGCCCGCCGACGGTCCCCGCACACTGCACTTCGCCGACGGCGCCGAAGTCGAGACGGATCTGGTCATCGGCGCCGACGGCGCGTTCTCCCGCGTTCGCCCGGCCGTCTCACCCGCCGTCCCGCTCTACACCGGTGTGAGCTTCACCGAAGCCTGGTTCCACGACGTGGAGGATCGGCACACCGAGCTGTCCACGCTGGTCGGCCAGGGCAGCGCCACCGGAGCCGACGGCCGGCGCGCGCTGTGGGGCCAGCGCAACAGCGGTGACCACATCCGTGTCTACATCATCCGCAGGGTCCCGGCCGACTGGATCACCGCCGCCGGCCTGCGGCCCGGCGACACCGCCGGCATCCGTGCCCACCTGCTCGACGAGTTCGCCGGCTGGTCCCCTCGCATGCGACAGATGATCAGCGACAACGACGGCCCCTACGTCGACCGGCCGATCTTCGCGCTTCCCGTTCCACACGCCTGGGAGCACGATCCGACGGTCACCCTGCTCGGTGACGCCGCCCACCTCATGCCCCCGCTCGGCGTCGGCGTCAACCTCGCCATGCTCGACGCCGCCGAACTCGCACTCGCGCTCGCCGGCTCCGCAACCATCGGCGAGGCTGTTCGCGCGTACGAGGACACCATGCTGCCGCGCTCCATCGAGACCGCCAAACTGCTCGAGGGCCGCGCCGAGGACCTGCTCAGCGACGACCTGCCGCCCGAGTTCGGCGACGAACACGACGCCTGACGGTGCAGCGGCGCCGGCTGCACAATGGTCCGGTGAATCATCTCGGGCGATGGATGCGGATCATGGCGGGCATCACCGGTCGGGGCCCGCGGGAACGGCGACTGCGAGCCGCCGTGTCCGGCCGCACGGTATTGATCACCGGCGCCTCCGAGGGGATCGGCGCCGCCACGGCCCGCCGGCTCGCCGCGGCCGGCGCCACCGTGCTGCTGGTGGCGCGCACCGCCGAACGCCTCGAAGAGGTACGCGCGGAGATCGAGGCGGCCGGCGGGCGCGCCTTCACACACCCGGCCGATCTGTCGTCGCCGGAGGCGGCCGCCGTCCTGGCCACCGAACTGGTGGCCGGCTATCGGAGGATCGACGTGGTGGTCAGCAACGCCGGGCGGTCCATCCGGCGATCGGTCGCGGACACCGCCGACCGGTTCCACGACATCCAGCGCACCATCGGCGTCAACCACCTCGGCCCGGTCCAGTTGCTGCTCGTGCTGCTCCCGGCGATGCGGGCGGCCGGCGGCGGGCACATCGTCAACGTCTCCACGGCCGGATTGTCCCTGCACACGCCGCTCTGGTCGGCCTACCACTCGTCGAAGGCCGCGTTCGACACGTGGCTGCGCGGCGCCGCCGTCGAGCTGCGGCGCGACCATGTCACCGTCAGCACGGCGTACCTCAATCTGGTCCGCACCCGGATGAGCGCGCCCACGCCGCACTATGCGCGGGCCCCGATGATGTCGGCGGCCGAGGCCGCGGAGATCGTCTGCCGGTCGGTGGCGCACCGCCGCTCCTGGTCGCCGTGGTGGGCCCGGCTCGGCGCGGTCGTCTCGGCGGCGATGCCGCGCACCGTCGAACGGACGCTGGCCGCCGGGGTGCGGGCGATCGACGCCGCCGAGCCGCTGCGGGTGCTGGCCGCGACCGGGCTGTGGCGGCCCGGCCGGGTGGTGCGGCTGCTGCGCGCCGGCCGCCGGCACGGGCGCAGCCTCGCCACCGCGCTCGCCGCCGGACCACCCGGCGGGATCGCCCTGGTCGACGCGGACGGGCCGGTCACCTACCCGGAGCTGGACGCGCTGGCCGGCGCCTGCGCGGCGGGCGCGGCAGCCCTCGGCGTCGGGCCCGGCGACCGGGTCGGCCTGGCCTGCGGCGGGCACCGCGGGTTCGTGGCGGCCGCGGCCGGGCTGTCCCGGCTGGGCGCCGATGTGATCCTGCTGCCACCGGACCTGCCCGGCGAGCGCCTCGCGGCGGTGGTGAAACAGGAGCGGATCGGCCGGCTGGTGCACGAGCCAGACGCCGTCACCGCCGGTCTTTCCGCGACAACGTGGCCGGATTTGATCGCTGGAGGGGGCACGCCTCGCGCTGCGGCGCGGCGACCGGGCAATGTGTACGTGCTGACCTCCGGCACCACCGGCGTGCCCCGCGCCGTCTCCCGCCCGCTGCCGCTGCGCATGCTGCTCGGCCCGGTCACCACCCATCTGCGGCTGACGCCGGTGCGGCCCGGCGAGCCCATCGTGGTGGCCACCCCGCCCGACCACGGTTACGGGCTCACCTACCTGTCCGCCGGCCTCACCCTGGGCGCTCCCGTGGTGCTCGTGTCCGGTGGCGATCCGGCGCGGATCCTGGACGCGGTCGCCGCCAACCGGGCCGGCCTGCTCTTCGCGTTGCCGGTCCAGCTGCGCCGCATCTGCGACCTGCCGGCGTCGGCGTGGCCGGATCTCGGCTCGCTGCGGGCGGTGATCAGTGGCGCCGCCCCGCTCGACCGTGACCTGTGCGAACGGCTGCGCGAGCGGTTCGGGGACCGGACGTTCAACATGTACGCCACCACCGAGGCCGGCTGGGCCGCGATGGCCACTCCGGCCGACCTGCGGGCCGCGCCCGGCACGGTCGGGCGGGCGCCCCGCGGCGTACAGGTCCGGATCGCCGGCCCGGACGGCACCCCGCTGCCGCTGGGCCGCATCGGCGAGATCCGGGTGCGAGGCTGGCATCCGGACGGCCGCTGGCACCCTACCGGCGACCTCGGCCATCTCGACCCGGCCGGACGGCTGTTCGTCGACGGCCGGCTCGACGACATGATCGTCTCCGGTGGCGAGAACGTGTATCCCGGCCCGGTAGCCGCCGTGATCACCAACCATCCCGACGTCGCGGACGTGCTGCTGGAACCGGTCGCGGACACCGAGTTCGGCCGGCGGCTGCGGGCCACCGTGGAGATCCATCCCGGCCGTACGCTGACCGCCGGCCAGCTGCGGGAGTGGCTCACCACCCGCCTGTCCCGCGCCGAACGACCGAAAGAGATCACCATCGTGACGGAGTTGCTCCGCACCGCGACCGGAAAACCGCTGCGCGGCTCACCCTGACGCCCGCGCGGGCCACAACTGGATCAGCCACTCCTCGACACCGGCGTAATCGGTTTCGACGGTCAGCCGCTCCATCGCCTCGCCCCGGCCGCGGGTGTGCGCCCGCAGCCGCTGCGCACCCTCCACCTCCAGGTCCGGGCCGGCCGGTTCCCCCATGATGGAGCGCAGCCGCAGCCGGCCCGACGGCGCGGACAGCGACGCCTCGGCGATCTCGTCCCACTCGCCCTCGGCCGTGCCCGGGTCAACGGTCCATCGCTCGATCGTGACGGCCGGCCGGAACAGGTCGCCGCCGGAACGGAACACCACGCCGTGCTGCCCGGCGCGCAGGATCTCATCGTGTTCGGGCAGCCCTTCGTCCTGCGGTGTGGGCCGGCTGCGCGGGTCGAGCAGGACGAACATGCGGTGGTCGACGCGCGGAGCGTACTGGAACCGGCTGATCGGCGGCATGGACCCTCCCGGGACGGTCATCAGGGACGGTACAGCGGTGCCCGGCGGAGACCCCCGGCCCCCCGGTTACCGGGAGGGACCCGGGGCGGGGGGGG
>NZ_JAHXZI010000036.1:0-22459 GCF_019429605.1 Actinoplanes hulinensis | reverse complement strand
CCGCCCGGGCCGGGACTCCGCGGAGGGACCGGGGGGCCGGGCCGCCCCCCCCGCCCACCGCTGTACCGGTCAGGGACCGGTGACGGGGTGGATGGTCACCGCGCCGGAGGTGAGGTCCTGCGGTTCGGTGACGTCCACGTCGTAGCCGGCTTCCGGCCGGTTGTCGTACCAGGTCTCGTTGCCGGGATGGTCACCGCTGCTCAATGGCCAGATCACCAGCCGGAAACGGTCGTCGCCGGCCTGACACTGACCGGCCCGGCCGGTGGTGCAGCCGTCGTATCCGTAGTAGACGAAGCCGTACCCGCTCTGGCCGTTGACGGTTGCCTTCCCGCGTGCGGCGACCTTGCCGTCGGGGGTGACCACCAGCCATTCCAGGCCCTTGTTTCCGGCGTCCAGGCGCAGGTTGGTGTTCGCGAGGTAGGCGCTCGCCGTCCCGGTCACCGTGTCGGTGTGGTAGTAGTTCCCGGCCAGGTGGAACGACATCCAGCCGGCGGTGGGCTTCGCGGCCCAGGCGCTCGCCGCCGAGGTGAAGGCGCCGTCGGCGTTGACGAAGCCGGCCTCCGGGTCGTAGACGACGATCATCGTGGTGGCGGTGTCCGAGGCGCCGCCGTCGTCGGTGACGGTGACCGAGATCGTGTACATGCCGGCGTGTGCGAAGGTGTGCCGCCGGTCGCAGGTGTGCGACTCCGCCGGGTAGGTGTCGGCGTCGCCGCCGTCGTCCCAGCGGACCGAGCAGGTGTGCGTGTCGAGGACACCGGGATCGGTGAACGGCGCGTTCAGATTCACCGCGGCGCCCGCCTTGAAGACCTGCCACGGATCCGGGCCGTTGATCCTCACGCTCGGCGGGGCGTTGCGGACCGTGACGGTGGCCCGGTCGGACACCGGCGTGTTGAGACCGTCGTCGGCGGTCAGGGTGACCTCGACGGTGCCCTCGTCGTTGCAGGTGATCCGGGTGACCGGCCGTTCCGGCGTGGCGAGAGTGCAGGACATGCCGTCGCGGCCGGAGGTGACCCGGTAGGTCCACCGGGCCGACGGGGCGCCTTCGAAGTCGTGGACGGCGCCACGCAGCGTGCCGGGTGCGCCCTCGTCGGTGGTGATGTCCTCGCCCGCGTTCACGGTCGGCGCCGAGTCCGGGATGACGCCACCGCCGCCACCGCCGCCGCCCGTGCCGGTGAAGCCGAGCAGGACGTAGAACGGGTCGTTGTGCAGGATGCGCTGCGATTCGTACCAGCCGCCCAGGACGGCGCCACCGGAGGCGTTGTCCGAGCCGTCGATGACCCGCGCGGAGTAGTGGCCGTTGGATTGCGAGGCGCCCTGATAGGTGGACTTGAACGGGTATTCGTCACACTCGAACTGCCCGCCCTGCGAGTAGTCGGCGCCCCACCATTCCCGGCAGGTGCGCACCGCCTCGTTGTTGTTGTCGCGCACGATCGTCGCGTCGTACGGCTCGTAGATGCGGTGCAGTGGCCGGGGTTGATCGGCGAAGGGATCTCCGGCCACCTTCTTGCCTTCCAGCACCGGCCGGGTGTTCTGCGGTTGGTACATGGCGTCGTAGATGTGCAGCGCGGCCTTGCGGTAGTTCTGGTACTCGTCCATCGCCATCGGGAACAGCTCCGACACCCGGTCGAAGACGCACCCGCGGTCGCCCTGTAGATAGGTCGCCTCGTCGCAGCGGTAGCCGTTGTCGCCGGTGTCGTCGGCCACCGTGTTCGCTGCGGGGTAACTCGCGGTCGACTTGATGTGGAAGTCGAAATAGCTGATCTTGTCCACGCCGAGGCCGTACCCCGGATCGGACTGGTAGCGGAAGACGGTGTCGCTGTTGTGCTTCCATTCGGCGATCGTGCGGGGCTCCTCGTCGTCACCCAGCTGATGCAGGCAGGGCGCGCCGTTCCCGTCGCACACCAGGTTCAGTTTGAGCACCATCGCGTCCAGCATCGGATTGTCGGTCTGGATATCGTGGATGCGGGTGGTGAACGAGATCTGGCTGTACCTGGGGTCCAGGGCCGGCTGCGTCGCGTCCCAGCCCTCGCCCTTCGTGGTCATTCGCCAGCTGATGTCGCCGATCTCCTGACTGCGGACACAGACGAAGATTCTGATCTGGCAGACCTCCAGCTCGGTGCTGTACACCACCGTGTGGCACCAGTTGAAGTGGTCGATGACGAAGCCGCCGGACCGGTCGGCCCATTCGTCGGCGGCACATTGCTCGATGGTGGTGCTCGGAGCGCGCAGAGAGGCTCCGGTCTTGGCGTACTGGCCGCGGTGAATGGTTTCCGCCGGGTCGACGGCGGTGGCAGAAGTCTTGGAGCGCGTGGTCTGCGCCTCCTGTGAACTCTTCAAACTGGTGAGCCGGTATTGCCCGCCGGAGGCGGGGGCCGGTTCGGCCGGTGCCGCCTGGGCGACGCCGGTGAAGCCGAACGACAGCACCAACACCGACAGCACGGATGCCATGCGTCTCACTCGGTCATTCCCTCTCGATCGGTTGACTGGGGTCGACGGACCCCTGCACCGCGGGGAAGGGCGCACGCCACATGGCCGGCCGTCGGCCGGCGCTGGGCAGCGGAAAGCTTGGTCATCCCCCGTGGATGGAATCGCTCCCAGAGCTATTCGTCGTCACCCTCGTTGATCGATTCAACAATGTCAATACCCGACGGTCGGCTCCCGGGTGGCGAGAACCAGGGTGGTGCGCAGATCCAGGACCACCGTGCCGCCGAAGCCGTCGACCAGGCGGCCCAGCGCGGTGAGACCTTTCTGCCGCACCTCGGGGGAGTGGCGCAGGAACGGACCGAAGGTCCGGATCAGAGCGAGATAGTCGCCCTTGGCCAGGGGAAGGCTGGTGTTCAAGACCTTCTTCTGTACGCCGGTAAAGCGCCCGGATGCGAGAACGTCGTCGTGGAACCAGTCGATCGGCCGCTCCTGGACGGTCGGGTCGAGGGCATTCAGCGCCTCCTGAACGGCGGCGCCCTGCTCCGGATTTTGGTAGCCGTAGCGGTGACCGAGAACGGCCAGCGTGCCACCGGGCGCGAGCGCGGCGTAGGCGAGATCGTTGCGGCGGCCCGGATCCAGCCAGTGCCACGCCATTGCGCAGGCGATCAGACCGACACCGCCGACCGGAGGCGCCCACTCCTCGAAGGAGCCCGCGTGGATGCTCGCCCCGGGAAACCGTTCGGCGAGCACGGCCGCCATCCGAGGATCCGGCTCGATACAGGTAAGCGGCGCGCCAACGGCGGCGAAGACCTCGGTGCCCTTGCCGGTGCCCGCGCCGATCTCGACCATCGAGGCGGGGGCACCACCGTGATACTCCAGGATCATGTCGGCGACCGCCGGCGGATAACCCGGGCGGGCGGTGTCGTAGAGGCCGGCCACCGTTCCGAACAGCTTCATGGGGCGACCCTAACGGCCGGACCCTTGCTCCAACCGCCGGTCAGTAGGCGACGACCGGTGAACCGCGCAGGTCCACGCGTTTCAGGCCGGCGCCGTCGCGGTCGAGGTTGTACTCGACATAGCCGTCGGCGCTCCAGCCGCCAGCCGCAGGAACGCGCAGCTCCACCTTCTCGCACTTGTAGGCGCCGGTGGCGGTCGCGTTGAGGCGGGGCGCGAGGTTGCAGGTGCCGAGGGCGATGTTCTCGCTGTGCCGTTGCAGGTGGTAGTGCAGGGTGAGCGCGTCGAACCCACGTTCCCCGTCGTCGTCACCGCCCCGGGCCCAGGCGACGTGGGCGTAGGCGCCGCGGGTGGGTGTGCCGTGCAGCAGGCACAGCCGTACGTCCATCCGGGTGTCGCGACCCGGCGTGCCGAAGACGACGTGCCGTGGCGCGCTGCACGTCCCGGCGTCGGCGCGGGCCGGCGGTGCCACGCCGGCGAGCAGTCCTGACCCGAGCAATGTGATGGCGATCAGCCCATGAGTTCCCGTCATGTCAGACACCCCCGTGTGTGGATCTTTCATGATGGAGTACCCATGGGCTGACCAGGAGAAACAGCGTCAGATGAGGTTGATGTAGTCGAGCTCGGCGTAACCCGTGCCGGCCGTCAGGTTCGGTGAGCCCTTGGCCAGGCGGATCATGTTCCAGCCCGCCTTCAGCGTGACCGTGGCGTTCACCGTCGAACCGAACACACCCCACGCGGCGGTCGGCGGGTAGCTGATCGTCTGCCAGCCGCCGCCGTTGTACGCCAGACCGTGCGTGGCCGTCGCCCCGGTCGCGTTGGCGTACCCGATCGTCATCGTGTACGACCGCGCTGCCGGCACGTTGACCAGGAAGTCGACGAACGACTGGTTACGGGGACTCGCCGAACCGTCGATCTGCCCGACGTACCCGCCGTTGGACGCCGAGCCGGACGAGAACCGGTTCGCGTTGACGACAGTGGCGTTCTCCGCCTCGTATCGCTGCTGCCATGTTGACGCACCCGATGCAGGCGTGATCAACAGTTGATACGAATCCCATGCATGCATGCCGGTCACCGGCACACTGATGCTGCCGCTCGACACCGTGTAGGTGGCCGACGACACCGCGATCGGCGCGCTCTGGTTGGTGAACCGGCCGGTCGTGCCGCTACGTGACAGGGTGACCCGCACCTGCGAGCCGAGCGCGCCCAGCCCGTTGACCCGGACCGTGTTGTCGCCGCTGTCCCCGCCGAGCACCACGTTCACGACCTTGCGGGTGCTGTCGTAGGCGGCGACACCCTCCAGCCACGAGCCGGGGACGGTCTGCACGATGTTGCCGGCCATGTCGCCGTACCACTTGTAGGTCCAGTACGACGAGGTCGGCGCGTTGTTGTACAGCAGACCGTTGAGGGTGCCCGCCTCGTACCAGTAGGCACGCTCCGCCGACCGGATGCCGTGCCGCTCGAAGACCGCCATGTAGTGCACGGCCACGCTCGGGATGTCCACCTGGGACGGCGAGGCGTACTCGTTGATCGAGATGGGTCGCGCCGAGATGCCCAGCGACGACTCGATCGCCCGGTAGTCGGCGACGTGCGCCTGCACGTCGAGGTACTTGTCGTTCTCCAGTTCGTGCCAGACGATCACGTCGGGCAGGGTGCCGGTGTCGCGGGCGTTGGTGAGGAAGCTGACCATCCAGTCGTGGTTGTAGACCGAGTGGCTGGGCCCGACGATCGGGGTCACCGTGTCGAGCGTGCGGATCAGTCGATGGGTGCGGGTCCAGCCCGCGTTGAACGTCCCGGCGGCGCTGGTGTTCCAGGTCCAGTCGGGTTCGTTCCACAGCTCGTAGCCGTCGACGTTGGTGGTGGTCGTGGCGTTGAGCCGGGTCTGCACCATGGTGCGGACCTTGGCCTCCCAGTCGGTCCAGCTCACCCACTTGTACGGGAAGTCCTTGTAGATGTCCGGGAGCCGCCAGAACTGCTGGGCGCCGGAACTGGTGACCTTCCCGGCGGCCAGCGCGCCGTCGCAGCAGGGTGTGGTGGCGCCGTTGCCGAGCTGCTGAACCCCGGGCGGCGGCTGGGTCAGGTGGTTGAGCCGGAGCGGGTAGAGCTGCTCCAGCGGCGGCTTGGTTCCGGTGTCCACGGCGTACAGGCCGCCGGAGGCGACATGGGTGACCGGCCGGACGACGGTGCCGACGTTGACGGTGAGGGTGTTGCCGGCGGCCCGTGCCGGGCTGGGAACGGCCAGCCCGGCCAGGACGAGTAGGAGAACTGCGGGTCTGTAGCGCACGGTTCACCTCGGTGGATGGGGGAAGGGGACGGTTTACTCCTCCCGTGGCGCCAGCGGGATCCAGACCCGCATCGGGCCGGGTTCGCGGTTGGCCCACAGGAAGTAGGGGATGGCGGTGACCGTGGTGGTCGCCGCCGGGGGCGGGGCGGTCCGGTTCAGGTCCCGGTAGAGCGGGCCGCCGGACGCCGCCCGCGGGCGGACCCCGACCCGCAACGTGACCGGTGCCAGGCCGCTGCCGTGGTAGGCCACCGCGGCCGGGACCGCCGGGTCGAGTTCCAGATCCTCGAACAGGGCGCCGGCCAGTGGCCCGGACGTGGGCAGGTCGGCGTGTTCCAGGCAGTGCACGAGCGGGCCGCGGGTCAGGGCGACCGCGCCGCGGACGGCGTCCACCCGGGGATGCGCGGCGACCAGGCGGACCGGCATGCTCAGGGTGAGCACGATCCGGTCGCCGGGGTGCCAGATGCGGTGCAGGCGCAGGTACCCGTCCTTGACCTGGTCACGGGACGGGGCCGGGGTGCCGTTGACGGCGAGGCGGGCGTCCGGGCACCAGGCCGGGATCCGCAGCGACAGCGTCCACGGCTGGTCGGACGCCGACGTGACGGTGACGGTGACCTGCTCGTCCCACGGGTACCGGGTCTCCACGGTGACCGTGTGCCCGCCCGCCGCCACCGTGCCGTCGGCGTAGAGGTGCAGTTGAAGACCGTTGTCGTCCCCGGTGGCGGCGTAGGTGTGCAGGGACGCCATCAGCCGGGCCAGGTTCGGCGGGCAGCAGGCGCACTCGTACCAGTCCAGACGGTGACCGGGCGCGTTCTCGCCGCCGCCGTCGTGGCCGGTGCGGCGCTGCAACGGGGTGGAGTAGAAGAACGCGGTCCCGTCGACGGCGGTGCTCGCGGCGATCGCGTTGTAGAGCACCCGCTCCATCTCGTCGGCGTACTTCACCTGGCCGGTGGCCAGCAGCAGCCGCCAGCCGAGCTGGAAACTCGCGATCGCGGCGCAGGTCTCGGCGTAGGCGCGGTCCGGCGGCAGCTCGTAGGCGTCGCCGTAGGCCTCGTCCCGGTGCCGGGAACCCTGCCCGCCGGTGATGTAGGTGCGGCTGTCCAGCGCCGAGTCCCACAGCCGCTCGGTGACCGCGAGCAGCTCCCGGTCACCGGTCTCCACGGCCACGTCGACCGCGCCGGCCAGCAGGTAGAGCTGCCGGACCACGTGGCCGGTCACCTCGTCCGTCTCGCGCAGCGGTCTGTGGTCCTGGTAGTAGGCCGGCCCGAACCGGCCCGGCCCCAGCACCTCGTGGCCACGGTTGTCCAGGAAACGGGCGGCCAGATCGAGGTACGGCCGGTGCCCGGTCACCCGGTACAGCTCGGCGAGGGCGGTCTCGATCTCCGGGTGCCCGTCGGTCTCGCGCGATTGCCCGTACCGTTGCACCAGAAGATCGGCGAAACGGCGCGCGACCGAGACGACCTGCTGGGCCACCGGATCGTCGGGCGCGGAACGTGCCGCGGCGACCGCCGCCTGGATCAGATGGCCGGCCGTGTACATCTCGTGGCTGAAGTGCAGCTCCGTCCACTGCCGCGCCCGGTGCTCCGGATCCTGGAAGTAGGAGTCCAGGTATCCGTCCGCGTCCTGGGCCTTCTCCAGCAGGGCGGCGGCCTCCTCCACGAAAGCCTGTTGGGTGCCCGACCAGAACGCCGCCTCGAGCGTCTTGTGCACATCGGTGTCGGCGAACCAGAAGCCCGTGAACGCGGCGTCGCGGTCCCCGGTGACCCGGCGCAGATTGTCCAGGTTGCCGTGGGTGGACAGCCGGGTGACGCAGTGCGGCAACGTGGACGCCGCGTTGCGTTCCTGCCAGGCGCCGAGCAGACCGTCCGGGGTGAGCCGCACCGCGTCGGCGGGCAGCGGCCGGAGCGCGGCGAGGGCATCGGGCGTGGGCACGACGGGGCCCTGGAGTGCAGACATGTGGTTCCTCAGTCCTTGACTGCGCCGGCGGTGACGCCGGCCGCGACGTAACGCTGGGCGATGATGAGCAGCAGCGTTGCGGGGATGGAGGCGACCACGGCGGTCGCCATGATCGCGTTCCACTGCTGGTTGTTGTTGCCGATGTACTGGTAGATGCCGAGAGTGATCGGCTGGGCGTCACCGCCGCCGTCGAGAGTGCTGGCGAAGACGAAGTCCGACCACGCCCACAGGAACGCGAAGAGCGACACCGTGACGATCGCGTTGCGTGACACCGGCAGGATCACCGAGACGAAGGTGCGCCACCGGCTCGCGCCGTCGATCAGTGCCGCGTCGATCAGCTCGTCGGGGATGCCGGACATGAACGCCGTGAAGATCAGCACGCCGAACGGGACCGCGATGGTGGAGTCCGCCAGGATCAGGCCGGGCACCGTGTTGAGCACACCGAGCCGCAGGTAGATGGCGTAGAAGCCCATCGCCATGATGATTCCCGGGATCATCTGGGCGATCAGCAGCACGAAGCTGAGCGCGCCGCCGCCCTTCGGGCGCAGCTTCGCCAGAGCGAAACCGGCGGGCGCGGAGAGCACGAGGGTCAAGGCCACCGTGCCGAGACCCACGATCAGACTCGTTCCGAGGTACGGCATCTGCTGCTCGATGACGGCGCGGTATCCCTCCAGCGTCCCGTCGAGGGGGAGCACGTGTGGTGGGTCGGCCCGCATGTCGGTGTCCTTGGTGAGCGACACGTTGACCATCCAGTAGACCGGGAACAGCATGACCGCCGTGAAGAACAGCCCGAGCCCGGTCTTGAGGTGCTGCTTCATGCGGCCGGCCAGGTGCGTCCGCGGCGCTCGCCCGCGGCCCGATGATGTGAAGGCGGTCATGCCTGCCTCCTCTGGAATCGGATGTAGAGCAGGCCGAAGAAGAGCGCCATGATGATCAGCAGGTTGCCGACCGCCGCGCCGGGACCGAACTCGGGCAGCAGGTTGCCGAAGCTGAGCCGGTAGGACCAGGTCGCCAGCGTCGTCGACGCGTCCGCCGGACCGCCCTTGGTCATGATCCAGATGATGTCGAAGACCTTGAGCGTGTAGACCAGCCCGAGCAGCAGCGTGATCGCCGAGACCGGCCGCAGCAGCGGGAACGTGATCCGCCGGAACCGCTGCCATCCGGTCGCGCCGTCGATGGCGGCCGCCTCGTACACCTCGGCCGGGATCGCCTGGAGGCCGCTGTACAGCACGACCAGGTTGAACGGGATGCCGATCCAGATGTTGGCGATGATGACGCTGGTCAGTGCCCAGTCCGGCGACGTCAACCAATTGACTGGATCAACATGGATAAACTCAAGTGCGGCGTTGACGATGCCGGAGTCACTGTTGAGCATCCACGTCCATGTGGACGCGCTGACGATCAACGGCAGCAACCACGGGACCAGGAACAGCGCCCGCAACGTTGCCGACAACCTGAAGTTCTGCGCGAAGAACACCGCCAGCGCCAGCCCGATGGAGAACTGGAACGCGATGCTCACGAACGTGAACACCAGTGTGTGCAGCAACGCCGGCCCGAAGGTCGGATCGGCGAACACGGTCCGGTAGTTGTCCAGCCCGGAGAACGGGGCGTCGCCCTGCACGAACGAGCGGACCGTGTAGTGGCGCAGGCTCAGATCGAGGTTGCGGTACAGCGGGTAGGCGTAGAAGGCGACCAGGTAGACGACGACCGGCGCCAGGAACGCCCACGCCGTCCAGTCCCCGGCCCCGCGCCGCCGCCGGGGAGGCCGCGCCCCCGCCCGCGCCTTCGCTTGAGCGGAGGCGGAGGTGGAGGTGGAGGCGCGGGTCATCACGTCGTGTGCCATCGTCACTTGGTGGCTGCGGCGGCCGTGGTCTGCGCCGCCTTGAGCGCGTCGGCGGGGGAGGCCGAGCCGCTCAGCGCCGTCTGGAAGGCGGTCCACATCGGCTGGGAGATCTTCGGGTACCTGGTGCCGAGGTCGTCACTGGTCCGGCCCTTGGCGGCCTTGACCGCGTCGACCCAGACCTTCAGCTCCTCGTTGGCGGCCACCTGCTTCTGCTGCACGGCCTCGGTCGCCGCGATGTAGGAGAGCGTGGTGTCCGTGGTGTAGGCGTTGTCCGCGCTGGTCAGGCAGCCGATCAGCTTCTCGGTCACCGCGTACCGGCCGGTCTTGGCCTGCGCCGGGGCGGTGACGAACTCGCCGCCGGTCGGGGCGGGCGCGGTGCCGCCGGCCTGCGACGGGATCGGGATGATGCCGTACTCGAAACCGGTCTTCTTGGCGTTGGCCAGCTGCCAGGTGCCGTTCTCGCTGAACGCGAAGTCGCCGGTGGCGAACTCCTGCCAGCTGGTGGTCTGGGTGTTGTTGAGGACCGAGTTGGGCGCGTACCCGCTCTTCACCCAGCCGTTCCACAACTCCAGCGCGGCGATGCCCTGGGCCGAGTCGAGCTGGGTCAGGTTCGCGCCGGAACCCCAGAACCAGGGCAGGAACTGGAAGCTGCCCTCCTCGGTGCCGATGGCCGAGAAGGTGATGCCCTTCTTGCCGGACGCCTTCACCTTCTCCAGGGCCGCGGTCAGCGCCGCCCAGTCCTTGATCGCCGCCGGGTCGACGCCGGCGGAGTCCAGGACCGCCTTGTTGTAGTACAGGGCGAGGGTGTTGGCGCCGATCGGGATGCCGTAGGTCTTCCCGCCGATCTGCCCGGCGGCCAGCAGGTTCGGCTCGATCGCCGAGGTGTCCACCTTGAGCTCGTCGGTGGTGGTCAGCACCCCGGCGTCGGCCAGCGTGGAGACCACCGGGTTGTCGACGATCAGCACGTCCGGCGAGTTGCCCTGCTGGGCGGCGAGCAGTGCCTTGTTGGTCAGGTCGGTGGTGTCGTAACCGGTGCGCTCGACGGTGACGCCGGCGTCGGTGCCGCACCTGGTCAGCAGCTTCACCCAGTCCGAGCTGCCGTCGAACTGGGGGTACGGGTCCCAGATGGTGTAGGTGCCACCGGCCTCGCCGCCGGTGTCCCCCGAGCCGGAGGAGGACGAGCAACCCGCCACGAGGCAGGCTGTGATGGCGAACGCGGCCGCGGCGCGGAGGCGGAGCGTGGTCATATGAGTTCCCCTTGGACGCTCGTAGGCAATGTCAAGGAAATCGATTGCCTAGAAGCTAGGTAGCCACTTGTTCCGGTGTCAAGAGCAAGTTACGGTCGGATTACGCGTCGCACCGGCGCCGTCTAGGAAACTGGGGAGGAAACGCTGAGCACCATGGATCGCGCCGTCACCATCAGCCAGGTGGCCGCGCTCGCGGGGGTTTCCACGGGTACGGCGTCGAAGGCGCTCAACGGCCGCGGCGCTCTGCGCCCGGAGACCCGGTTACGTGTTCAGCAGGCCGCCGAGCAGCTCGGATTCGTCGCCAACGCGGCGGCCCGCAGCCTGCAGACCGGCCGCACCTACACGGTCGGCATGATCACCACGGACAGCATCGGCCGGTTCAGCATCCCGCTGCTCATCGGCGCCGAGGACGCGCTCGGGGCGGGTCAGATGTCGGTGTTCCTGTGTGATGCCCGCGACGACCCGATCCGCGAGCAGTACTACCTGCGCACCCTGCTCAGCCGCAAGGTCGACGGCATCATAGTGACCGGCCGGCGCACCCAGGCCCGCCAGCCGATCGGCCGTGACCTGCCGGTTCCCGTCGTCTACGCGTTCATCAGCTCGGCCGACGCGCGGGACTGCTCGGTCGTGCCGGACGAGGCCGACGGCGCCCGCCGCGCCATCCGGCACCTGCTCGCGGTCGGCCGCCGCCGGATCGCCCACGTCACCGGCCCGGAGCACCACCACTCGGCACAGATGCGGGCGGCCGGCGCGGCCGACACCCTGGCCGCCGAGGGTCTCCGGCTGGCCACCCCGGTCCTGTACGGGGAGTGGAGCGAGGCGTGGGGCCGCCAGGCCGCCGGGATCCTGCTGTCCACCGGCGCCGATGTGGACGCGGTGTTCTGTGGCAGCGACCAGGTGGCCCGTGGCCTGGCGGAGGGGCTGCGCGACGCCGGCCGGGAGATCCCGGGGGACATCGCGCTGGTCGGCTTCGACAACTGGGACGTCATGGTTGACGGCTCCCGGCCCGCTCTGACCAGCGTGGACATGGATCTGGAGGGGATCGGCCGGACCGCCGCCGAGATGCTGCTCGCGGCGATCAACGGCGAGCCGGTGCACGGTCACCAGGCGCGCCCGTGCCGCCTGGTCCCGCGCGCCTCCACCGCCGTCTGACCCCGGCCGGCTGTCAGGGTTGTCTCAGCGCCCTCGAAACAGCCCTGACAGCCAGCCGGGCCCCGGTGGCCCGTGCGGCGCCAGCCGCCCGATCAGGCTAGGCAATCGTTTTCCTCAAGGCATTGACGAGCTTCGCTGGGTCACGTAACTTGGCCGAAACGACTCCCGTGTTAACGCTCACATCAGCGTTGGAGAACGCATGCCCGGAAGAAGAAGCCTGTCCACGGCGGTCGCGGCAGGCCTGCTGACCGCCACCCTGCCGACGATCCCCGCGCTGGCAGCCGACGTACCCACCCCCGTCGTCGCCTACGAGTTCGACGCCGACGACCTCACCACCGGCGTCGTCACCGACACCTCCGGCAACGGCCTCGACGGCACCCTCGTCAACGGCGCCACCGCGGCACTGGTCGACGGGCGCGACGGCGGCCACGCCCTCCAACTGCCCGGCGGTGCGCCGACCTCGAACGGCGCCTACGTCACCGTTCCACGGAAGGTGCTCGACGGGCGTACCGACCTGACCGTCTCCGCCCGCGTCAGGTGGGACGGCACCACGGCGCCCTGGCAGTGGATCTACGCGCTCGGCAAGGACACCAGCCGCTACCTGTTCAGCACGCCGTACAACGGGGACGGGAAGCTGCGCACCGCCGTCACCAAGGACTGGGCCGGCGCCGAAGCGCAGGTCACCGGCTCGGCCGCGCTGCCCGCCAGCGCCTGGAAGACGGTCACGGTCACCCTCGGCGGGGGACGGCTCACCACGTACCTCGACGGGGTCCCCGTCGCGGAAGCGACGACCACCGCGACCGCGGCCGACCTGATCGACGCCGGCACCGCGAGCGCCGGCTTCATCGGCCGCTCCTTCTACCCGGATCCGCTGTTCGACGGCGCGGTCGACGACTTCCGCGTCTACGGCTCGGCGCTCACCGCCGCGCAGGTCGCCGACGAGTTCGGCGCCGAGATCCCGACGGTGACCGCGCTGTCACAGACGACGTTCGAGGTCCGCACCACGATCGGGACCGCGCCCGCGCTGCCCGCGTCGGTCACCGCCGACTTCACCGACGGCTACGACCGGCAGGTCCCGGTCACCTGGGACCCGGTCGACCCGGCGGAGTATGCCCAGCGCGGCACCTTCAGCGTGGCCGGAACCGCGGCGGGCACCCCGGTCTCCGCCACCGTCACCGTGATCCGCGAGGGCGAGCTCACCATCGACCTGGCCGCCACCACCGGCGACTTCCACGGCGGCGCCTCCGGAACCCTCTACGGCCTGTACGCCGACGGCGTCCCCAACGACAACCTGATCGAGGGCATGCGCCTGCGCACCGTCTCGACCAAGGCGCAGGACGGCCCCCAGCACCCCGGCGCCGACGCCCTCGAGGTGGTCAAGCCGCTCGCCGACAGCACCGACGGCGACGTCTACATCTACATGACCGACATCCACCGCGGCTTCCCCTACCAGTGGCCGGGCGGTACACCCGAGGAGAAACTCGCCACCTACCGCGAGAAGATCGCTCAACAGGTGGATCAAGTGCTCAAGCTTGACGAGGTGTATCAGGACAACATCGTCTTCGTGCCGTTCAACGAGCCCGAGGGCAACATGTTCGGCACCGGCGAGTGGAGCTACAACGGGGTCAGCTGGCTCAGCGACCCGGACGACTACTTCGCCGCCTGGGACGACTTCTACCGGCTCATCAAGCGGAAGATGCCGTCCGCACGGATCGCCGGACCCAACACCAGCATCCTGTTCGAGCAGGTGAAGGGCTTCCTGGAGCACACCGTCGAGGCCGGCACCGTGCCGGACGTGATCACCTGGCACGAGCTGAGCCACCCGGAGGCGGTCCGCGACAGCGTCGTGAAGTACCGCGCCTGGGAGAAGGAGATCCTGCCCGGCCGGGAACTGCCGATCAACATCAACGAGTACGCGTTCAACTACCACACCAGCGTGCCCGGCCAGATGATCCAGTGGATCTCGGCGATCGAGGAGTCCAAGGTCGACGCCGACATCGCCTACTGGAACATCGACGGCAACCTGTCCGACTCGGCGGTGCAGGCCAACCGCGGCAACGGGCAGTGGTGGCTGTACAACGCCTACGGCAGCATGACCGGCCAGACCGTCAAGGTGACGCCGCCCTACCCCGGCCAGAACTACACGCTCCAGGGTGTGGCCGGTCTCGACGAGGCCAAGAAGCAGGCCCGCGTCATCTTCGGCGGGGCCACCAGCGCCGGCTACATCCGGTTCGACAACGTGCCCAAGTACTTCGGGAAGACCGTGCACGCCTGGATCCGGGAGATTCCGTGGACCGGGCAGGTCGGCGACTCGGCCCAGCCCCGGCTCCTTGCCGAGAAGGACGTGACGGTCGCCGGCGGCGGGATCGCGTTCGAGTTCGACCGGCTCAGCGAGGCTTCCGCGTACGAGATCGTCTTCAGCCCCGCCGGTGAGAGTGACCGGACCGCGGCCTCGCCCACCACCTGGCAGGGTTCCTTCGAGGCCGAGGCGGCCACCTACACCGGCGGCGGTTACAGCAGGAACGGGCCGGAGGGCTCGCCGCGCGACGTCTCGAAGTTCTACACGTCCGGCGCCTACAACGTCGGCGGCCTGCGCACCGGCAGTGACGGCGTGCTCGACTTCACCGTCACCGTGCCCAGCGACGGTCTCTACGACTTGAGCGTATTCGCCAACTCACTCAACACGTTCGACCTCGTCAAGGAGCAGGGGCCGACCAATGTGTTCCTGCGTGTCGACGGTGCCGCCGAACAGGAGGTGTTCCTGCCGCTCGGCTACAAGTGGGTGGTCTGGGACCACGCCGACACGACGGTGCGGCTGACCGCCGGCGAGCACACCATCTCCCTGGCCGCGCGCAGCCTGGACGGCGCGAAGGCCACCAAGGGCGACGCGATCATCGACCGGATCACGCTGGACCTACCGAATCCGGCCGCCGCCACCGACGTGTACGAGGCGGAGCTCGCCTCCCTCGCCGGCGGCGCGAAGCCGGTCTACGCGGGCCGGAAGACCTCCGGATCGGGCGTCGCCGACCTGGGCCGCGGCGGCACCGCCACGTTCTGGGTGTACTCGGAGGCCGACGCCGCGGCCGTGCTCGACGCCGGAGTCACCGGCGGCTCGGTCGAGATCGAGGTCAACGGCCTCGCGGTCGGCGGATCCAGGTCGACGGCCGTCTCCCTCTCCGGCGGCGTCAACAAAGTCAAGATCAAGGGCAAGACGAGGGGTACGGCCATCGACCGCCTCTCCGTCCGGTCCTCGACAGCCCTGCCCGTCAACGAGGCGAAAGCCCTTCCCGCGACCGTTCTGGAAGCGGAAGCCGCGCAACTCGCCGGCACCGCCACGGTCACCGCGAAGTCCCTGGCCAGCGGCGGTTCAGCGGTCACCGGCGTCGGCGGCGAACCGGGCAACGCCAACACCCTCACCTTCACCGTGAACGCCGCGAAACCCGGCACCTACGCCATGCGCGTCCGCTACGCCAACCCGGAACAGGCGGTCGCCACCCACTACAACCCCGACCCGCTCGCCCGGCCCGCCGACATCTCGGTCAACGGCGGCCCGGCGAAACGAACACTGTTCCCGCACAGCTTCCACGACAACAACTTCTGGGAGCTGTCCATCCCGGTCGTCCTCAGACGCGGCGCGAACACCATCGCGTTCTCGTCCGAGGAACTGCCCAACTTCGACGGTACGACCTACGCCTCCGGCACCTGGCCGGATGTGCTGCTGCGCTCGAAATACGCCCCGGTCATCGACAGGATCACCGTGGCCCCGTTCAGCGCACCCGCCCACTGACCCGACGGCGGGCCGGCACGAGCCGGCCCGCCGTTGCGTAGGGTGACCGGATGTCGCCGCCATCGATATCCCGTCTCGATCGCATCGCCCACCGCTGCGCCCGGATCACCGAGTCCCGGGCCTTCGAGGTGATCATCGTGGTGATGATCGGCGCGAACGCGGTGCTGCTGGCCGTCGAGACCTACCCGCACAGCGACGACGTGGCCCGCCTCCTGCACGGCCTCGAATGGGTGTTCCGGATCGTGTTCGTCGCCGAGATCGCGATGCGCATCCTGGCCTACGGACGGCATCCGCGCGACTTCTTCCACCACGGCTGGAACGTCTTCGACTTCGTGGTCATCGTCGCCGTCTTCATCCCCGGCCTGCACGGCGACTCGGCCGCCCTGCGGGTCATCCGGATCGCCCGGGTGCTGCGGCTGGTCCGCTTCTCACCCGGCCTGCGCACGATCGTGGCCGCCCTGCTGCGCAGCCTGCCCGGCGTCGGTGGCTTCCTGGCCCTCGCCCTGGTCACCCTCTACGTCTACGGCATGGCCGGCTGGCTGATCTTCCAGGACTCCGACCCCGAACAGTACGGCACCCTGGGCCGCGCGGTGCTCACCCTGTTCGTGTTGCTCTCCCTGGAGACGTTGCCGGACCTGATCGCTCAAGGCTTGCAGTTGTCACCGTGGACTCTCGTCTACTACGTCAGCTATGTACTGATCACCGTCAACCTGCTCGTCAACATATTGATCGCGGTTATCGTCAACTCGATGGAGGAGGCCCGTCGACTGGAGATGACCGAGAGCCTCGGCACCGACGAGGACCGCGACGGCGTACCCGACGAGATCGACCGGATCCTGGTGAGCCAGCGCCTCGACGAACTGCGCACCCTGCTCACCGACCTGGAGCGGGAGCTGCGGATCGACCGCCGAGGCTGACCGCCGCACGGACGGCCGGCGCCACCTCGTTGGCCCAGCGGCCCAGCGTCACACCGTCCGGCGTGCCGCCGGTGGGGGAGAAGAGCGTGAACCCGGCCGCATTGTGCTCGACGACCGCGCCGGTCAGCTCCTCCACCCACTGCGCGGGCGAGCCACCGAGCCAGCGGCCGTCACCGTCGCGGGTGGCCGGCAGCGGCCGCTCGGTGATCCGCCCCGGCAGGTTGTAGATCGTGGCGACCTCGGACGCATCCCGGCCCACCGCGGCGGCGGCCTCGTCGATCACCGGCCGTGACTCCCGGTAGCGGGCGCTCAGCCAGTCGGCGGCGTGACCGGGGATCCAGCCGTCCGCGACCCGGCCGGTCACGGCCAGCGACTTCCGGCCCACCGACCCGGTCCACACCTTCGGCGCCCCGACCGGCGCCGGCTCCAGATCGGTCACCCGGTAGTGCCTGCCCTCGAAGGTGACCGGGTCGCCGCCGCCGGACAGCAGCCGGATCAGCACGATCGCCTCCTCGAACGCCTCCACCGCCTCACCCGCCGACAGTCGCGGCACACCCATGTCGGCGATCCGGTCCCACAGGCCGCCCGCGCCCATGCCGAGCACGACGCGTCCGCCGGAGAGGGCGGAGAGCGTCCCGACCGTACGGGCCAGCATCGCCGGCGGCCGGGTCGGCAGATTGGTGACGTTCGCCAACCCGGCGATCCGCTCGGTGCGCCCCAGCACCAGGCCGATCGCGGCGTAAGCGTCCAGCCGCCCGCCGAGATACGGATGGTCGGACAGCGAGAAATGGTCCAGCCCGTCCCGGTCCGCCTGCGCGGTCAGGCGCAGCCACTCCGGGCCGTCGGCGATCCCGTCGTGCGCGCCGAAACCGAAGACGACGTTGTGCATGATTACTCCCACGTGTCGTAGTTCGTACTCCGAACTATGTATAGTTCGTAGCACGAACTCGCAGCGTTGCGCTAGGCTTTCCCGGTGGCCGAGCCGGAGGATCAGATCGGAGTCGTCGCCGCACTCGTGCGCACGGCGTTCCTGGTCAACGCTGTCTATGCTGAGTCGGCCCGCGAGTTCGGCCTCACCCAGCAACAGGGCCAGCTGCTCTGCGTGCTGATGCCCCAGGCCTATGCGATGGGCGAGTTGAGCACCATTCTCGGCCTCGCCAAATCCAGCCTCACCGGCCTCGTCGACCGCACCGAACGTAACGGCCTGGTCCGCCGCGGCCCCGATCCACGCGACCCGCGAGGCATCCGCGTGACCCTCACCCCCGCCGGTGCCGAACTCGCCGACCGCTTCTACACCGAAACCTGCCGCCGCGTCGCCGAGCTACCCGCCACCCTGAGCGACCAGGAACGCGACACGGTTGCCGGCCTCCTCAGCCGGGTGATCCACGACAACCAGGTGCCCGTCGTCTTCGGTGAAACCCTTTGAACCCCCTTCATCGGTACGGCGTTCGCCGCCCCCGCCGAATCCACCCCGCCCCGCCGGCTCCACGCGAGGCGCTGCAACGCGAGCCCGTGACGCGCCCGCCGGGCTGAGATCGGTGGCCGGGCAGGAGGACACCGATGGCAAGGCCGCCTACGGCGCGTGCGCACCCCAGGATCGCGCCACGATCCTGATCGACAACCGCGACTTCGCCGCTCCCAGGATCATCCGCGAACGGTAGGCGGATCTCCCCGGGGCCACGTCGCGGGACTGGGTCGGACACCGGACAGGCCCTACGCTGTGCTGGTCAGCGGGCGTTCGCGCGGTGAGGTGAGCATGGGGTTGCGGCACGGATCCGGCGAGGCGGAGCGGCTGCAACGGGCCGCCGCCGTGGAGCTCACCCGGGCGATGGAGGACGACGACCCGGCCGCCTATGAGCGCGCCACCGACCTGCTCGAACAGGTGCTGCGGATGTTCGGGCCGGGCGTTCCACAGTGGGCGCCACTGCACGCCGCCTGCGGGAACGCGCTGCTGCGCCGGTTCCAGCTGACCGGGGACATCGCCGTGCTCCGCGAATCGGTGCGGTGCGGTCAGGTGGCCGTCGACGCGGCCGGAGCCGTGGACGCGGAGACCCGGGCGGTCCTGCATCACCAGCTCGCGGTGGCGCTGCGGCACCTGTTCGAGGCCCGGGGCAACCCGGACGACCTGGAAGCGGCGCTGCTCAGTGCCCGTCTCTCGATCGCCGTGCCGATCCCCGACCAGGACTTTCTGGCCTCCTGTCAGGCACAACTCGGCGTACTCCTGCGGCTGCGGCACCTGATCAGCGGGTCGGTCGCCGACATCGACGATGCCGTGACGGTGTGCCGGCAGGCGGTGGCCGCGGCGCCGAAGCCCGGTGCGGACCGGGCGTCCCATCTGAACAATCTGGCGTCCGCGCTGTGGGCCCGCTTCGAACAGGACGGCGGCATGCGCGATCTGGAGGACGCGGTGCAGGCCGCCGAACAGGCGCTGGACGCCTCATCGGACGGGCACCCGGAACGACCGCTGATCATGGGCACGCTCGGGACGGTCCTGCGCTACCGCGGCGAGCGCACCGGGTCAGCCGAGGACCTCGACACCGCCCTCGACCTGCTGGACCGGGCGGTCGCCGCCACCGAACGGCCGTCGGCGCGCTGGCCGCTGTACATCGCCAACCGGGCCGCCGTGTTCCGCGCCCGGTTCGATCTGTCCGGCGCCGACGAGGACCTCGACCGGGCCGTCACCGAGACCGCGGCCGCCCTGCAACGCCCCGACCTGGTCGGCGCCGAATACCCGGGCATGCTGGTCAACCTGGCGACCGCCCGGGCGGTACGGTTCGCGCGGCGGGGCGCGGCCGCAGATCTCCGCGACGCCGTGGCAGCGCTGCGGAAAGCGCGGGCACTGCTGTCCGGCGAGGACCCGCGGCGGGCCGTGGTCACCGCCGAACTGGGCTCCTGCCTGCTCGGCCGCCACGACCGCACCGGCTCCGCGGACGATCTGGACGAGGCGGTCCGCCTCCTCCAGGAGGCGGCGCTCCCCGGCCTGACGGCCCTCTCCGGCCCGGGGGCGTCTCCCGGCTCGCTCTCCGATCCCGGCGCGATTCCCGATCCGGGGATGTCTCCCGGCACGCAGGCGTTTCCCGACCCGGCGGCGACCGCCGATCCCGCGCGGGCGGAGGATGACGCTTCCTCTCCCGGTGGCAGTGATCGTGGT
This sequence comes from Actinoplanes hulinensis, assembly GCF_019429605.1. Taxonomy (NCBI): domain Bacteria; kingdom Bacillati; phylum Actinomycetota; class Actinomycetes; order Micromonosporales; family Micromonosporaceae; genus Actinoplanes; species Actinoplanes hulinensis. The sequence goes on along the minus strand of NZ_JAHXZI010000036.1, from coordinate 2,747 downwards.
TCTTCCCGCGGCGGTAGCGGTGGCGGTTCCTCACGCGGTGCCAGAGGTGGCAGGTCACTTCCCGGCGGCACCGCCGACAGGGAGCAGGCCGCGGGCTGGCTGGTCAACCTGAGCCATGTACTGCGACGACGCTGGCAGGAACGGGGCGATCCCGCCGATCTGGACGCGGCGGTCCGGCACGCCGCAACGGCGGCGCAACGGCTCGCGGCGGTCGACCCCCGGCGGATCGCCGCGCTGACCGCCGAGGGCGTCGCCCGGTACGACCGTTTCCAGAGCCGGGGCGACGCCACCGATCTGGCGGCCGGCATCGCGGTGCTCGGCGAGGCCCTGGACCGGGCCGGGGGCCGGCGACCCGGGCATGGCCTGCTGCTCAGCGCCTATGGGGCCGCACTCGCCGCCCGAGCCGAGCGGACCGGCCGGTCCGGCGATCTACGCGGTGCCATCTCCTACTGGCGGGAGGCGTCCGCGACCGGTGCCGCGCATGTCACCGACCGTCTCGACGCGGCCGTCCGCTGGGGTCAGACGGCGGCCGCGTCCGGAAAGCCACGGCTGGCGGCCGAGGGATACCGGACCGCGGTGACCCTGCTGGACCTGCTCGCCTGGCGAGTGCTGGACAGCGGAGACCAGCGGCACCGGCTCGCCGCCTGGCCCGGCCTCGCCGCCGACGCCGCGGCCTGTGAGATCGCCGCCGCCGCGGCCGCCTGTGAGGTCACCGCCGACGCCTGTGAGATCACCGCCGATCCGGCCGCGGCGGTCAGCGGCCTGGAAACGGGCCGGTCGGTCCTCTGGTCCCAGCTGCTCGACCTCCGTGCCGACGTCCGGGACCGCTATCCGAACCTGCCGCCCGATCTGGCCACCCGGCTGAACCGGGTCCGCCAGACCCTGGACCGACCCGCCACCTGAAGACGGCTCGCGAGACAGGCCGGTTCACGGCGCACGAGCACCCGTGGTCCAGGTTCGCGTTTCCCTTTCAGCATCTTTCCCGGTACGCGTGACGCCGCCCCGTCCTGTCAGGACCGTTCCGCCCTCCCGCGCGAGCTTTCTGCCACTGCGGCCTGTGCCGTGCCCACCGGGCGGGCGGTGGGGCCGGATGCTCGGCGTGATCGGGCGGGGACCACGGTGGGTGGCCGGGTCTGCCGGACCACCGAGCTCAGCCCGGCGGGCGCGGCACAGGCTGGAGTGGCAGGAAGCTCGCGGGGAGCCGCGGGGCGATCAGGATTCTTCGGGGGCGGCCTTTGCCCGTACCGGAAAGGGTTATGGGCCTGTGTGGGCGAAGGGGGTCCAGACGCTGGGCTGGTCGGGGTGGTCGCGGCGGAGTTCGCGGACCGCGTGGTGCAGGGCCTCGGCGGCGCGGTCGGCGTCGAGGACGCCGTTGTGGGCGAGGCGTTCGTAGACGCGTTCGGCCACCTGGGCGGCTTCGGCGTCCAGGACCGACCAGAGGGTGGCCACGACGTGCCGGAAGCCGGTGTAGTGCAGGGCCGCGGCCAGGGTGATCGCCTCGTCGGGGAGGGTGACGCCGCCGACCGCGGTCTTGCAGCCGGACAGGTAGGCGAAGTCGCCGCGATGCTGCTGGGCGCTCAGATCGGTGACGGTGAGCATGCCGTCGTGCACCAGGACGCCGCCGTGGGACGGATCGGCCAGGTTCTGTTCGCCGTGGCAGGCGAAGTGGGCCCAGCGGTGGCCGCGCATCTCGCGCAGCACGTCGTCTCGCGTGGCGCGGGAACCGATCAAATCGGTGTATTTGTCGCCGAACAGGCGGGCGACCAGGCGTTCCTCGACGCGGACGTTCGGCAGGGAGGCCTGTCCCTGGGTTTCCGGCATCCCGACGAAGAGCATCCGCGCGGCGCCGGCCTCGGCGTCCGGTTGGGGGCGGCGGGCCTCGACGAGGGCGCGGAGCGTCGGGGTGTACGACGAGATGACCCGGTCGATGACGGCCGCTCCGGGGGTCGCGTGGTCGCCGGCCGCGTGGATCGGCAGCAGGGTGAGCGGGCCGGTCGGGCACCACCAGACGCGTGGCCACTCCCCGTCGGCGGGCGGGGGCGCCGTGTGGCCGAGATGGTCGAGCACGGGCCGGGCGAACGACTCCCACATCCAGCGCAGGCAGTCGTCCAGGAGGGATTCGACGTCGTCGGTCACGCCCTCGACGACCAGGTCCCGCTGGTCGCCGCGCAGCACCCGGAGCTGCCGGTCGCCGACCGCGCCCAGGTACGACTCGACGCGCTCGCCGACGATGTCCTGGGTGAGGTCCGGCAGGGGGATCGTGGTGACCTCGGTCTCGTGCACGATCAGGGCGTCGCAGCGCCAGCGGCTCACGTTGATGATCACGACGGGGCCGCCGGACGCGGCCGGGAGCAGGGTCTCCAGCCTCGGTGGGCGCAGGAAGTCCTCGAAACCCTCGATGGCGCGGACCTGTTCGACCAGGTCGTCCCACTCGCGGGCGAGGGCCATCCGGCGGTCGACGTCCTGGGTGAAGCGCTCGGGGCTGCCGGGCATCATCGCCCCATCAAACCCGATGATCGTCCGCAGTGGAACCGGCGGAACGTCCGACCCCGGACGGCTGCCGGTGGACGGCGCGACGCCCCAGCCGCAGGGGGATCGGCTGGGGCGTCGCTGCTTGCGAGGGGGTGTCAGTAGCCGAAGTCCTGGGTGTAGTAGGGGGTGCCGTTGGCGGCGTAGGCGACGCCGACGCCGACGGTCTTGGATTTGCAGTTGAGGATGTTGGCGCGGTGGCCGGGGCTGTTCATCCA
>NZ_JAHXZI010000035.1:0-58183 GCF_019429605.1 Actinoplanes hulinensis | reverse complement strand
CGAGGTCTCCGGTGGTCTCCGGTTCTGCTTGGTCGCTAAACCGTCTACCGGAGACCTCACTGTCTATCGATCAACGACGCGCGTGATCCTCTCCACCCACCACCACCGACTTCGATACACGGCCTAGGCCGCGGCGGTACGCGTACACCACGGCCTGCACCCGGTCTCGCAGGCCGAACTTGGTGAGGATGCGGGACACGTACGTCTCCTGGCCGATCACCAACGCCGCGGCGATCTCGGCGGTGGCTTCCAGTCCCAGGCCGCCGCCCGCGCCGCCCGGGACGAAACCCTGGCGGACAGCGCCGCCCGCCGCTGCGGCGATGGCCGGACCGTCGAACGACGGCTGCGGCACTGGCTCAACAGCCGCACCCGTATCCGGCCCACCACCAGTCTGGACCGAAGGCCGCGTCGAGCACTGGGAACTCACCGGGGAACACCCGACAGTCGCGCTGTGGACCGCCGCGCAGCTCGCCACGTTTCTGGAAGCCAACGTCGAGGACTCGCCATTCGCGTTCTGGTGGCTCGCCGCGCTGCGCGGCCTGCGCCGCGGTGAGCTCTCTGCGGCCTACGGTGGGCGGCCGTCGACCTCGACCGAGGGCTGCTGTTCGTCAAACACCAGCGCACCACGGCCAGCTACACCGTCGTCGAAGGTGAACCCCAAAACCGCCGCCGGCCGTCGAGCCGTCGCCTTGGACAAGCACACTGTCGCGGTCCTGCGGGCACACCGCAGCCGCGGGCTCGCCCACCGCGACAAGCGGCACGGCAACAGCCAAATGTGGATCGACTCCGGCTACGTCTTCACCCGCAAAGACGGCGAACCGATCAACCCGAACTACGCCACCACCCGATTCCGCAAACTCACCAACCACGCAGGCCTACCACCCGTCCGGCTCCACGACCTCCGGCACGGCGCCGCCTCCCTCGCCCACGAAGCCGTCGCGGACTTGAAGACACTGCAAGATCTACTCGGGCACTCCAGCATCGTGGTCACCGCCGACACCTACACCAGCGTCCTGCCCGACTCCCAGCGTCGCCGCGCGGATGCGACTGCCGCGTTGGTGCTGGCCGCAGCCCGGCACACCCGCAAACGCATCAAGGAGAAAGCCACGAAGAACCGGCCCTCCGGGCGCACCGAAAAAGAAACACCTTCGGAGAAACGGCCCACCAGCAAGAAGCGAACCCGCAGGTCCCGCAGCCACCGCAACCCGTTTCGTCACGGAAAGTGACGACACCCATGTGCCACCCACACGCCACCCAACCTCCACAAAGGCCGGACAACGAGAAAGGCCCGAACCGCGTTTCCGCAGCTCAGGCCTCAATCGAAGAAGTGCGCCCGAAGGGACTCGAACCCCTAACCTTCTGATCCGTAGTCAGACGCCTAGTGGTCATACGCACACTCCGCGACCACCGTCGCGCGAGACTGCATCGAAGGCGTTGTGCCAGGTCAGAGTGGGTACGAGTTTCCGCAGGTATCGGCCGAGTGCATGATTTCTAGGCCCGTCGAACCGGCGTCGTTCAATCGATCGTGCTGATTTAGTCGCACCCGTGCTGAAACGGTCGCCGACATCCGATCACCACCGGATCACCACGTGATCAAATCACTCTGCATCGAAGTTGGCCGCTACCACGCTGTTCCGATCGCCCGTCAGCGATGGCCGACTCTTTACACCACGCCCGTGGACGTGACCAAGATCTGCGGGCAGAACGGCAACCCGACTGCGACCGAAAAGGTACTCGAGGTCTCGTAGCCTAGTCGGACGTCCACGCGCCATTGGTTGCAGGAGATCATCCTTGCAGCCAACGGCGCTGTTGCGGGCGCAGGGAAGTTGACTTCACGGGAATCGCGGCGACCCTACCGCATCGACTCAGAGATACACGCGGGAGCGAAGGTTGGCATTGAAAATCAAACGCGCGCTGGCGGTAGCCCTCCTTGCGGCCGTCGCCGTTGCGGTTGCCATTGTGGTGGGGAACCGTCAGAAGCCTCATCCCGTCAAGGTCGCATACGCCACGCCCGGTAACGAATTGGACACGGCAAAAATGCTGCCGTACGGGTGGTCGGGATCAAAATCGGTAGGAACGCGATTCACCGACGGGCTCAACTATCTGCAGATCTCGCCGGATATCGAGGGCCCTATCGAGATCGTCTCCGTTACGCCACTACTGGACAACGAAGCAACCATACGTGTCGTCGGAGTGCTGGCCCGGGTCGTGCCGGACATGCTCCCCGCGGGTCACCAGTCAGGCTGGTTCCAGCAGGACCAGGGGTTCCCGCCGGCGAGCCCTGACAACTCCGGCGGCCGGGACCCCCGTGGCCTGGTGGTTCAGAACCCCGGACATCGTGACGATCTGACCGTTGAATTCCAGATCGGGTTCGAGGTCGTCGGCGATGGAAAGTCCAGCAAAAACGGTGTCGAAGTCGTCTACCGGCACGAGGGGGAGACGAAGCGTTTCGTCATTCCAAGCTACTTGTCGATTTGCGCGCCCATCTCGGTGAAGTGCTCACCGGAGGACAAATAGGCGCCTGACCTGCCAATACGCAGAGCCGCCGCTTCTCATATTCCGCAGATGTGATGACGCCGAGCCCATACGACCCGGCGTCATTGCAGCTGTGACTCACTCCGAAACTCTGGGCCGTGTCCTCCAAGCCCACCCATGTCACCTGAACATGCTGCGGCACCGGTTCCCAGATGACGCCGGGATGCCCGTGCCAGAGGCGGTCGCATATGGGTGGCGGGTCATCGATACCGACCACCATGTCTTCGGTAGTCGTCTCTCCGAGGTACTCCACGAACAGGCCCTTGGCCAGCCTTTTTATAGTCAGAACATCCGGTGAGCCCACCGCAACAGCATAAGTCGACGAAACCACTACGTGCACGACAGTTGATCTCAGGCTCTGCCGCCGCACGCGTGGCACCTCGGTATCGGATTGACGCGCACGATCGGCGGCAGGAGAGTAAGAGTCGCGCAACTCGGCCCGAGTCCGGTCCGACTATTCAGGATGCCGCTCGTGCATCACGCGTACGACCGCCCTGTGAGTCGCCTCGTACTACTACCGTTCGGCCTATGGCTTCGAGCGCCCCGGTGCGCCTGTTGTCGGGACCGGGCGATTACGCATGCCGTCCGCCATGCCGATGAGCGATTTCCACCGCTCCTGGCCGCGCGATGAGCGGTTGAGTGGGCTCAAAACGCGAGTCAATGGCCCCCTGACATCTTGTCACTGGTCATCGATGCTGCTACCGTTCCAGCGCCGCTTCTCCCCGAGCTCTTGGAATCCTTGTGGAATTTCATCGCAACACCGGCAAAATGCTCCGTACGGCGCTTCTGCTCGTCCTGCTCGGCGTCGTGCTGTTCGCCTTTCCTGCACTGCTGAATCTCATCGGCTACGAGTTCACCCTCGGGCCATGGATCGCCTACGCGATGGGTGCGATCCTCGCCTTCTTTGGCATCGCCCGGATCTACCAGATCATCCGCTACCCGTTCCTGCTGGTTGTGGACGAAGCCGGCCTCTCCATCCGCTGCGACGGCCTCAACGCGGACGTTCCGTGGGCTGCGCTGGCCGAGGTCAGCATTGAACGGGCCCATTTCGTCGACCCTTCGTCGGCCCCGTACCTAATCATCTGGCCCGTGCCGGGCGCCGAGCTCGGCTTCAAGTGCGGCTACCGCCGCAAGGGCGACGACCGCCCCGGCTGCCTGGTGATCCAAATCGACGAGCTCCGCGAGGCACCCGCCCAGGTGGCTGCCGTGCTGCAGGCGTACGCGGGAGGCAGGTTCAACGCCCGCGACCTGCCCGCCTCGGCCGGATGATCGGCTGAGGCATCACCGGAGCCGCGCCTGAAGGCCTGGCGAACAAACGGTGAGCTTGCCGTTCAACCTCTGGCTCCAGCGCAGTGCCTCCACGGAGCAGCCGCTGCGTCATCAACGGCGACTACAGCCAGTACCGGCCTGGCGCGCCGGGCACGGGCAGAGACGAGACCACGCGCGCATTGTCTGCGGCATGACAATGCGTTCACGACCAGGCTGGTTGGGCGGCCGATCAGGCAATTCAGTGGGCCTCACGTTCCGATACGGCGGCAGCCGCCTCGCGAACCGCGCGGTCGTACTGATTCCTACGGAAGGTAATGGGGCCAAAGCTCCCGTAGTCGCGTTGCGGACGGAAAGGCTGCGTGAAACCGCGCCACGTGACGAGGTCCTTTTCGAGGACAACCCGGGACTCGAGCGGCCAGCAACCGACCTCGCCGCAGTCGCAGCCCAGCAGGGCGATCACCCCTCTGTTCGCCCGGTAGGCCGACTCCGGCTCCCCCATGAGGTAGGCAGTCAGATCGCCGACGTTGAAGTGGTCGAGCACAAGCCCGGCATACGTGCCGGGAACATCGAAGCCGGATGCACGCTCGTAGCCGGCGACCAGCTCGACCAGGCTGACGTCGTCGACGAACGGAAGTAGCTCACGCCTCGGGTCGGCGCTGTCACCCCACGGGCAAACGTCGAATCGGACCCGCCGGATGGGCAGTTGCGAAGGCACGAGGCAAGTCTGCACGCAGCAAGGCGTCTCCGGCCAGTAGTTATGCCTGGTGCTCGAACGAAGCGGCAGTAGAGCACGTTGGCCGGGGCCGTCCCCCGGAATGTGGTTGCTTGACGCGGCGTCGAGATCCCGACGATAGGAACGTGTTCGACTCTCGGTGTCCAGGGTGTGGCCAACGAGGCTTGGTCGGTGATCGCGAACGCCTCGAAGACTTCTGCGGCACTTGCAGGGCTGAGGCGACTTGGAACTCACTCGACCTCCGCACGCAGTGCGTGATTGATGCTGCGATCCGCCGCGGGTCGATAGCGGGGCTGATCGCGATGCGCGACGCTACACCGCCGATCCGACTGCCCCATGCAGTCGGCCTGCTCCAATACCGGCGTACTTCGGGCGTGCTTTCCGACGCGGCCGGCCAGTAGGCCCGGGTAAGCGTTATTTGCGGCAGATCCGGACGTCGCCTGCGACGTGAAAGACTGGGAGCAGAGGACCTATGCTGGCGTTTATAAGGTGCCGGGCGCAGCCGGTTCCACCAGCATTACGGTGATGATGCCCCAGAACCGGTTCTACTCAATGCCGCCGGCTTTGCACACCGAGCGGCTTGCGTTGAACACTTTCACCGAGGACGACGCGGCCGAGTTGCACGAACTGTTCGCCGATCCGCGGACCCACACCACCGGCTCGGGACCGTTCACCGCGCTCGCGCAGACAACGCGGTGGATCGCAAACCGTGTAGCGACACAACGCGATCACGGGTTGTGCTGGTACGCGCTACGACGCACCGACACCGATCAGCTTATTGGCAACTGTGGCCTGTTCCCCGGCCGCACTGGCTACGCGGAACCCGAGATCGGCTATCTGATTGCCGAGGAGCACCGGGGCCTAGGCTACGCCGCGGAGGCCGTCGCGGCCGTCTTGCGGCACTGTCGCGCCGCGGGCCTACGGCGAGTGTGGGCCAGCATCCGTCCGCGCAACGCCGCTTCCCTGCGGGTTGCCGAGTCTGCCGGTATGGGCCTTGACCACGTCGAGACCGACGAACGCGGCGACTTGCTGCTCTATGTCATCGACCTGGCGCCCGCGACCACGGGCTGAACGCAGAGCCCCGCGCCGGATCGCGGCAGATCAGCACACCTCGGGCAGCAGAGAATATCGGCCAGGCAGTCGCCGCCTAACTCTATGAGATCATGCGACACACCCGCTACGGCGGCTCGGCGCACGAAGCTGGATTGCCGTTCCACAGGCGCTGGCCAAGCGCTTGATTTCAGCCGCCCGGCCAGATGGAGGGATCCTGTGCGCGAAGACCATCCTGTCGACCGGCTTGTTGTCGCGCTGGAGGGAGACCCCACCGCATCGACCGTCGATGCGATGGTTGCGTCAGCTCAGCGGCTTGCCGGCCGACGGACCTGGGTAATCAGCCCGCCCCAATTCCTCGATCAATCAGACGACTCTGGCGCACGCTGGGTGGGATTCGGACTGCAGCTCTACACGGCTCTACCGCCATGGGGCGATGAGATCGACCCCCAGGTGGACAGTGCCCACCTGGAAGAGGTCAAGGAGCTGGTCGGCGAGATCTGTCGCCTCTCGGACGATTGGGGCGCCTCGTTTCAATTTGAGTACGCCAACGAGTTCATTGGCATGGTGGAAGCTGGCCGCATGGACTCCGGCATTGCGGAAACCCTCATCGGCGAGTGGGAGCGAGCGATCAACCGCGCGAAATCACCTGGCTGATCATCGGCGGTGAAAGCCCGCCAGGCAGCCCCAATCGGGCTCAATCGCATGCAGGAGGTCTTGCTACATCAAGCTCATGCGCTCGACCACTTTGAGAACATCGGCGATGTCAGAGGGCGGTACGGAGATTAGGTCCGTAACCGCCCTCTGAGGGTGAGGCCTGCGTTTCTGCGGCCCCACCCTCAGGTCCAATCAACCAACGTCAGCGAGGCAATTGCCTCAGCATTTGCGCAAGGTCATCCGGGAACTCCGTCATGTGCGGCTCGGCACAGTACCTCACTGTACAGGCTGCGGAGACCAACTCAATCGCAGAATACTCGCCGCTCGACAACATCTCGGCACACATCCCCAGTGGGACGACGAAGTCAGCTTGAGTCCGACCCGTTAAAGAGTCAAGCAGACCAGTCTCCTCCGAAAGGACCAGTTCCACGATCGAATCTAGAACGCGTACCAGTTCAGAAACATCCAATCCACGAGAGATTTCGACCATGTCTTCATATTCGGCGAAACCGAATCGGTTGATCCGGAGGTGCTCCCTAACCACCTAATCACCCCAAGCCCGCAACGAAGCCGATTCCCTGATTTTCAAGCCGAGGCTGGCAGACCAATTCACAAGGACTGGCGGGTTTACCATGCGCACCACCGGGCGGAGAATTCAATCCTCTTACCATGACCACCTCGAACGTTCCCCCTCGAACTCCGGCTGCACCCTCCTTCGCCTCGGCTTTGATGAGGCACATTGTCTCGGCACAGCCCTTATGGTAGCGGCCGTCTTCCGGCGTGAACCGCCGAACAAGCGAGTCCACCACTCCACCAGGAGCCGGCACTAGATCGTGGCCTGAGTGGCCGTAGTACGTCTCACCGGATGCGGACGTGTACTTCGCTGCAAAAAAGGGGCCCTTACCCTTCTTAAACCCGGGACGCAGGCTATCGGCGTAGTTGGCGAGGTCGGGGGAGGTATCGCAGTTGTGAACTAGAACCGGAGTTGTTCCCGCGAGCACATAGTAGGTGTGAACCTCAGAAACCGTGAGGTCGTACATGTGACGCGAACCGCTGTACGTACGCACCCCCGCAACGGTGGCGTCAGTTCCCTCTCCGAGAGAATGAAGCTCGTCTCCGTACGCCAGGTCGCCTGCTTCGGTCCATTCCTTGTTGGTCCGGTTCCAGAACGGATGGTTGGACGTGGCCTGGAGGACTGCCATGGTGCCGTCACTCAAGCCAACGGTGATGTCCGAGAATTCCTCGTCGACGTTGTCAAACAGCGTCTCTACGGTTTCGCTGGTGGTCAGACCCGTTTCAGGATCAGTTGCAAGGACCTCGTCACCGATCTTGACCTCGCTGATCGGTTTGGTCGTTCCGTCTGCGAGCAGGACCGGAGTCGCGGCAGCGAAACTGTGGCAGTTCATCTTTTTGCCGCGAATGGTCTTGACACCAGTTACGACGGTCACTACATCCAGGACGGCGGCTGCGCCGTGTCCGCCGACTGCCAGCCAGTCGCCTTCCTTGGCGTTGTCGTATATCGCAACTGACTGTTTGGCGAGATCGACGGCGGCGAGCGGAACCGCCAGAAGGCCGTCTAGTGCGCCCTCGGCGGCCGAGACGACAAGGTCGGAGGCGCTGTCGATCCTGCCGTCGAGGTAGTCGGTGGTGACGGATGCGGCGGCGCCTGCCACGCCGGCGCATCCCAGGGCTCCGGCTCCGCCGGTGACGGCGGTGCAGCCGATGAAGGTCACGACACCGACGCCTGCTCCAGCGAGCATGGTCTTGTTCTCGCTGAACCAGTCACCGACGCGGTCCCAGCCGGACTTCTTCTGCTTTGGCGTACTTCCGCTGCTTCCGCCGCTAGATCCACCGCTGGAGCTGCTGCTCTGGTTCCCGCTCGATCCGCCGCTCGATGGGCCGGGGCCGCTCATGTAGTCGTGGTTGGCGTCGCCTCCGCTGGGTTCCTTGGGGTATCGCAGACCGGTGGGGTCGGAGAAGGAGATCGGGTTGTTGTTGGAGTAGGCGTACGCGTTCCACTGCTGTGGGTCGGTGAGGTCCTGGATCGGGTCGACGGAGATGAACCGGCCGAGGGCGGTGTCATACTCGCGCGCTCCGATGTGGGTCAAGCCGGTCGAATCGATGTCGCCGCCAACGAAGCCCTTGTTGTTGGGCCAGGTCGGGTTGGTTCCTCGGAGGCCGCCGTAGGGTGCCTGGCGGCGGATGCTGACCTGCTGGGTGTAGGCGTTGACCGCGATGCTTTGGCTGCCCTGGTGGTCCCCGAACAGCCAGGTGAGGCTCTGTGTTGCGTTGGTGCGGGAGGCGATGATCCCCGCGGGGCCGAAGCTGTAGTAACGCGTTGCAGTCGGCGCGGTTCCCGAGATGACACGCCGGATCTCGTTGCCCGGCAGGTAGAGGGTGGCGCCGGTGTTGTCGCGCTGGATGAGTCGGGTGCCGTCGGCGTCGTAGAGGCTGGTGGTGACCTTGCTGCCTTCCACGGTCTTGATGGGTTTGCCCTCGGCGTCCCAGGTGATGGTCTGAGTTGCCGTGTCACCGGGCCGGGTGGTCATGTTGCCCGAGTTGTCGTAGCTGTAGCCGACGGTGGTGCTGCTCTGGTTGGGCAGGATGGTGGTGAGACCGGTGACGGAGTGTGGACGCACGGCGTTGAGGCCGGCGGGAGGCACCGCGTAGTTGCGGGTGGTGTCACCGGCGGCGCTGTGGGATACCTCCTTCGTACGGTTGCCGAGGTTGTCGATGGTCCAGTCGGTCCAGTACGGCGCCGGTCCACCGAGGTCGGCCACGCTCGGGGCGGCCGCGCAGGTGACACCGGTCTTCGGGGTCCATGCTGAGGTAAGCCGTTGCAGGGCGTCGTAGGTGAAGCACTGCGTGTCGGCCTGGCCGACCTGCGGGGTGTCCGCGATCGAGGTGATTTGCCCGCTGTGGTCGTAGGTGTAGCTGCGGTCGGCGACCGTCCCGGTGGAGGTTTCGGGCTTGACCTGGACCTGCTTGACGCGGCGGGTGTCGAGTTCGTAGCTGATGCCGCGTTCGGCGTAGGTGCCGCCGCTGATCTTCACGGTGTTGACGGTCGGTTCGCCGTAGCTGGTGTATTGCTGGCCGACGACGTAGGAGCCCACGCCGGCGAGGTTGGTGTCGAGGCTCTTGGGGAGCCCGCTGGTGGCGTCGTAGTTGGTGGTGACGGTCTCGGTGGTGAGGCCGCCGCCGGCGGGGTAGGTCAGGGTGGTGGGTTCACCGGTGTAGGCGGAGAACCCGTACGCGTAGATATAGGTGCCGGCGAGTCCGGTCTCGGCGGTCGGGATGATGTGGTGCGCGCCGGTGACCTGGTTGCGGGTGTTGAAACCTCGGACCTGCCACTTGTAGGGCTGGCGGGTGCCGTCGGCGGCGGTGTCGTACCGGATCGTCTGAGTCAGGGCACCGCGGACCGTCTGACCGGTGTACAGCTTGTCGTAGATCCATTCGGCGCGTTTGTTGGCGTCGGCGACGGTGGAGTTGTAGACAGCGGTCTGACGGCCGAGGGTGTCGTAGGTGTAGGCGAGGACCCGGTTGTCGGCGTCCCGGGTGAGGGTGACCTCACCGAGGTCGTTGTACTCGGCGTAGCTCTTGCCCTTGTCCGGGTCGGCGGTCTCCTTCTGTCGGCCGAGAAGGTCGTAGGTGTAGGTCCACTGGTCGCCGGCGTGGTCGACGACCGTGGTCAGCTGGTTCTTGGCGTTGTAGCTGTAACTGGTCTTGAGGTAGCCGCCGTCGATGCCCGCGGCGGTGTTGTACTGCCGCAGTTCCTTGGTACGGCCGAGGACGTCGGTGATGGTGGTAGTCGGCGTTCCGCCCTGGGGTGGTACGACGGTGGTGAGATCGCCTTCGTAGCGGGTAGTGGTGCGCCACTTCTCGACCATGTTGGTGCCGCCGCTGTCGGCGCTGCCGGCGCGGAAGATGTTGTCGGTGGGCCGGCCGGCGCGGTCGAAGACGGTGACCGATTGGGCCGGGACCGACCACTCCGGCTCCCACCAGAGCGTTCCGGAGGGCGCGTCGGGTTCGGCGTGCGCGGCGTACGACATCGAGGCGAAGCCGTACTCGTCGTAGAGGGTGTCGGTGACCACACGGCCGCCGCCGACCGCGGCGCTCTGGCTCTGGCGGTTGCGCATCATGCCGTCGTAGATGACGTATGAGGTGTCGGTGCCGCCGGTGACGTTGAGGGCTTCGGTCTTGATGTACGGGTAGGTGCTGCGGGTGGGGCTGAATACGTAGGTGAACTTCTTCAGCGGGTTGTTCGGGTTGGCGGCGCGGGTCCATCCGGCGTCCCAGACTTGGCTGGTGCGCCCGAGCGGGTCGTAGGCGACGTCGGCGACCCGGTTGTTGATGTCGGTGATCTTGGCCGGTGCCGACCAGGCCGGGTTGATGTCGGTGGTGGTGACCCAGCCGAGGTTGGTGGTCTGGGTCTTGCGGGTGACCAGGCTGTTGGCGGGTGTGTAGGCGTTGGTGACGGTGTTGCGGCGTACGTCGGTTTCGACGAGGGTGCGGCCGAACGCGTCGAAGGTGCTTTCGCCGCTGGTCTTCCAGGTGGTGCCACCGGCCGGGGTCCAGGCCTTCATGAGGTCGGTGCGGCTGAGCTGGCCGCGTACGGGCGCGGTGGTGGCGCTGGTGGCGCCGTCGTAGAAGGTCAGAGCGTCGTCGACCATCTGGGCTTCGCTGGTGGGGGCGACGCCGCAGGCGAGCGCGGTGGTGGTGATGCGGCTCGGCAGGGTGACGATGTTTTTCGTGGTGTTGCGGTTGTAGGTGGTGGTGGTGCACTTCTCGTCGCCGGTGGCGGCGATGTCGCCGTTGTCCTGCACCGTGGTGGGCAGGCCGTAGGTCTGGTCGTATTTGGTGGTGGTGCTGGTGACGCGCCAGCCGCGGGAGCCGTTGACGCCGAGGGCGGTGCCGGAGTACACGGTCTCGGTGTTGACGTACCGGGCGGTGACGGTGTCGCCGTTGATGGTGCGTGAGGCGGTGGGGTTGGATAGCCACGGGACGTTGACGGTCTTGCTGACCGGTTTGTTCTCGTCGCCGTTGTAGACGACGTGTTCGCGGACCATGCCGGCGTACTGGTCGTGGTCGTTGACGGTTTCGGTGCCGAGTGAGGCGGGGACGGTGACGGGGGTGGTGCCGCCGGACGGGCTGGTCCGGTCGTTGTGCATGCCGCGGAAGAAGGTGGTGCGGGTCAGTGTCGGGTTGACCTCGCCGACCTTGGTGAGCACGCTGGCGTATCCGCGGAACTGGTCCCAGGTCTTGTACTTGGCCTTGGAAAGGCCGTCGTCGTCGGCGTAGTGCCAGGCCGGGGTGCCTTCGTAGGTGTAGAAGGTGGTCTTGGCCGGGGCTTGGTGGCCGTCGGCGAGCGGCACGTCGAGTTCGGAGACCGCGGTGACGACGTACTTGTGCCACCACTCGGTGAGGTCGCCGCCGGAGGTCGAGTACGGGTCTGGCCCGATGACCGGGTAGCAGCGTTTGGTGTTGTTGTGCGGGGCTGTCGGCAGGTTGGTCTGGGTGCACTCGGGCAACGAGTAGGTGACCGCGATCCGCGCACCGGTTTCGGTGTCGATGTTGGCGATGCGCTGCCAGTTCTCGGTGTTGTTAGTGCCGGTGAGCACCCGGTTGGGCTTCGAGACGGGGTCGAAGGTGACCGGCGGCATGGCGGCGGTGCCGCCGACCAGGCCGGTGTGGGCGATCGAGGAGAGCCACAGGCCGGCGTGGGTGCCGTCTCCGGTGTTAGGGAAGCTGTGGGTCAGCACCCACTGGTCGACGTCCTGCCAGGCCGGGGTGGTCTTGGTGGTGTCCCAAACCCGGGTGGCGATCTTGCTCAGGCGTTTGGTGGACCAGAACGTCGGCGAGTAGTCGGTGCAGCTGGTGGCGGTGGTCTTGCATTCCTGGTCCCAGGGGGTGTCGGGCCAGTGCTGCGCGTCGTGGACGGTGCAGTTGGAAGAGCACCGGTCGGCGGTGGTGAAGTTGACCTGCGCGAGTGGGGTCACGGACCGGTCGGTGCTGCCGCGGTCCCAGGTGCCGTAGTCGATGCGGGCCAGGCTGCCGCCACGCACGTACTCCACCAGTTTGGTCGAGGTCAGTTCGGCGGCGTACCGGTTGGTTTCCTTGGTGTACCAGTACGAGATGGTGTTGCCGTGGGTGTCGATGGCGTAGTCAAGGTTCCAGCGCCACGCCTGGGTACAGGCGGATGCGGCGAACGTGGCGGCCTTGCAGGGCTCACCAGCGTGGTTGCCGTATACGCGGGTGGTCCAGGTGGAGCCGGTCTCGGCGGTCTGCCCGGCGGGCTTGTTGAGGCCGAAGAAGTACTGGACGCCGTCGGTCGTGGTGACCTTCCAGTGCTCGCCGTCGTTGTCGCCGTTGGTGGCGCCGGTCAGCAGCTCGATCTTCGAGCCGTTCTCCGAGCGTCCGTGCCAGCCCTTACCGGTTTCGTAGACGAGTTCGGTGGAGCTGCCGCCCAGTGACATGGTGGCGTTGTTGGAGCGCCAGCACTGGTCGAAGGACTGGGTCGGGTTGTTCGGCGAGCCGGCTTTGTCGTCGTCGCAGGAGACGTAACGGCGCTCAACGAAGCCGGGCGAGAAGTCGAAGCCCTCGCCGATCCAGGACGGCTGGTTGTTGGTCGCCGCGGATCGGCCGTCGACGCTCGACGACGAGTACGACAGCGACATACCCGGTTGTGGGCCGGCGATGCCGTTGGGCGTACGCATCGGGTAGGACCAGGTGAAGTCACCGGTGGAACCGCCGGCAGACCAGGTGGCCGAGGCCGCCAGCGGGGAGGCGGAGAAGTCACCCGAGGAGCCGGACGGCGCGGCCGCCAGCGCCACCATCATCGTGCTCGCGGGTGCTGCTGACCCGGTGGTAGCGGCCGTAGTCGTGGCGACAGGCACGTCGGCGGTGACGGTCGCGGTGTTGGTGTTGTTGCTGGAGTCCAACGGCGTCGGTGCGCAGCTGGCTTTGTCCGGTGTGGTGAGGGCACAGTCGGGCAGGCGCCACAGCCGCAGCCGTGACGCCCAGTCACCACCGTAGGCGTGCTGGAACTTGGAATAGTCGACGGCCAGCGACGCGGCACTCGCGTCGCGGGCCGAGACCTTAATAACCATGCCAGCCTGCCACCGGGCCGGGACACTGGCCCGGTCGACGACAGCGGTGGTCACGGCAGGATCCGCCGCCGCGCTCGATGCGGTTGCGGCAGCGCGTTTCGCCGGCTTGGCCGTCGCACGGATCGGTGTTCCTGCGGCGGGCCAGACGGGATCGGGCAGGACAGCAGGCTTCGGTTGGGGGGCCTTCTTCCAACCCTTACCGGCAACGGCACCGCCGTCGTCGTCGAGCTTCTCGACCTGTGCCTTGAGGGGTTTAGGTGTGATGGGCGCGGCGAGTGCGGGTGGTACGGCCAGCGGGGACGCGACGAGGGTGGCCGTCGCGGCGGCTGCTACCGACAGGCGTAGCCGGGCAGCCCGTGACAGGCGGCCAATGATGAATGGTTTACCGCCGATGCGGCTCACGAATGATCTCCTGGAAGACATGGGTCAGGCTCCTGCCTGCGCGGCGAGCTGAGCGACCTGGGCCTCGTTCATGGCGCCCTGGTAGATGCGGACGTCGTCGAGACCGCCGAACCAGGCGTCGACGTAGCGGCCGGCCGCGTTGTCGGACGTGTACCACGAGTTCCCGACGATGACGGGCCCGGCGGCGTTCCACGCTGCTGGCTGCGCGGCTGTCTTCTTGCGTTTGCCGTTGACGTAGAGCTCGAGCGTCTTGGCTCCGGCGTTGTAGACGATGGTCAGCTCGTGCCACGAGGTCGTTTCGTCCAGGACCAGGGCCTCGTCGGCGATGATGTGGGCGTAGGTTTCGCCGACGTCGGCGTCGAGGTTCGGCACCATGATCTCGTACCGCTGGGCGGTCACCCCGTTCACCGTGGACCTGCGGGTGCCGAGGTAGAAGGCCGACTGCTTGGTGCCCTTCGGTGCGATCGCGGTCATCGTCGTGTCGACGGAGGCGATTTTGACGCGCACGGTGGCGGTGAAGGACTGGTTGGTGTAAAGGACCGGCCCGTCAGCCCACTGCGGCAGGGCGGGGTCGCCGCTGGTGTTGCGTTGCGACTGCCCGTACTCGCGGGTGACCAGGGTGGGGTCGTCGGGGTGGGTGTTGTCGAACATGCCGTACTGGCCACCCGTGCCCTCTTCGATCATGACGCCCTGGGTCAGTTGCAGCCGACGGCCGAACTGCGTGCCGTCCGGCGCTTCACAGGTCAGCTCGGTGGCCGGGTCGTAGCAGGACACGGCGGCGTTGAAGTCCCAGCGGGCAACCTCAATGGGCGTGATCATGCCGCGTTCACCCTCGACTGCTGCAGCCGGATCGGTGGCGTCACCGGTGAGGTCCTCCTGGACCAAGGCTCGGTCGAAGACCTGCAGGTCGGCGACGCTGCCGTAAAGCTTGTCGGTGAAGGCTGTCGTTGATGACTTCCGGTTACCCGAACGCAGCGGGCCGGTACTCGGCAGGCCAACCGGCGCGGCGACTTCCTGCATCAGGACGCCGTCGACCCAGATCCGCATCTTCTTCTCGCTCGCGTCGAAGCTGGCAGCGACGTGAGTCCACCGGGCAGCCGTGGCGACGTTGACGCCGCAGGCGACCGTGCCGGGCGCCGTGGCTTTATCTTCGTTAGCCATGAGGAAACAGAAGGACTTGTCCGCGACCCCGTCGGCGTTGCGGTCGTCGCTTCGCAGCTGAACTTGGAACGTGGCCGTGTTGTTGCCGTCCTGAGCGATGAAGCTCTGGAAGCCGTTCAAAGTGTCCAGCCGTACCCAGGCAGCGACGCCGTAGCTCTTGGTGGTGTCAACGACCTGCCCAGCCGTCGTCAGAGCGCCCGCTCCGTTGAATGCAAGGTTCTTTCCGCCGACCAGGTGCTGCTTGGCGTCGGTGGGGGCCCACGTCACTCCAGTGGCCGTCAGCGTGCCACCGACGCCCGCGGGATCGGCGGCCTGATCGTCCGTGAGAGCGGCCTCGGCCGTCACGCCCGGGTATTCCTCCAAGCCCCAGCGCGCCACCGCAGCCGCTGCCTTCTCGACGCTGAACGAAACACTGCCGTCGCCGACGTTCCCGGTCGTGTCGATCGCCTTCGCCCAGAAGCTGTTCAGCCCGTACTTGGGTGCCGACAACTTCACGCGGGCGGTCTTGTAGGTCTTGCCTTCGATCACCTCGGTGCCCGTCGCCGCCACCTCGTTGACGACGGATTCGGTCCAGCCGTACTTGAACTTGGCTAGGTCAGTGGCCTCTGACCTGATCCGGAACTCGCCTTCCTTGCCTGGCCCGGCTGGCGCCACGAGGACATCAGCTTTTACGTCGGGGTCCTTCAGATCCACCTTGAAGGTGCACCACTCGGACGGGGGACTCTGCTGGAAATACGGATTAGGGTCTTTGCCGACGACCCGGAACCGGTAGGTGCCTCCGTCGACGGCACCGGTGATGCCTGACCGTTGGGCGTCGTTGTTGGACCGGATCACGCTGGGCGCCGGGGCCGGTGTGATGGTGGTCCAGGTGGTCCCGTTGAGGCGCTGCCACTCCCAGGTCGCGGTGATGTCCTGGTCGGAATCCCCGTCGAGCATCTTGGCCTTGAACGTCAACGAGGTCGTACCGATGTTCGCCGTGCCGGTGCCGCACTTCGCACCGCTGACCCAGAAGTCGGTCGGCTTACCGGGGATCGCGTCGACATCCGCGCTCAGCCACACCTTGTCGGGGTAGAACTTCTTCCACCGATCCTGCGTGGTCTCGTAGTCGCCGCTGGCGTTGCCGGCGCTGAGCGCCACCGTGAAACTCGTCGCCGCCTTCGTCGCGACCACCTGCAACGCGTCGCTGACCGAGTGATCGGCGCCGCGGTCCTTGGGGAAGTTCACGGTCATGTCCGGTTGCGGCGAGTCGGCACACCCGGAGCCCTCGTTCGCGTTCGACGAGTTCGAGGCAAGGTGCTTGACGTACCACGACGCCGACGAGTTCCACGCCATCCGAGGCGTACCGCTGATCGGGTTGGTGCTGTACAGGTGCGTAGAAGTCGCGTTGCACGACCACGAGTGGTCGAGCTCGGTGTGCACGTGCGCCTCGTACACGTACTTGTTCGCGATGGTGGAGATGGGGAACTCGAAGTACGACCGGTACACGACGCCGCTGGACGGGTCCTTGCCCACCCGCGCCCGACTGGTGTCAGTGTTGGTGCTGTTGTTGCTCGTCGAGTACGCCCACTTGTTCTGGTTCTTCGACCAGACCGGGTCGATGAACAGCGGGAACGTCGCCGATGTCAGCAGCTTGGTGTCGGGCTTCAACACCAGGTCACCGGCCGCGTTCAGCGTGGACGGCACCTCAGCCACCGTGGCCGCGTCCGACGGCCCGGCCGCACTGGACTTGTCCGGGCTCATGCCGTCGGCAGCGGTGGCGTTCAGTGCTTTGACGCCAGCGGACGGAGCCGTAGTTCCGGCGGTCTTGGAGTCCCACATCGTCGGTGCCGGCGCCGACGCGACGACGACGTTGCCGGACACCGCCTGCAGGGAGCCGTCCCGGGTACGCCGGGTCCGGGCCTGTCCGCCGAGGTCGAACGTGATCGCGCTGAGCTTCGGGTTCGCAGCAGCGGCAGCGGTATTGACCTTGAGCACGTGCGAGAAGCCGTCAGTGGTCGCCCGGACGACGAGATCGACGTCCGGCAACACTCCCGGATAGGTGGCGGAGTCACCGGACACGGTCGGCTTCGGCAAGGTACCCAACGGCCACGAGACCGTGAAGGTCTTTCCCTTCTCGACCATGGTGACCAGCGGTCCGTCGCCGCCGGCGGAGAAGCGGACATCCGCGGCCGAGACCCTCGGCCGCAGCGTCCCGTCGGAGGCGGCGCCCAGCGTGTTGTCGATGTCGGCCCAGGAGCCGTTCGCACGGCGAACGCGCTGCTGCACGACCGCTGACTCGAAGGTGAACCGCCCCGTCGGCTCAGCAAAGAGCTGCGAGAACTCGGTCCTGCTCGACAGCACCTCGACCCGCTCGCCCGACGCAACCGCGAGCTGCCGCGCCGCGCCTTCGGTGGCGGCGGCTCGTGCGGGCGGAATCGCGGTTTGCGGCGCGGCGTTCGCGCGCTGGGGAACCAATCCCACCGGAACCGCTACGGCCAGCGTCAGGATGCCAGCCAGGAGCGATCGAAATTGGGCAGACCTAGCCCGGAAAACGGCGTCAGACACCGAACTCCCCCATTCCATCGAACAACGGGGTGGAACATTAGGTGGCTGTGGATCTTTTGTGAATCAGCTGGGCGGCAGCTAGGTGATCCCGCTCGCTCTGAAACTGGGCACCAAGAACAGACAGCCACAGAATTCAGCGAAAGGGTTCAACGTTGTGACCTTCTCCATTAACGGAATGGAACGATCCGCTACACAGCAGCGTTCGGCGACCTTAGTGCTTGTACGGATACAACTCGGATGATCCGCGTTGGGCCTTCGCGCAGCAGAACGGACGTTAGTGCACCCAGCGGAGAAAGGTGCTCATCACCCCAGCAGTGGCGGGATCACGCAGCACGCACCTAGGAGAGGAAGCAACTAGACCGACACGAGCACTACGGAACTCCACGCGAATAGACGTGCGAAATGTCAACCGCATCAAGCTCACCGTCGAAAGACGGCGCAGGGCTTGCACCCATCGACGCTCCTGGGCTTATGCTGCCAGCCTCCAAAGAACACCGAAGGTCAGGCAATGCAGCACAAAGAATTGGCGACACGAGTCAGTGGCGCGGTCATGGCCGCCATCCTCATCAACATCGGACTCGGGGCACCGGCTGCCCACGCCGCCGCGGCCGGCGACACCACGGCTCCTACAATCGCGGACATCGGCATCGCCGCCGGCACCCTGGTCAACGGAACCGTTGCCCTCCACCCGGTCGTCGCCGACGACGTCGCCGTGACACGCGTGGAACTGCGAGCCAACAACGCCCTCGTCGCCACCTCCAAGGCCGCCCCGTTTACCTTGTCATGGGACTCGCGCAAGCACTACGACATCAACGTACTGCTACGGCTGACCGCCTTCGACGCCGCCGGCAACTCCGTCACGTCCGACGTCGTGACCGTGCACGTGGACAACGACGCGCCGTTCATCACGTTCCCGTGGTACTTCACCGACAGCATCAAACAGAACCCGGACATGAGCTTCACCGGCACCGTCGCCATCGACTTCACCAAGTGGGGCCTCGACGCCGACACCGCCGGCATCGAACTGTCCATCGGCGACAAGGTCATCGGAACCCGTACCAGCGCCCCATGGGTGATCGACTGGGACACCAGCGCCTACAACGGCCGCACGACGCTCACCGCCCGCGGCTGGGACACCTTCGGCAACACCTACACGGCCCGCAGCACCGTCTGGGCCGATCACACCGGCCCCACCATCACACCCCGCTTCAACTGGACACCCGACCACGTCACCGGCGGCGGTCAGATCCACACCGAACAGACCGACGGCGCCTGGATCCGCAAGGTCGAACTGCTGGTGAACGGCACCCTGGTAGCGACCAACACCATCGGAGACAGCAAACTCGTCACCTTCACCTGGCCCAAGGGCATCCCGAACGGGCCGGCGACCATGACCATCCGCGCCGAGGACATGATCGGTAACGTCAGTGAGCACACCCGCACGGTGATCGTCGACAACGACGCGCCGACCGCCACGGTCAGCCCGGCCACCGGGTCCCTGCTGCACGGCACAGCCACCGCCAGCCTCACCAACTACCGGGACGCGACCGGCGTCGTCTACTTCTCCGCCGGCCTCGGCGACAGACTCAGCGCCACCGCGAAGGCTCCCTGGCGGACCGCCTTCGACACCACCTGGCACCCGGACGGCCGGCAGACCCTGACCTGCTACGTCGTCGACAAGGCCGGCAACACCACCGTGATCACCCGGGCCGTGACCGTCGACAACACCGCGCCGGCCGTCGCGATGGTCAAGGCCCCACGGAACAACACCACACTCCGCAAGGCCATCAGAATCAACGCCGCCGCACGCGACGCCCACGGCATCGCCCGCGTACAACTCCTGGTCAACGGCAAGGTCATCGCCACTGATACCACCAGCGCCTACCGCTTCACACTGAACCCCAAGAAGTTCGGCAAGAAGTTCACCGTCCAAGTACGTGCCTACGATCGGGCGGGCAACGTCAAGTACACGGCTAAGCGCACCTACCGCCGCTGACGGGAACAGACCTGCATCACTGGGCGGTCCGGCGAAGCTACCGCTACGGCGGCTACGGGCCGCCCGGCGGGGAAACCGGTCGGTCCGCAGCCGCCTGTGATGAGGCTCCGCGAACGCCGACCGCTCGCGCATTCAGTCTCTGACCACCGACGTGTTGCCGCTACCGGTCAACGCCTGCTCCGCGGCATGCCTCACAGCGGTCCCGCCGGCGCCATCCGGCCACATCCCGACACCACACCGCGGCGGCCCCGATCTGGTGCAGCCCGCGACCCGCGGCCGGGTCACGGTCCGGCGGAGGTGGGCGGGACAGCCAGATTTCCGGCGACGTAGCTGTCGATCAGGCAATGCCGGATTCGCTGAATCTGGCGCGAGAACATTCGCTCGTCGGCCAGATCCGCAACATGATCACAAATTCTGTGATCGGCACAGCGAGGGGTCCGGGACACCCACGGTGGGCGCGACACCCTCACCCCGACGTCGGACACCGCTCCGGACCGCGGCGATCCGCCACGGTCCGGAGAAGGAGACCCCACGGCAGGACAACCGTGCGACTAACCTCGCCTGCATCAGCCGCCGCCGGCTTTGGGTCCGGCATCGGCCGACCGCCCGGGCCAAGCGTGACAGGCACCACCGGGCATCACACACCGTAACCGGGCCAAGTGCGGGTCCGGCCAAGGGTTCGCGTGGCGGAAGTCCAGGCCAACCCGTAAATCCACTATGCACTGAACGCGCTCGCGACACAGGATCACCACCCGATCACCACGGTTCCACCTGGTGGGAAAATCCGAGCCGAAATGGGAAAGAAGAAGGCCGTGGCCCTTGTTTCCGCAGGTCACGGCCTTGATCGTTTGTGCGCCCGAAGGGACTCGAACCCCTAACCTTCTGATCCGTAGTCAGACACCTAGTGGTCACACGTACACTCCGTCACCATCGTCGCGCAAGACCGCATCGAAGGCGTTGTGCCAGGTCAGAGTGGGCGCGAGTCTTCGCAGGCACCGGCCGAGTGCATGATTTCTAGGCCCCTCGACCGGCGCCGCTCAATCAATCGTGCTGATTTGGTCGCGCCCGTGCTGAAACGGTCGCCGACATCCGATCACCACCGGATCACCACGTGATCAAATCACTCTGCGTCGAAGTCGGCCGCTACCGCGCAGTGCCGGCCGAAACCGGACCTGAGCAGACAGGCGTTCAACGGTACGCACCGTAACCGGGTGCGGGGCTCCGATCGGCGAGGGACATAGCGCGATTCGATCGCCTGTGGGTCAATCTACGATGCCAGCGTGAGCCCCTGACCACCCCGGCGATCCGTCACGCTGCGTAGAATGCCCGAAACGCTGCTGGTCAGGCGAAGTTCAAGCCACGCCCATGGCTTGTCACCGAGTTTCCGGGTCAGCAACGATTTCTACAGCCGTGCGGCCGTCATGCAGGGCGCAGCCGCTCAGGTCACCCGATCCCGATCGTCAGCGGCATCACGACGACACTCGTGAAATGTCCGTCGTCGTCCTGCTCGGTCAGAACCAGATATCCGGGGAACGGGTTCGCTTCCCTGGTGAAGTTGGCGTGCGCGTACCAGTACTCGTCCGGGTCGACGTTCTCCGACCAGCTGGTCAGCTCCTTGGAGTTGCGGGCGTCCAGCAGGCGTATCCGCGCTGTGTCGTTGGTGCTGGGCCGGAAGTTGACCGACAGCGGCGGGTTGGCCGCACCGTTCGGCCTGGGGTGGCGCACGGTGGTTCGCGGCGACTGCATGGCCTGCACGCCCCACGCTCCGCCGCCGGCGTCCCGGCGCAGGCTCACCGTGCCGAGCACGCTCCCGTCCCGCTTGGTGACCTTGACCAGCCGCGCCTCGCCCCGGCTGTCCTGCTCGACCGAGAAGGCCAGGTCGGACGTCGGGACGCCGAGTTCGTCGAGGAACCGCTCGGCGGTCGGTCCCGGATCATCGGTCGCCGGTCCCGTTCCAGCCTTCCCGCCCACCAGATCCTGCGGCCAGATGATCGGATAGTCGACGGTCGCGCCCTGCTGCGACGCGGCCGTGGGCATGCCGCTGTCCGAGCGACGGTTCACCGTCACCCAGCGACCACCGCGAGAATCACTCCCAGCGCCGCCGTGGCCAATATCAGAAAACGTTTCCGCACGACTGCCTTCCGCCGCCCTTGGTCCACTCCGCAATTCAACGGTCCGGCCCCTCCGATCCGCCCGGTCATGCGCGAAGCCGCCCCGGTCCACGACATCGGCGCCGTTGA
This sequence comes from Actinoplanes hulinensis, assembly GCF_019429605.1. Lineage (NCBI taxonomy): Bacteria > Bacillati > Actinomycetota > Actinomycetes > Micromonosporales > Micromonosporaceae > Actinoplanes > Actinoplanes hulinensis. The sequence goes on along the minus strand of NZ_JAHXZI010000035.1, from coordinate 36,490 downwards.
CTTTGCGATAGAACTCCTGAGCCTTGGTACGCAGCAGCAGCACGGAGGCCATGGTCAGGGCGAGGAGCACACCCGCCACCAACATGCTGTGTGCCATCGGATACCAGGAGACAAGCAGCTCCTTCAAGGGAAGGTACGCCGGGTTTCCCCGGGCTGCCCGAGGTCAGCAACTCCGGCGCCACGGCCAGTCCGCAACCCAAACCCGCCCCCACGTGGCCACAGTCACCACCCACACGCCGACCTGCACCCAACGCAGCCGGTAACGAAGCAACCACGCGAGCCAGCCAGTCGTCAGCAGAACCATGCCGGCGGTCAACATGTCGTAGAGAAGCCGTGCGCGGACCTGCGCCGGCACGTCCGCGGACGGTCTCTCCCAATGCCGCCATCGCCTGCTGGTAGACGTCGTAGCCGTCGTCGGCGGCATCGAGATGACCTCTGGCGACGATCGCAATGAGCTGCTGCCGGAGTCCGACCAAGGCGAAGGTTCCGACTCGGCGACCGCGGCATCCGATTGTCACGGGAATACCACGGAGCACCGGAAACCGGCCAACCCAGTGATGCAAATCATACTTCTGCCCCGTCGAGGCGGCGGCAGAGAAGCCCCAGACTCGTGCGACTTCGCTGGTTCTCGATGCCGACGACGTCATCGGACGGCATCCGCCACGACGGAGGATGCCGGAGCATATGGTGCTCACAGGCTTCCGCACCGAAGGGTCGGGGCGGCGCCGGACGGATGGGCGCCTCCGACAAGGGAATGAGCGATATGAACCTTCGCCCGATACCGTTGAACGACTCCGTCTCGTCGCAGATGCAACGGATGCCCCGGACACGCACAAAGCCCGAGATGCAGCTTCGACGAGAGCTTCATCGTCGCGGCATGCGATTCCGGGTGAACTATCCGAAGCTGCCCGGCCGTCCGGACATTGCTTTCACCAAACTTCGACTGGCCGTCTTCGTTGACGGCTGCTTCTGGCACATGTGCCCTCTGCACTCCACGATGCCCAGGAACAACGCGGAGTGGTGGCGAATCAAGCTGCTGAGAAACGTCGAGCGGGACAGAGAGAAGGATGACCAACTGAGCGTCCGCGGCTGGCACGTGCTTCACATCTGGGAGCATGAAGACACTCATGAGGCTGCTGACAAGGTGTCGGCACTTGTGTCCTCCCTGCGGTAGCCGTTTCACGCGCTTCCGGCACGCGTTTTCGTGATCTTGGGGCGGCTGTGGCATCCTGGTCGTCACCGACGACGTGACGGAGGAAACGGTGGCGGAGAAAGCGTGGTACGACGTATCGCCTTCGGCGGCCCGGTTGACGGGCTCCTTGCGGGACATCGGCTACGAGTTTTCCACCGCTGTGGCGGACGTTGTGGACAACAGCGTCGCGGCAGGAGCGACACGCGTTCAGATCCTGATTGAGCACGAAGGTGCGCAGTCACGGGTGTTTGTCGCTGATGATGGTCACGGCATGTCACCGTCTGCCTTGCTCGAGGCGCTCCGTTTCGGCACACGGCGCAGTTACAGCCGTGGCGAGTTGGGGCGCTACGGGCTGGGCTTGAAGACTGCGTCACTCTCGCAGTGCCGCGTTCTGACTGTCGTCAGCCGTAGTTCGAAGTCGGCAGTACGCACCTGCGCCCGGTCACTGGATCTCGACCTCATCGAGGAATGGGACCAGTGGGTGATCGTTGATCCATCGAGCGCTGATCCGGCGGTCGTGCGCGCTCGACAGTGGCTGGCCGAGGGTACGGGCACGGTGGTGATCTGGCAGTCACTTGACCGGGTTCTACCGGAGAAGCGGCCCGAAGGTGGCTGGGCCCGTCGGCGACTCGACACGCTTGCCGCCCGCACCGCCGAGCATCTCGGTATGGTCTTCAATCGGTTCCTCGTCGGCCCTTCTGGCCGACCGCAGCTGGTCATCACTGTCAACGGGCAGAAGGTCCAACCGTGGGATCCGTTTGCCCAGCAGGAGAGCGCCACCGCAGAGCTACCGACACAGCGCTTTGAGATCGAGTCTGCGGGTGCGGTCGGCAAGGTGACGCTCCGCAGGTTTGTCCTTCCTTCACGCGACCAATTCGCCGATTCAGCAGGGTTTGACCGGTTATCGGGGCCATTGAACTGGAATCGCCAGCAGGGCTTGTACGTTTATCGGGCTGACCGCCTCGTCCAGTGGGGCGGTTGGGGAGGCATCCGAGGCATCGATGAGCACACCAAGCTGGCCCGGGCCGCGCTCGAGTTCGACACCGATCTCGACACAGCCTTCAACATCAACGTCGCCAAGATGCGCGTAACCTTGCCGGCTCAACTGCGCCAGCTCATAGAGCCATCGGTAAATGAACTCTGCGCCCTTGCTGACGATGCATACCGCAAGACCTCGCGTGCGAAGAGCACGCCGGTCCCTGCTGATCTCGGGGCATCAGCTGAGGCGCGTGCAACTTCTCAGGCTGCTACCACAGCCGGACTGGCTTTAAGGATGGCCGCGATGCAGGCCGACCAGTGGGACGCATGGGCGCAGATTGAGAACCTACTGCGCCAGCAGTCGCCCGACGTCGCCGAACTGCTCGGACTCAGCGATCTGTGAGGTTCAGAAGAGCGGCTCCGACTGGATTTTCGCCTCAACGCACTTCTTGGACAGCGGACACTCCTGGCACACAGGTTCCTGTGGTCGGCATAACGTGTTCGCTAGTTCGATGAGACCAAGGTGGGCACTGCGGGCGTCAGTGTCGAGGCCGATCATGCGAGCAACCTCAAGGCGTCCATCCGTGAGGCGATTTCGGCTGCCCACCGGGTTGCCGCTGAACCGTGCAGCGACGCGGAGAACCCCCTTGGTAACCAGTACCGGTTCCTCGGACTCGTCCTCGCCACCTCCAGGAACCACGAGAATGGCGAGGTCGGCAATCGACTCGTTGAGCCCTCGCACCTTGCGCAGAGCGTCGTCGTCACGCAGACTCGCCGGATCGTCGGCGAGAGAGCGCGCCAGCCCAACCACGATGTCAGCGCGTGCTTCCCGGGAGACGAAACGGCCGATACGTCGCAGGTCGTCCTCGTGGGCAAGTGTGTCCTGCGGTTGACGCCAGGTTTGAAGCATGCGCCAGACCTGGCGGGTGACATCGGAGTGGGCGCGGTCGAGCAGGATTTCCGCCTGAATTACCTGCCACCGGGTCTCTGCCCGCAGCCAGGGGATCCCTTTCACTTCCTCCGAATCGAACCAGGCCGCAAGGCTGGCAGCAACCTGTCGGGTATTGACATGTGCGGGGGTGTCAGCCTTCAGTGACGCAGATACCGCCCGGCCGAGGTGTTCGCCGAGCATCGGAGGTACAGCATTGCCGATCTGCTTGAATGCAGCCGAAGGCGGACCGGCGAACCGGAAGTTGTCGGGAAAGGTCTGCAGTCTTGCTGCCTCGCGGACTGTGATCGTGCGGTGCTGCTCGGGGTGGATGTACCAGTAACCGTCTTTCGCAATGTGGGCGGTGATGGTGCGGGAGCGGCCGTCCTTGTCAAGGCGCTTGTACTTGTCATCGAAGATGTCGTCGCGGTAACGCTTCACCTCGGCCGGCAGTTCGGAGTAGCGGGTATTTGCGTCCATGAGCTCGAACGCCTTGAGGTCGTCGGGCCGGACCGGCCGGGTGATGTGGTCAAAGACCTTGGCTTGGTCTTCGTCCGCCACATATCTGCGCATCCGCCGTTGGAAGTCGGTCTTCGGCCCTTGATAGTCGGCCCAGCCCTCCGCCCCGCCGGGCGGCCGCCATCCTCCTTCGACCTCGGGAAGGTCACCGATGGCGTTCCACACCGTCGGCTTGTCGGGAGACTCGGCGGGCCACTGGAATGCGGCACCATCGCGTAGCGCGACCAGGATGAGGCGCTGCCGGAACTGCGGAACTCCGTACCGCCAGGTGTCCACCACGCGTTCTTCAACGGCGTAGCCGAGGGCCTCGAGTTCATGGACCATCGTACGGAGAATGAACATCTCCTTGTCGAGGGCCATGTCGGGGACATTCTCCATGATGACCGCGGGAGGTCGCGCCAAGCGTACGACCTCTAGGAACGAGCGCCAGAGATCACGCCGTTCGTCGTAGGGATCACGGAGGCCATGGCGGACCCTGTGCCGAATCTTGGACCGACCCGCTTTGGAGAACGGCTGGCATGGCGGTCCGCCAGCCAGCAGTTCGACACCAGCCTGCCCGATCAGGTCGGCAACCTGGCGGACCCGGTCGGGATCTCCCAGATCCCAGTCAACGCTGAGCCCGGCATGGTGGTGTCGATGCGTCTCGACCGCCTCGGGATAGTGATCGACGGCGAGTACGACCCGGTAGCCGGCTTCCTCCAAGCCCAGGCTGAGCCCGCCAGCGCCGCTGAACAGGTCGGCGGCCAGGCTCTCGCCGTGCTCGCGGGCTTTCGCGGCATACTGCAGCATCTGCTCTGGGCTGTCGGAGGCGTCAGGGTGGCTGGGAAGCTCGACGAACGGCCCGCGAATGAGCTTGACCCCGTACGCACCCCGCCTGGTCGAAGGATCCTGTACCGACTGGGGCGGCGTATCGTCAGCGGCGGTCACGGCTACGCACGTTACCGGCAGTCTGGCGGCACACCCAAGAACCGATGGTTGTAGACCGGTAGCGGTTACCGAGCGTAACTCCAGCACAGCGGCCTGGGCTGCGGTTGACGGCCTCTCGAATGGGGTGTGGTGCGCGGGTGGCCAGCTGTACGAATTCGGACAACCGTTCGGCCGAGTCGCAGTATCCGTTGGTACGGGTTCCGATCAGGGGTCCGATGCGCCGGTTGCGCCTCATGACTGGTTGTCGGTCCTTCTCTTTATGCTGGAGGCTCTTACGTGGTTGGCCACATCGATGATGTAGCCAACCACCCTGCCCTCGGAGAGATCGATGCCCACGGCCAGTCCTCGCCTAGGCGTATCCGCCCGCCTGCCTGCCTGCTCGGCATCGACGGAGGTGCGCAGTGCATGAGTCGGATCTCGACTTCTACGCCTACACACTCCTGGAAGAGGTCCGGGCATACGCGGAGATCAACGACTGCGACCCGCAGGAGGCGTTCGCCGGCCTGGTATTGGAGCAACTGGCGAACGACGGGCTGACAGAGGATGCAACCGTGGTTCGTTTCAAGGATCACGGGGTCGAGGTCAGCGGATTCGGCCTTTCCTCAGATGACCGCACCCTCGACCTGTTCGTCACCAACTACAGCCCGCGGGCCGACGAGGCCCACAAGATCAACCGATCTGACATTGAAACCGCATTTCGCCGGCTCGAGAACTTCCTGTCACGCAGCCTCTCCGGTGTGCTCGCCAAGAAGGACCCTTCCTCCGAGCTCTCGGGCATGATCCAGGCTGTCGTGGACAGCTACCCACGGGTGGACAAGATCCGCTTCGTCTTCATCTCCAACGCCCGCAGTGTGCTACGGGATTCGTTGCCGCCGCTGCAGTTCCAGGGCCGCGAAATCCTACGCGACGTGTGGGACCTGCGCCGCCTGTCCAACTGGACGGCGTCCGGCAGCCGCGCCGAACCGATCGTTGCCGAGTTTCCTGCCGGCCTGCCGTGCCTGGGTACGGCAACCACCACCGAGGACTACTCCGTTCTGCTTACCATCGTGTCGGGCTCCGATCTGGCCGACCTGTACTCCCGGCACGGTGCGCGGCTGCTCGAACTCAATGTCCGATCCTTCCTCCAGGTGCGTGGCTCGGTGAACGCCGGAATCCAACGAACCCTGCGGGAGCATCCTGAGCGGTTCCTGGCCTACAACAACGGCATCGCCGCCACCGCCTCGGCAGTGGACTTCGACACCGACAAGTCCGGACAGCGGCGGATTCTGCGCATTCATGATCTCCAGGTGGTCAACGGCGGCCAGACCACCGCTTCGATCCACCACGCGCGGCGTACCACCGACATCGGCGCCGTCCTGGTGCAGATGAAGCTGACCGTCGTCTCGCCGGACCGCCTGGACGAGATCGTTCCGAAGATCTCCGCCTACTCCAACACACAAAACCGGGTCACCGCGTCTGACCTCAAGGCAAATGCGGGCTTCCATGTCGAGGTTGAACGCATCATGCGAACCCTGTGGGCGCCACCCGGCCCGATCCACGACAGTGACACCCACTGGTTCTACGAACGCGCCCGTGGCCAGTACGCCAACGCGGTCGCCGCCGAGTTGACCCGCTCCCGGCAGAAGGTCTTCAAGACGATCAACCCGGCCGACCAGAAGTTCACCAAGTCGGAGTTGGCGAAGTTCGAGGTCTCATGGTCGTTGCGTCCATACCAGGTCAGCCTCGGCGCGGAGAAGAACTTCACGTTGTTCTCCGAGTGGCTCGATCAGCAGAACATCACCGTGGACAAGGACTACTGCCGTCACCTGGTCGCCAAGGCGATTCTTTTCCGGCGGACCGACAAGATTGTCGCCCGGCAGAACTTCGGCGGGTACAAGGCCAACATCGTCACCTACGCCGTCGCGAAGATCGTGCACGCCACCGGCGCTCGTATCGACCTCGACAGGATCTGGCGGGAGCAGGACATTTCACCGGTGCTTGCCGAGGCGATCACCGATCTCTGCATATTGGTGCAGAAGGTGATCACCTCCCCTCCGGGGAACATGACCCATGTCGGCGAATGGGCGAAGAAGGAGGACTGCTGGGACGCCGTCCGCGATATCGACTGGACGCCGCCACCACCTCTGGATGCGGAGCTCATTCCGGTCGACAGTTACGCCGCCGACGTTGATGCGCTGAACGACTCTCAGGCCGGCGACTGGCAGGACCTCGCCGCCTGGGGCGCCACAACCGGCACATTTGACAGCCACCAGCGCTCGACCGTACGCGACGTCGCCCATGCTCTCTCGCAAGGCAACATCCCTGCCGGCAAGCAACTGCGCGCAGCATCGCTGCTCATGGAGCTGGCTCGCGAACGCGGATTCTGTCCCACCCGGACGACCACCCGTCCTGGTACCGGCATCACATCAAGGAACGCATAATGACCGCCTGGATCGCCGAGGTCCCCACCGCCGGAACGGTGGAACTACAGCCGGATCCCCACGCCCTGGACTCGCTCGGCCGTAACCACTCACTCGAAACAGCCTTGGCGGATTTGGTCGACAACTCTGTAGACGCTGGCGCCGGTACCGTTCTGATCCGATTCATTCGCCACGGCGCCAGGCTGATCGGACTCTATGTCGTCGACGACGGTCGCGGGATGACGCCCGAGTCCATCGACACCGCCATGACCTTGGGCGGGCGTCGTAGCTACAACGAAAACGACCTTGGACGATTTGGCGTCGGTCTGAAGGCCGCCTCCTTCAGTCAGGCAGCGAGCTTGACTGTCCTCACCCGTGCGACCGGCCACCCCGCGGTTGGTCGTCGCTGGCTGCATGGACAGGAACATGCAAACTTCCAGTGCGATCTGGTAGCCGGCAACTTCGTTGAGGCCGAGCTCGACCGAGCATGGCCGATGAGCACCAGACCGTCCGGCACCGTCATCCGGTGGGACCGGGTGGCAGGTTTCCCTGCCACCGATGACACACACCAGGTCACAACATTCCTGTCCCGGGCAATTGATCATCTCCGGGGGCACTTGGGACTCATGTTCCACCGGCTACTGGCCGCTGGCAGGATCAAAATTCTTGTCGATGTCGAGGACATCAACGAGGGCGTCGGGATCCCAACGGAGATCAGCCCGATCGACCCATTCGGTTACATGAAGCCTGCACCGGGTTGGCCCCGCACGCTGACAAGCGACGTCGACGGCCGCCAACTGCAGATCGTCTGCCACATCTGGCCACGTAAAGCCAGCACCGAGCAGTACCGCCTTCCAGGAGGGGCAGAGAACCGGCAGGGTCTCTACTTCTACCGTCGTGACCGGCTCCTGCACGCCGGCGGATGGGAAGGCATTCACGCACCGGACAAGAAGCTCCAGCTCGCACGCGCCAGCATTGACATTGACGGCGACGTTGCCGGCCTGTTCACCATGAATCCGGAGAAGTCGCGGGTTGCCGCCGGAGCAGACTTCGCCCGGGCTGTCACCGCAGCCCGCGCAGACGATGGCACCACAATCAGCGACTATCTCAAAGCCGCGGAATCGACCTGGGGTATCAGCACGCAGCGGGCGACCGCCCAACGCCACCCGGTCATCCCACCTGGCAAGGGTCTCCATCCGAAGATTGTCCGGGAGATCGTCGAGGAGCTCCCGCAGGTCAACAGCAGCCCGCTCAACCTCCTGTGGGCCAGGTTCGACAACGACAACTTCTTCGAGATCGACCGCGACGCTATGACGTTGCGACTCAACAACCGATACCGGGCGGCAGTCCTGGGCGGTCGCCGAGGAGGTCTCAACGATGCTCCTCTGCTCAAATCCGTGCTCTTCCTGCTCATAGAGAACGTCTTCCAAGGAGTTCACCTCGGAGCAAGGGACAAGGACAACATCGAGCTCTGGCAGGAGATCCTCACCACGGCTGCCCGCGCCGAACTGGCCGCCTACACGAGTCGCGCATGACCGGACACGACCGCCACCTCAGCGGTGACAGTTTTGCCGCTTACCTCGCTACCGGCATTCCCATGGAACACCCGATCGACGGTGTTCCTCGGTTGGTGCTTTTTTTCGATCCCGACAATCGGCGCATCGGCCTACGTGGGCCAGCACGCCCGAACGAGACGCCGGTTCATACCGGCTTGGAGCACATAAACATGGCGGTGGTCCACCAGTCCGGCCACCGCATGATCGAAGTCGCTGTGGAGGAACCGCGACTGTTCGTGGATGCCTATCCCGTTCTGTGTGGGGTAGCCGACCGGACCCAGCTTGACAACATGACGATCAGCCGAGCCTTCAGTGAAACCCTCCGCCGGCTCGGGCATCTGATCCGGGCCGAGCAGACACTGACCCAGGAGGTAGAGGCCGGGCTAATAGGCGAACTGTGCTTGCTGGCCGGGCTATGTGTCACATCCACGCCGGAAGCCGCGCTGCAGGCGTGGCGGGGCGGAACCGAGGAGCATGACTTCGGCCTCGCGAGCCTCGACGTCGAGGTCAAGACCACGATGTCGGAGACCCGCCGCCACCGCATCTCCTCGATCACCCAGCTGCAGCCGACCGGTGACCGGCCGCTTTGGCTACTTTCGTTGCAGCTGACCGATGCGGGCACGGGTGGTAGCACCGTGGCAGAGTTCGTCCAGCGTGTCCGGCAGATGTTTCCGACCGCGGCGCAACGGGACGAGTTCGATCTGCGCACCCAGGCTGCTGGTTGGCGCCACCGCTACGCCGACACCCCACTTCACCGCTGGCGGCTGCGTACTGATCCGGCGCTCCACCTCGTCACGGCAGCCTTTCCCCGAATCACTCCCAGCCAACTTCTCGCGGCAGGTGTCAACCTCGACGCGATCAGCGACCTGCGGTACCGCATCGACCTCACCGGCAGAAGCGCTGACCGGGCCCCCGCCCACCTCGACAACGCCGTCAATGCTGGACGACAGGAGCTCCGATGAGCGACATCCTCACGACCGCGTACAGCGCGGCACTCGACGCGATGGCCCGCACCGGCCCTAGAAGCCTGCATCCCTTGGCCGCCATGCTTGGTGACGACAGTTTGGCCAACGGGGCAGCCCTCCTCTCCCATCTGCGCGGTGCCGGGCCGGAGGATGCCCTCCGCCAGCAGTTCGCTCATGTGTTGGCCGGCTGGGATCGGGTCGACACCGATGCCGGATGGGCCGCCGGCACCAGCCGGAACACCGCTGAAAGGCGCGAAGCAGCCATCGCTGCGCTCACTCTCGACACCGACACCGAACAGCTGTTCGCCGATCGTTTCCCGTATGCCGCCGCATCAGGGTCAATCGTCATCAGCGCCGACGACTGGGAGCAATGGCGGACCCCGCAACGTCGTCATGACCGTGATTTCTACTGGGCCCACTACAGCAAACTCCTGCGCGACAAGGGGTGGGACCCGGACGCGGTTGCCGATCTCGATGATGCCACCGAGGAGGTGGTGCAACGTCTGTCCGACCCGACCCGCATCAAGGCCTACCAGTCAAAGGGCCTTGTCGTTGGCTATGTGCAGAGCGGGAAGACCGCCAACTTCACCGGTGTCATCGCCAAGGCCATCGATGCCGGCTATCGCTTGGTCATCGTGCTGACAGGCACCACCAACATGTTGCGCGCGCAGACGCAACGTCGCCTCGACATGGAGCTGCTCGGCCGCGAAAACCTTGAGCTGGAAATCTCTGCCCACGACACCAAGGCCCACGACTACCAGGATGACCCGGACTGGGATGCGGACCGTTTCATCCGTCATGGTGGCCGCCCGTCCGATGCCGGCTACCCCGACATCCGCCGGCTCAGCACTCACGCATGGGACTTCAAGCGACTCCGGCAGGGCTTCTCCGCGCTCGAGTACCACCGACGTGAGCCTGCAAGGCGCCTGTTCGAACCAGTCAACCTTTTCACCACAGATGCCCGTCTGGTGGTTGCCAAGAAGAACAGCAGGATCCTGGAGGACCTGGTAGCCGATCTTGGTCGAATCAGTGATCGGCTCGGCGAAGTGCCTGTTCTGATCGTCGATGACGAGTCCGACCAGGCCTCCGTCAACACCACCAGCCCGAAGAAATGGCAGGCCGACAGCAAAAAGCGCACCGCAATCAACGACCTCATCGGCAAGCTGCTGAAGATGATGCCGCGCGCTCAGTACGTTGGCTACACCGCGACTCCGTACGCCAATGTTTTTATCGATCCAGGTGACAGCGAAGACATTTTCCCGCGCGACTTCCTGGTGGCACTGGACCGGCCGAGCGGTTACATGGGCGCGGAAGATTTCCACGACTTCGATATCGATGTCCCGGTCGAAAAGCGTAGTTATTCCGAGTCGCAGGAACGCCGCCACGTTCGTCTTCTCAGCGATGAGCCCGAAGACGCGGAACTGCGCACCGCCTTGGACATGTATGTCCTGACCGGGGCCGTCAAGCTACATCGCGAGAGGCTGGGCCACGCCACCTCAAAAACCTACCGGCATCACACCATGCTGGTTCACGAGGCCATGGGCCGCGACACGCACCGCGAGGCTGCCACCACGATCAACTCGATGTGGAACAGCGGGGACTACCGTGGTCCGTCCGGCTTAGCTCGGTTGCGGCGCCTTTACGAGACCGACGTCCTGCCCGTGAGCCAGGCAACCGCCGCGGATCTACCGACCCCACCGAACTTCGACGATCTACGCCCTGACATCGGAGCAGCTGTCAGTCGGATCAGCCCACCCGACCGGGACGCCGGACCGGTCATCGTGGTCAACAGTGATCCCGATCTAGACCGTCAGCAGGAAAGCCTCGACTTCGACCGCCGCTCTGTCTGGCGCATCCTGGTAGGCGGTAACAGCCTCGCCCGCGGGTTCACCGTGGAAGGGCTCACTGTCACCTACTACCGTCGCTCGACCGCGCAGGTCGACACGCTCATGCAGATGGGTCGATGGTTCGGATTCCGGCCGAAGTACCGTGACCTGGTACGCCTCTACACCACCGAAGATTTGCACAGTATGTTCGCGGCGGCCTGCAAAGATGAGGAGTATCTGCGTACTCAACTGCGCCTTTACTCACGGTCGGTTGGTGGCGCGCCGCAAATAACGCCCAGACAGGTTCCACCTCTGATCGCCCAACATCGCCCCGACCTTCGCCCCTCAGCTCGGAACAAGATGTGGAATGCCCGACTTGTCGAGCGCAGCTCACCGGGTGAGCCGATGGAGCCGGTGGCCTTCCCCTACCCTGCAGGCACATCAGGAGCCCGCCAGACCCTGCACAATAACCGAGCCTGGCTGCCTGCAATCGCTGCGGCTGAGGAAATCGTAAAATTCAAGACCGTTCGCGTCAGTAGAGTTAATGGCCTGTCCGCCACACAGGAATCCGGTACCACCTACAGCGCCCGGATCGCCGCGGTTGAGCACGCCCGGTTCCTCTCGATCCTCAGCGAGCTGAAGTGGAGCGGGGTTGACACCTTCCAGCCGGAGCTTGCCTGGCTTCGGAGCCTCAGCGCCGATCAGCTCAACCGCTGGATTGTCCTATTTCCATTTCAGAGTTCCGCAGGTGACGATCAGGAGATTTTGGGACACGGGCCTTTCAGTATTTTCCAGCGCGCGTGGACGGCATCCAAAGGTTCTCTGAGAGTTGCCAGTGAGTCCCGTCACCGAAACGCGGCGAATCGAATTGCCGGCCTTCCCACGCCCGTTGCTGATCCTACTGCCGATCGTCTCCATCAGCCTGGCACAGGTGCCGTGATCGTCTATCCCTCGGTGGAAAAGAAGAGTGAACTCGATGAATATCCCTACCCTGATGACCGGATCACTCTTGCCTTCCACCTTGTGACACCGTTGAGCACGATGCCTCTCAGCGGCCGACTCATCAAGTGGCAGACCCGTGACAACAGCAACCCGACAGCTGTGGTTGTGAATGTGACATAGCGGGGGCGGTTGAGTATCGGAGGCAGGTTGACCTGCCCGGGCAGGTGAGTGAGTGCCATCGCTGGGTGGGCCGATAACGTCCCCAGCTGCTGTCGGGCGCCCCACAACCCGACAGTCGTGCCCGGATTGGACGGCTCTGAATCCGCGGAATCAACGACATGTCGCCTGCCCCTGGCCTTTTCGCGGTACATCCCGGCCTGCAGCGACGTGGCTCGGCTACTGCCCCGGACCCTGCCGCCTCAGCGGAAACAGGTCGCGAATCGGTGATAGGCCGCCAGTCGGACACGGATGCGATTCCGGGTTCGACGACCTCCAGGCCGTGGAAATGTCGGGCGACCTCATCAGCAGTGCGGGGGCAGAACGGCGCACGCTGCCAGCGTGCGCCTTGTTGAATGCGGCGATCGTGTCAGGGTCGAGCAAGGCGTACCTCGCCGGGAACCTTCCGGCTCCAGGCGACCGAGGGCCTACTGGTGAAGGTCCATCCATGCCGGTCGGCCCGCTGTCGCCATCGTTCGCGCTCCCGACGGTCACGGCGACGTTGAACCACCGCAACGGCCGCGACGATCATGATCGACGCCAAACAGCACAGGCCTCCCGCGACGGCGATCGGTTCATCCACCGCGGGTCCGGCGAGCAACCGCACCGGTGACGACGAACCCGGCGAGCGCGTCACCGAGGGCAAGGACCATGCCGAATATCCCCGCCACGGAGACGCCGACGGTCAGCGCGATGACCGCCAAGGCGATAAGGACCGCACCCAGCCGCAGCCACGTCAGGTTGAGCGTGCCACGAGCGAGACCTTGGCCGCGCCCGCCCCGCAGCAAGGCGATCACCGCGAGGATCGCGAGAATGGCACCGATCGCGGCCGATGCCCCCATCACCGTGAACGGCCCGGCCTGTACGGTGGTGAAATCGCCGTCGCGGTACGACTGCCAGGCCACGACGCCCATTGCGGCGAGCCCGCCCTCGGCCAGCGCATACACGATGATCACTCCTGCTAGGAGTGTGTTGCTCGTCCGCTCGGTCCGCGCCGCGGTCATGCCGTGCCCGCCGGCGGCCAGTGGCCCTGGAAGAAGCCGGTGTCATCGAACTTCTGCCGCAGGAGGCTGTTGGCGGAGGTACAGGCGCTTTTCAGGGTTTCGCAGCCGACGATCAACGCTATCGAGGCCGTCACCGCCGCGCCGGCCGCGATGAACGGTGCTGCGGGTAGGCCGAAGATCGTGGCGCTGGAGGCGAGCGCGCCGATGATGCCGACCGCCAGTGCGGCGAGCGCCCCGAGCAGGCCTGTCCAGAACAGGAACACACCGGTGCGAACCTGTTCCAATGCCGTGGACAGGCCGTCGGTGAGGACCGTCTTGACCTTCTCCAGCGCGGCCTTCTGCAGCGGCAGCATCTGCCGGTACGCGTCGGCGGCGTCGCCGGCCCAGTTGTCGTCGACGGTGAGCAGCCCGGCATCGGCGGCCTGGACCTGCCCGCTGACCGGCACACCGACCCGGTCGCTCCAGGCTTGCGCGGTCGTCGACAGCGCCGACAGCGAGCCCATGTTCGACAGGATCGTCGCCAGGTTGTCCCAGATACGGCGCATGAACGCGCAGAAGTCGTCCCAGCCCTGACGGATCTTGCCCTGCGCGGGCGGGGGAACGTACGCCAGCTTGTCGTTGATCGAGTTCTGCAGCTCGACGGTCTTGGCGTCGATGCGGTCGATGGTCGAATGAATGCGTTCGAGCAGGACGGCCTCGGTGCTACTCACGGACATCCCACACTCCCTCCAGCTCTCTGGCGGCGCGTTCGTCGTTCGTCTCGTACTCGTAGGCGACCTTGTCGAGCTTCACGCTCAGACCGCTGTACACCCCGCTCGCCTCCTCCAGCAACGTCACCACCTTGCGCTGCAACTCGACGTAGGTGTCGAGCAGGCCGCTCGGCAACGACGCCCAGGACAGCTCATGCGCGCTCAGGGTCAACAGGCTCGCCTCGTACGTGGCCTGCCGGGTCACCGCCGCCACCTGCTCCCACGAGGCGGCATCGCGGTGCAGCGCGTCCAGCGCGGCCTTGAGAGTCATCAGCCGGCCAACCCGAACCGGCGGGCGAACCCGGCCGGATCCCGCATCACCATCTGCGCGTGGCCGAGCGGGCTGTCGGCGATCAGACGCCGAACGCCGTTCGCGGCGACCTGTTCGTACGCCGCCCGGAACGCCGTGGTGAGCTGCCGGGAAAGGTTCGCGTCGTGGGCGTCACGCAACCAGCGTCGGTCGAAACGCACCGCCGTAACGTCACCGCCGCCGGTCAGCTCCACGGTCACCTCACGGTGCGGGCTGTGCCCGGTCTGGGTCGCGCTCAAGGTCTGGTCCAGCCTGCCGGTTACCTCGTCGAGGCCCTGCTCGATCGACTCGACCACCTCGAGCAACGCCACCAGCGCGATCTCTCGTTCTGCGCTGGGAAGTGCGGACGAGGTGATGGAGTCCAGCCGCTGCTGGAGATCGGCCGCAGGCGGCACCGCCTCCGGCACGGCCGGCTCGATGTACGCCTCGCCCCACGCGGTCAGGCGTCGCATCGCGGCGTCCCGGACCGCCTCCACGACAGCCTCACCCAGGCGATCATCGGCCAGGCACGATCGCCAATGGCTGGCTACGGTCATCGTCGCGACACGGCCGTGCTCATCCAGCGTCACCGTGACCGAGCCGGTCGAGTCCAATCCCGGTTCACCAATCGCCCGGGTCGCGGATTGGGCTCGCCGCAGCAGCGCCTCACCGTCGTCGCGCAGCCCGACCAGGGCATCCATACGATCATCGAACATCGGTCATCCCCGTCCCCGGCGACCCGCACACTTCGAACTATCTCAATTCCGAGTACCCCGTGTACGCCTGACGGGTTCAACCGTCCGGCGACGCGTCGGGGGTACCGGGAGTCGTGTCGCCGACAAGCGGCGCCCGGACTCACCGATGCGACGGCAGACCGGATCGGCGACGTGGCATTCGCCGCGCCGATAGACGGGCGCGGGCACCTGGTGAGGTTAGGGAGCGACCGACGGACCCTCGCGACCGCTTTTCGGTGGACGAAACGTCGAATGCGATCTAGCGGGCCGAGGTCGGGCCGTCGTTCGCGGCGGCGACGTACGTGCCGCGGCCGACGACAGTGATCACTAGGCCGCGGTCACGGAGCAGTTGGATGGCCTTGCGGGCGGTACCCCGGGCTACGCCGTACTCCTGGACCATCTGGTTCTCCGAGGGGATCGGGCGGTTCGGCAGAAGGTCACCCGCGTCGATTCTCGCCGTGATGGCGTCCGCCACCTGCATGTAGAGCGGGGTCGGGCCTTCGTGGTCGATCACGGCCTGACCATCGCACTCAACAGAGAGCCATGGCCGTTGAGGGGGAACCATGGTGGGCCATATACAAGCATGGGGAACCGGCGTACGCTCGGGCTATAACGCGCAAATAGTGCATCGCAAAGGACTTCCTCGGCCGCCGCTAGTAGAGAGAATGCCGTGAGTACCGAGGCGAATCGGGCCAGGCGGCGTATCAGCGGGCACGGATCGCGATACGGATGCGGGCCACCCCGCCCCTCGGCTCTTGGGACAACGCTTTCGACCGCGCCCAGTGGCGCACGTCTGACGGATTCGACCGCACGGACCAGCGACACCACTGAACTCGGCCGTCAGCAGGATCGGGCTCGACCGCTTCGAAGACGCGGAAGCGCCGCAAGCTCGCGGTCACGGCACACCCTGCCGCCGGCTTCCTAGGGAGACGCGAAACACGGGGGATGACATGACCAACGGAATCTTCAAACGGTGCGGATGTACCGACACCACGACAGGACGACGCTGCGCCGAACACTGCCCGCGCCTGTCAGAACCAGGCCACGGCAGCTGGTACTTCGCCTACTCAACCCGGGACCTGCTCGACCGCGCGCAACGCGTACGCCGCGGCGGCTACCAGTCCGAGGAAGCCGCCCGGAAAGCCCGTGACGACCTGCTCGCCATATCCCGCGGGGAACGCACCGGGCAGAACTGGACCGTCACCCGCTGGCTGCGGTACTGGCTGACCACGCGCACCCGGATCCGGCCCACCACGAGAGCGCACTACACCCACGACATCGACCAGTTCCTGATCCCGGCCATCGGCCACCTGACCCTCGCCGAGTTGAACTCGCGTCAGCTGACCGCCGCGTTCGCCGCGATCGGCAAGGCCACCAACCGGTACGGGCTGCCCAATACCGTCTGCACCCTGCAACACGTGCACACGACGCTGCGAGCGGCGCTCAACGCCGCTCTCCGGGAAGACGTCATCACCAGCAACCCCGCCACCCGGGTCGAGTTGCCTGCCCGCGAACGGCCCCATGCCGAGGTCTGGATCGAGCCCCGCGTCGCCGACTGGCGCGCCACCGGCGAACACCCGGTTGTTGCGGTCTGGACACCCGAACAACTCGCCGAGTTTCTGCACTCGGTGCGCCACGACGGCCTCTACGCGCTGTGGTGGCTTCTCGCCCTCCGCGGCCTGCGCCGTGGCGAGGCCGCCGGCCTGCGATGGACCGACGTCGACCTCGACAACGCCCAACTCACGGTTATCCGGCAACGCACCACCGCTGGCTACACCATCCATGAAGGACCGCCGAAGTCAGCGGCCAGCCGCCGCACCGTCGCACTGGACCAGCACACAATGCAGATTCTCCGGCTGCACCGGTGCCGCCAACGACGCCACCAGGAACGACGCGATGCCGCCGGCAAGCCTTACCTCCCGAGCGGATATGTGTTCACCCGCCCGGACGGCGCCCCGTTCCACCCCGGCTACTTCACCCAACGCCTGCAACTGCTCATCAACCGCGCCGGCCTACCACCGGTCCGTCTCCAGGACCTCCGCCACGGCGCCGCCAGCCTCGCGCACTCCGCCGGTGCCGACCTCAAGACAATCCAGGACCTGCTCGGGCACTCCAACATCGCGCTCACCGCCGACATCTACACCAGCGTCCTGCCCGCCACCCAACGCCGAGCAGCCGAGGAGACCGTCCGTCTCATCCTCGCCGCCGACCCGACCCGGCGGGCATCCCCGTCCGTAAACGCACCGTTCCACGGCCACGACACCCAGGCGACCACGTCCACGACCGCGCGCGGCCCGACGTAGCGCTTCATCCAGCAGTAAGCAGCCGTCACAACGACGCATCTGGTGACTGAACAACGAACTTGGAGTCCGGTGAGTTCCCGCCCGGGAGCACCGGGCTCCTTCCCGAGACTCGGTCCTATCCCGCTCCAGGGCACCGTCATTGTCGAGCTGTCTTGCTCGACCGACTTTCTGACCCGGAATCAGATGGTTCAGGCTGACCCTGTGGCAAGCGCCCAAGTCCGTGAGCTGTGGAAGCAGGCGGCCCGGCCGCTGATAGTCCCGCTTTTCGAGCCTGGAATTCCCACTTAACGGGATTTGGTGATCGGTGGGTGATCGGCTGTTCGGAATTTGTCGAACGAGCTCCGATCACCCAGAAAGTGGCTGCTGACCTGCGGAAACGTGGGTCATGATCTTGCCCCACACGTGCCCCACGTCGTCCACATAGGCCAAACAAAAAGAAGGCCCTGAACCGCGTTTCCGCAGCTCAGGACCCTCTTGATGTTGTGCGCCCGAAGGGACTCGAACCCCTAACCTTCTGATCCGTAGTCAGATGCTCTATCCATTGAGCTACGGGCGCTCTCTCAGTGCTCAGTCAGCCTACAACACCGACTTTTGCGCGGAGACTCCGGGATTCGAACCCGGGAGGGGCTTTAAAACCCCAACCGCATTAGCAGTGCGGCGCCATAGACCAGACTAGGCGAAGTCTCCCCGGTGACCCGGGGGCCACCGAGGCTTGACAATACCGGACCCGCTCAGCGCCGCACAAAGAGGTTGCCATCTGGCACGCCAAGGATCTTCGCGAGCGGCTACGAACAGGCGAAACGTCGCGGATGAGGCTAGGCTTCGTGCGATGGAGGAGAACACGCGCCGGGAGGCTCCGCGGGCTCGGGGTCCGCGAAGCCCGTTCAGCACGCCCGAGCAGAAGCCCTCCGGCGAGGAGCCGGAAGGGGCGCCCTCGCGCCGCGGTGCGCCGCCGGCGGTCACCTTCCAGCCCCCGCCATCCGGCTCGAGTGCCGAAGGTCCCTCTTCAGGGGGTGGAGCCCGCCCGGTTCCTCCTCAGCCGGCGCGCACCACCGAATCGTCCGCGGCCGAGCCCACGCCGGAGACCCCGCAATCTGCGACACCGGGTCCGGCCGCAGCCCGCACGCCCGCGAAACGGGCGCCGGCCAAGAAGGCCACCCCCGCGAAGAAGGCAGCACCGCCACGAAAGGCCGCTCCCACCGGAGAATCCGCGCCTCCGGCTACGAGAGCGGAGAAGGTGGAGAAGGCAGCCCCGGCACGAGGGGTGAGCCCGGTAGCGAAGGACGCATCCGAGCAGATCCCGCCACCCGAGAACAACCCCGCCGGGAGGAACGCACCTTCGGCAGAGGCGGCCGCGCCTGCGAAAAAGGCGCCGGCCAAGAAGACGGCCGTCAAGAAGGCGGCTGCCAAGCGAGTCGCGGCCAAGGCGGTGCCGCCCGTCGAGTTGACCGTTCGGACGCCGGCCAAGCGCCCGGCATCCCGGCCGGTGCAGCCCACCCTGCCGCCTCGAGAGGCGGACACCGCGGCGCGGAATGCGGTCCCCACATCGGCGGGGACCAAGCTGCTCGTCACCGAAACGGCGCCGGCCCAAGGCGACGAGGCCAAGCCAACCCCGGCCGAAACGTTGCCGGCCCAAGGCGACACGGCCGAGCCAACCTCGGCCGAAACCGCGCCGGCCCAAGGCGACACGGCCAAGCCGACCGAGACCGAAACGGCGCCGACCTTGCGCGGAGCAAGCGAACCCGCCAGCGGCGGGCCGGCCGAAACCGGCACCGATCCGGCTGGCCGTGGAGCGGCCGCGCCGGCCACGGAAACGGGCGACACGGTGGAAGGGCTGGGCTCGCTCACCGAGGAGTTGCTGGCCGACCCGGCCCGCACCCCGGAGATCCTCGCCCACACGGCGGTCCAGCACATCGGGCCCCGAGCCCGGGCCTGGGCAGCGCAGACGCGCGCGTCCTATCCGACGGCCACGACGGAGGCGATCGCCCGCCTGGCCGTTCAGCGGTTCACTCGCTCGGCGGGAATTCGGGGCGGCCTGGGTGCCCTGGCCGGCCCGTACGCCCCGATCGCTCTTGTCTCGACGACCGTGATCACGCACGCGGAGCTGGTGTTGCACCTGGCCGCGGTCTACGGCCTGGATCCCGCGGATCCGCGCCGCGCCGACGATCTGCTGGCGCTGGCGGCCCCGGGGAAGGGCCCGATCGCGCTCTGGGCCGCGCTGAGACTGGTCCGCCTGCCGGGCGTGAGCCTGCTCACCGCGGTGCTGGGCGCCCGCGCCACGACCGAGATGGTGGCGGTGCGGGCGCGCCGGTTCTATGCGGAGTATTCGAGCCAGGACAGCCAGGAGTCGGGCAGCAGTTCGTAGCCGACGAACGCGGTGATGTCGAGGAGGCCGTGCGCCACGATGAGCGGCATCACGCGTTTCGTCCGCAGGTAGAACAGCGCGAAGATCACGCCCATCACGGCGTTGCCGAGGAAGGCGCCGAAGCCCTGGTAGAGGTGGTAGGAGCCGCGCAGTACGGCGGACGCGGCGATGATCCAGGCTGGTGACAGGGAGAGCGCCCGGAGCCGGGTGATCAGGTAGCCGACGACGATGACCTCTTCGAGGACGGCGTTCTGCACGGCGGCGAGGACCAGTACGGGCACCGACCACCAGTACGGCTGGAGCCCGGACGGCACGATCTGCGCGTTGATGCCGAGTTGCATGGCCCCGTACACGAGAAGGAGGCCGGGCAGCCCGATGCCGGCGGCGAGTCCGGCGCCCCAGCCGAGGTCGTAGGCCGGCCGCCGGTAGTCGATGCCGAGTTCTCGGGCCGCCGCGCCGAAGGAGCGGGCGAGCAGGAACAGCGCCAGGGCGACCGGGACCAGCGCGAAGAAGATGCCGAGCAGCTGGTACGTCAGGTCGAGGTAGGGCCGTGGCGACACCGAGGCGTTGAGTGTGGCGGTCTGCTGGGCCAGCGGCCGGTCGGCGGTGAGTTTCGCGGTCAGTGACACCACGGAGTAGACGGCCGACTGCCCGAGCGACAGCAGTAACACGATGGCGATCTCGGTCCCGTAGCGCGGACGGGTGGTCAGCTGCTGTTCTTCCACGGTCACCCGCCAACTCTAGGCCAGGCACAAATTGGCCCAATTCGGCAAGCGACGCGCCGCGGAGGGTGGCGAGTCGCACTTCTCGTGCGTCGTGTTCCCGACTGCGCTGACCACCCTGAATGGCATGGGAGACCTCGCAAGCTTGCTCAAGGAGAGCTGGAGCCTGGTCGAGGAACATCAGGACAAGGTCGCCGGCTATTTCTACGCGCGCATCTTCCTGAGGTACCCGGACCTGCGCGATCTGTTCCCGGTGCAGATGGATGTGCAGCGGGCCCGTCTGCTCGGGGCGATCGTGACCGCGGTGCAGACGCTGGAGGATCCGGAGCGGTTCGACGAGTACCTGCGGGCGCTGGGCCGGGACCACCGCAAGTTCCACGTGGAACCGGAGCACTACGAGGTGGTGGGCGGCGCCCTGATCGAGTCGATGCGGGCGTTCGCCGGCGAGGACTGGAGCATCGAGTACGACCAGGCCTGGGCCGACGCGTACGCGGTGATCGCCTCGAAGATGCTGGCCGGCGCCGACGCCGACCCGAACCCGCCGTACTGGTACGGCGAGGTGGTGGCGCACGAGCGCCGGTCCCGCGACATCGCGGTGTTCACCGTGCTGCCGTTGCAGACACTGGAGTACCGGGCCGGCCAGTACCTGAGCCTCGAGTGCCCGCGCTACCAGCCGCGGCTGTGGCGCACCTACTCACCCGCGAACGCGCCACGCCGGGACAACACGCTGGATTTCCACGTCCGCGCGGTGGGTGCCGGCTGGGTGTCCAGCGCTCTGGTCCGGCGGATGCAGGTGGGCGACATGGTGAAGTTGGCCGCGCCGATGGGCTCGATGACGCTGGACCGCAGGTCGACCCGGGACGCCGTCTTCGTGGCCGGCGGCACCGGGCTCGCCCCGATCAAGTCGTTGCTCGAGGAGCTCACCCGGTACAACCGGACCCGTTGGGTGCACGTCTTCTTCGGCGCGCAGACCCGGGAGGACCTGTACGACCTGGCCGACCTGAACCGGCTGGCCGCCCGCTACCCCTGGCTGTCGGTGGTGACCGCGTGCAGCGACGACCCGACCTTCCCCGGCGAGCAGGGCTACATCTCGGATGTGGTGGCGAAGTACGGCCCGTGGAAGGAGCACGACTTCTTCGTCTCCGGGTCGGGACGGATGGTGAAGGCCACCTTGAAGCGCCTCGCCGAGCTACAGGTGCCCTCTGTCCGGATAAAGTACGACAGTTTTAGCGACTAGTAGTCCCAAGGACGGCCGGTCTGCTGGTACTGGGCGACCGGCACGAGCTTGGCGTCGGCCTTCATCCGGTCAACGTAGAGCCGGCCCTCCAGGTGGTCGATCTCGTGGCTGATCAGCCGGGCCAGGGCCCGCTCGAACGTGGTGACCACCCGGGTCCCGTCGAACCGGGCGTGCTCCACGTCGATCCGCAGCGGGCGCGGCACCAGGCCCCGGTAGTCGAAGAACGACAGGCAGCCTTCGTACTGCTCGTCGGTCTCGCCGGACTCGCCGACGACCCGGGGGTTGAGCAGGACGACCGGTTCGGTGTCGCGCTCCGGCGGCCGGACGACGGCGGCCGCCACCGGAACCCCGATCTGGGGCGCGGCGAGACCCACGCCCTTGCTGAACTCGTGCAGATCCTCGAGCCGCCCGAGCGAGGTCAGCAGCCGGGTGACCGCGGTCCGGGCGGCCGCCCCCTCGCGGGGCAGCTGAAAGTGGCGGGCCCGCTGCCGGAGCAGGTCGGATCCGCGCTGGATGATGCCGATGCCGCGCATCCGGTGCGAGGCCCGGGGCAGAGCCGGCTCGGGCGGGCCGGTCTCCTCGTAGAGCGGGGCGTCGGCGCCACGGAACCGCCATTCCAGCCGGTACCGGGCGTTGAGCAGGGGCGCGTCGGTTGACCACTCGAAAATGGCGCGACCTCCCTCGGTGCGGCGTTCCAACGGGGTGCGGACGGGCACCTCGGCGGCGAGGGACGCCTCCACACCCCAGACCTGGGGTTCAAAGCTCTCCGGGAAGTTCAGCCGGACGGTCAGCGACCGGGTCGGCAGGCGGACGGCGCGCTGGAACCACTGGCCCCACTTCTCTTCGCCGACCGTGTACGCGTACTCGATGGTGGTCCGTTCGCCGGGATAGAGCGGGAACTGGCCGCGCGAGTTCGCGAACATGAGCCAGATCTCCTTGGACGCGTCCCGGTCCAGCTTGACCCGCCACAGCATGGGCTCGGCGGCCTCGCCCTCGCCGGCGAACGCCCGCACGTCCATCTCGTCGAAGGTGAGCGGGTTCTCCCGGTGGTGGCGGTTGGAGCCGGCCGGGTCGTGCGGGTAGCGGTCCACGGAGATCTTCGCGAGGTACCGGGTGACCGGTTCGACGCCGGCGTTGTAGAGGGAGCGCCGCACCCGGCAGCGGTAGGCGCCGTCGGTGTAGATCAGGTCGGCGATCTCGCGCTCGACGATCAGCCCGGTGCCTGGTGGCAGCCACTGGACCGGCACGGGCGGGTCGCGGTGCAGGCCGGCGTTGCGGGCGTTGCGCAGTTCGTCGTACTCCTGGAAACGCTGCCAGATGACGCCGCCGGCGCCGAGGACGGCCTCGGCCCGGCGGGCGAAGTCCTCGGTGGGTTTGTGGCGGCGGCCCTCGACGTGGCTGACGTATGAGGGATCGAAGCCCATGCGCGCGGCCAGCTGCTTCTTGGTCATCCCGCGCTCGACCCGCCACTGCGCAAGGGCTGAGACGAACTTGTCTGCGGCCCTTTCGATGGGCGAGGTGGTCATCACGGATGTCCCCTTCGCGACGGCACGTTCAGTGTCGCCGGGACCGCGTGTCTGCAAGGAGCTAGTAGCGATTTGCCGACAGATACCTTGACGAACCCGGCAACGCCGCCACGCTACGTAAAGTAATCATGGCTGAGGGTATTCGCCCGAAAGATCCCTGGGCCAGTGTGGTTAGGCTACCCTTAACCGGGTACCGTGGGTCTCTCGCGAGCCCCGTCGCTCCACAAGAGCCGGCTCGCCCCCCCTTCTGCAAGATCATCCGCGAGGAGAGTGCGGTGCCTCAGCGACGAGTGCCGCGGGCCGGCGGCCGCCCATGACCAGCCCCACGCTCGAGCTCAGGCAGCTCCGGCCACCACTGCTGGCGCCGGTCAACGCGACGCTGCGCGCCATGTTCGGCACCAGCACCGAGGTCCCCGGCCTGGCGCCCAACCTGGTGGTGCGCGACCTGGCCGGCTGGACACCGACCGCGCGCCTGGCCGACGTACACCTGGACACCCTGCTCGACGCGGCCCGCCGTCGCTGGAACGCGCAGGCGCACGCCGCCGCCGCACTCGCCTGGAAGGCCTACACCTACTGGCTCGCCCTCCCGGCCGTCCTCGGCTGGGCCTCGGCGCGCCGCGTGCCGCTGCTCACCTCCACCGACGCGGTCATGCACTTCGACGACCCGCGCCCGCTGGTCACGCTCGGCATGCGCCCGGACATCCCGGTCGCGGTCCTGCCGCACGACCCGCTGGCCCTCTCCGGCCTGCCGCAGGTCAAGGTCGTCGCCGACGAGGACGCGCTGCTCGCCGAATTCCGCCACGCCCTCTTCGAACAGCATCTGGAACCGCTGCTCGACGCCATCCACGGCCGGGTTCGCCTGGGCCGGCGCCCGCTGCTCGGCTCGCTGGCCTCCGGCATCGCCTACGGCGTCCTGCGCTCCGCCGACGCCGTCCCCGGCTCCTCCGCCGCGACCATCGACCGGCTGCTCGGCGCGCTCGGCATCCGCGACCTGATCGATCTCGAGCCCGGCCCGAACGGCCAGATCGACGTCCGCCGCAAGACCTGCTGCCTGGCCTTCACCCTGCCTCAGCCCAAGGTCTGCCCGGGCTGCTGCATCAAAACCCCTTAGCGGTACGGGCTACGCGCACCCGCCGTGGGAAGACAGCGGCCACCGTCGGACACCGGCCTTTGCCGCCCGCGCCGGGCGCAGATCGGTGGTCACCCTTCGCAGGCGACCCGGACGTCCTTGCCGTAAGCGAGGCACTCGTCGTCGTCCGCGCCGCCGTCCAGCCGGTCCGCCGCCGCAGTCCTGTGCTCGTAGCCGTCGAGATGGTCGATTCCAGCACCGCCGTACAGACTGTCCCGTCCGGCCTGGCCGACCAGGAAGTCCGCGCCACCGTTGCCGACGATGACGTCGTCGCCCTCCGCACCGTAGAGAGTGTCGGACCGCTCGGTGCCGTAGAGGCGGTCGTCGCCGTACCCGCCGTAGATCTCCTCGATGTCGGCGCCGATCGTGTCGTGCTCACCGCGCGCACCGTCGTCGCCCTCGACACCGTCGGCGTCGGCTGTCACGGGACGGTCGTATCCACCGAAGTTGACCGCGTCCCGGCCGCTGCCCCCGTAGTATCGGTCGCTGTCAGCCGCTCCGGCCGCCATCGGCAGGTCCGCCGAGAAGCTGTCGTTCCCGGGGCCGCCGTAATGCCGGTCGTTCCCGTCCCCGCTGGAGAAGGAGTCGCGGCCGTCCCCGCCGGAGATCACGTCGTCTCCCTGGGCCCCGATTAGCGTGTCGTCACCGCCCTCGCCCCAGATCCGGTCGTCACCCACGTAGCCGTCGAGCTTGTCGTCGCCACCGTTCCCGTAGATCCGGTCCGCACCGGTGTCGCCGTTGATGATGTCCCGGCGCGGTCCCCCGATCAGGGTGTCCCGGCCGCTGCCGCCGTTGATGCTCGTCGGCAGCCCGGACCGGATATCCACCGAGTCGTTCCGGTCGTAGGCCATGATCCACACCCGCGCCTCGGACGACGTTCGGCAGCGGACCTTGGTCTTGTCGCCCCCGACCCGTTCACAGCCCTTTCCCGGTGTGATCGCCACCCGGTCGTCGATCGTGACCGTGGCGCCCGACCCGGTCACGACAACCTTGTTCTCCTGACCCCACCGGGCGTGATAGGTGACCCGGTAGCCATGCGTGACCTTGACGGTTCCATGGGCGGCCGCCTGCGCGGGTGTAGCGATCAGACCGGCCGAGACGGTGGTCAGAAACGCCAGGCCGAATCCGGCCAGCCGGGTATGACGAGGCACGCGGTCCCTCCAGGGCCTTCGACGGTGCCAAGATCATAGAACGGCATCGTATCGACGCAAGGCCCCGCGTCAGAAAGGTTCGCCGCCGGTGAGGACGGTGTCCGGGTCGTCGACCAGCTCGCGGACGTCCCAGACCCAGGCGCCGCCGTTCCACGTCGGACGGAAGCCCAGCAGGTCGGACATGGTGCGCAGGAGTTCGATGTCGTGGCTCTGCGGGGTCAGCACCACCACGCCGGCCCGCCAGAAGCGGAGGTCGGCGAGGGTCATCTCGCGCCGCTCGTCGGTGATCTCCGGGATCGGGTTGCCCTGTTTGATCGAGGCGACCAGGCCGCTGGTCGGGCGCCACGGCGGCGAGAACATCGCGGTCCGGTCACTCGGGTCCTGCGGGTTCTGGTTCGGCAGCAGCGCGTACGCCCCGGCGATCCGCAGGTCCTGGCCGGTGGTGGCGGTCCAGCGCAGCGGGTCCGGGTAGCTGCTGTCCGGCAGCGGCAGGGTGACCATGGTGTGCCGATCGTCGACGTAGTCGCGCCAGGCGCCGGTGGTGACGAACTCGGGCACCGGATCCATCTGCACCGTGGCCATCGGCCGGGGGATCAGCGGCACCAGCGCCATCGCCACCGCGGTGATCATCGCGACCCGGATCGGCCCGCGCGAGGCCGGCTGGCTGCGCATCATGTCGGCGGCCCGCTGGACGCCGAGCGCCAGCACGATGCCGACGATCGGCGCGATCGCCATCGCCCACCGGGTCGGCACCGCGGAGTCCAGCACCGGGATGCGGTGCAGCAGCGCCCAGATGCCGGGGATGCCGGTGTCCACCCCGTTGAGCACGATGCGCGGGCCGAGCGACATGGCCCCGAAGAGGATCGCGATCCCGCCGAGGGTCAGCACCGCCCGGGAGCGGCGCAGCCAGACGAGCAGGCCGAGGAAGAGGACGATCAGGCCCCAGCCGAAGAAGGCGTTCTCCTCCGCCGCGTTCTGCGTGAGGCGCGACGCGATGGCCGTTTCGCCGGCCATCGAGTGCCGGGAGTAGGCGGCGAACGAGGCCAGGTCGGCCCCGAAGTTCCGGACGAACTCGGCCAGGCCCTGGTAGCTCTGCGGGCCGAAGAACTGGACGCTGAGCGGGTAGGCGAGCACCGCGAGGGTGACCGCCGCGGTGACCCCGAGCGCCCGCACGAACGGCAGGAACTCGCCCCGGTGAGCGCGCCGCCGGACCACCGCCATGACCGCGCAGAACAGGCCGAGGCCGACCGCGGTCATGAAGAGGATCTCGAGGTTGATGAACGCCTGCCAGATCAGCAGGCCGGCCAGGATCAGCCCATTGCGCAGCGCGCGGCCGCGAACCCGGAGCTCCAGCGTCCGCCAGATGATCAGCGGGACGAGGAACTGGGAGACGATGTTCGGGTGGCCGCCGGCGTGCGACACCATGCTCGGCGCGAAGGTGCAGAAGAGCGCGCCCACCCAGGCGGCCAGCCGGGAGGTGACGAACCGGCGGGAGAGCACGAGATACCACGACGCGCCGGTAAATGCCAATGCGCCGGTGAGAAATACGTTGAACGCCACATGGGGACCGAACAGAAGAGTGATCGGCGTCAGTGGCAACGAAACGGCCAACACCGAGGTGTTGGCCATCATGTTCACCCCGTCGGGGTAATTCATGCGGTCCGAGAAGAACGGATAGACGCCATCCGTGAGCACTCGGGCACCGTGCGCCAGCATCCACTCGAAGAAAGCTTGATCCTGCGGATCATCACGCAGTTCATGATCAAGATTGAGCCACAACGGCAGCGTCAGCATGACCGCGAAGACGATGAAAGTGCCGACGGCCACGACGTCACGCCACGTGAGCAGGTGCCGCCACCGCAGGCGTATAACCTGCTCATCCACGGTTTCCCGGGCGGTGGGTGTGGTCGCGCGAGTGACCACCGTGCCACTTGAACCGAGGGCTATCAGCTCCGCGTCCAGGTCGTCGTCGGCGGCCACTCGGCCTGGCGACAGATCGTTCTCGGCGGTCGACTGGCCTGTCGAGTCAAAACCCGTAATCGTCATAGCATCGGCGAGCCTAACCGAGGTTTCCAAGAAGGCAGCGGTGTGCGCCCCAGGCGTGATAGAGCCGATATGTACGCGTGTTTTCCGCGTGTCCTTCCTGTGGACTTCCGGCGGGGGTAACCCATCCGAGTACCCAGCTCACCTATGTCTCAATCAGGCCAAAAAATCAGTGGTGACCAGCACTCAACTTTCGGTTAGACGCTTCAGATGGTTAACTTCGCTGGTCCCGCTGTCAGCTCAGATCCGGCAAGATGAGGGAACCTCACCTATGGCAGACATCACTGGAGACCAGCGGATCCAGTCCGAAGTGCTCGAAGGCCTCGCCATGGCGGTGAACCACCGCCGGTGGTTCGTCGAACTCGCGCTCCCGTACCTGGGGGACAACCCCATCGAGATCGGCAGCGGCCTCGGTGACTACGCGATCGAGTGGGCGGAACACCTGCCGAAGTTCACCGCGACCGAGGCAGACCCCGACCGGCTCGTCCTGCTCAAGGAGCGGATGGCGGAGTACCCCAACATCGACGTGAAGCAGATGCTGCTTCCGGCACAGGACGCCGCCGCTGAGTACAGCGCGGCCGTCTCGTACAACGTGCTGGAGCACATCGAGGATCACGTCGGCGCGCTCAGCAGCATGAAGGAACTGGTCCGCCCCGGCGGCCGCGTGATCATCATCGTGCCGGCCTTCATGTTCGCGATGAGCCAGGTGGACATCGCCACCGGGCACATCCGCCGCTACACCAAGAAGACGCTGGGCGCCGCCTTCGTCGAGGCCGGCCTGGAGATCGAGAAGATCCACTACGCGAATGCGCTGGGTCTGGTCGGCTATTACACCGCGACCAGCATCTTCAAGCTGGCCCCCAAGGAGGGGCCGATGGTCAAGATCTACGACAGCCTGGTGCTGCCGGTGACCAAGGCCGCCGAGCGGATCGTCCGCCCGCCGTTCGGGCAGTCGGTCTTCTGCGTGGCCCGCGTCCCCCACTGATCGGGCAGACGGATGAGGCCGCCGGCGCTGCCGGCGGCCTCATCCGTACGGTGGCTCAGCCGCGCACCTGACAGGTGGGGCGGACCGTGGCCCGGGCCAGGGTGTGGAAGGCCAGGTTGAAGCCGACGTAGGCGGGGGACGCGTCCGGCGTCACCTCGAGCCGGTCGACGTCGATCGCGTGCACCGCGAACACGTACCGGTGCGGGCGGTCGCCGGGCGGCGGCGCCGAGCCGCCGTAGTCGCGGGAGCCGTAGTCGTTGCGCACGCAGAAGGCGCCGTCCGGCAGCGGATCGACACCGCGGTCCAGGGACGTGACCGTGACCGGCAGGTTCACCAGCACCCAGTGCCAGAACCCGCTCCCGGTCGGCGCGTCCGGGTCGAAGCAGGTGACCACGAAGCCACGTGTCTCGTCCGGGAAACCGGACCAGGCCAGCTGGGGCGACAGGTTCTTCCCGCCCACGCTGGTGTGCACGTAGAGCTCGTCGAGGGGCTGCCCGTCCGTCATGTCCGTGCTGGTCACCGTGAAGGACGGGACCGGTGGCAGGAGATCGTACGGGTCGGGCGCCAGGGCGCGGTCGTCAAGACTCATTGGTTGGCCTCCGGCGGCGTGGTGAGTAACTGATCAGGTTTTCCCACGATGGGCAGAGACTAACCGTTCGACGTGTCGGGCGCCTTTCGTCCGCATTACCGCACGCCGTCACACGAACGGGTAAACGCACAGGTGGTGCGCATGCCTTGAGCCCTCGCAGGTCATGCTTCTGTCAGACATCCGACCGGGTGTGTGCGGCCGAGATCCCCGCGCCCGGTTGCGATCGGCTGCCGTGAGGCATTCGGTGGCCACAGCGAGTCGGCACCCGTCAGACCGGCGGGTGCTGACTGCTGTACGGGCACGGATCGTCCCTGTCAGCCCAGCCGCGCGACACTGAGCCCCCGGTAGAGCTTGCGGTACACCACCCCGGTACGGCGGTTCCCCGCGTCGATCATCATCCCGTCGCCCATGTAGATGCCCACGTGTCCACGGCCGACCACCAGGTCGCCGGGGCGGGCCACCGAGCGGGAGACGGACCGGGCACGGCGCGCCTGGGCGCCGGACGAGTGCGGCAGACGGTAACCGGCCCGGGCGTACGCGCGCTTGGTGAACCCGGAGCAGTCGAAGCCACCCGGCCCCTCACCGCCGCGGACGTAGCGCTTGCCGACCTGGGACTTGGCGTACGCGACCACCGCCCGCAGGCTCCCACGCTCACCGGCCGTCTGCGGCCGCCGCTCGGTGGTGCCGCGGACGACCTTGGGGACCGATCGCGGCATCCGGGCCCGGACGGTGCCCGCTTCCCGGGCCACCGGGCGCTCGACCGTGCGGCGGGCCACCGGGCGCTCGACCGTGCGGGCCACCAGCCGGACCACGGTGGCCGGGCGGCGCATCCCCGGCGCGGGGCCCACGATCCGCCGCGGAAGCGTTCGCGAGGCGCGTTCGGCGTTCGCCCGGCGGTGCAGGAGGCCGGCGTGCACCGGCCCGGGCACGGCGCCCGCGTCCAACCTGATCTCGCGTGGACCGACGGCCACGAACTGCTCGATGCGGGCCGGTCGGGTGTGGAGCGCGCCGGACAGCGGGCGCTCCGCGAGTTCCGGTGTGGCCGGCAGGCCGCGTGGTGCGGTGACCGTCTCCGGGCCGTGGTCGACGGAGTCTAGGGCCGGTGCGATGACGGCCAGCGCGAGCGCGCCGACGGTCAGCACCCGGCGGGTGGACGTACCGTGCAGTGTTGCCTCCGAAATCGGCCCGGGGCACTCACGCGAATCCCATCCGAACGTGGCCGATGCCGCTGGTCACGTTTGTGCCGCCGTCGAAGGTGGGCAATGGGAACCCGGACAACCATGCGTATTCCGTGGACCATGCCAACACAACATCGAATCCGCCGGGGCGTGATTCACATAATTGATCCTCCATCACGAACCGATGGGCGCGGTGTTCAGCTCGGATCCGGCAGTGTCACGCGTACGCCCGGAGTGGACCTTCCGCCGCCGAGGGTGGCCGCACTGAGCCGAGCGTCCACCGGCACGTCGAACGGCAGGACGCCGGCCACGGTCTGACCCGGACCGATCCGGTCGAGCAGGGCCGGACTGCGATCGTTGAGAAACACCGCGGCCTGTTCCGCGACGGCGTAGGCTTCGCCGTTGGCGTCGTACACGCGCTGCGCGCCACTGTCGAACAGCTCCGGTTCCCGGCCGTTGTTCGTCACGATGACGTCGAGCAGGCAGAACTGGCCAGTGGCCCGCTGTTCCAGGCCGCTCGGGCCGACCGAGGGCACGCCGCACCGCAGTCCGGTGGGGGCGACGGTGAACTGAGCGGTCGGGGGTGCGCCCGCGAGGACGCCGGTGACCGTCGCCGCCGGGCTGGTGGCCACCGCCCACGCCCCGAAGGCGACCAGCACGCCCGAGACGGCGACGCCGCCGGCGATCCAGGACCGGCTGCTCCGCCGGTGGGGGCCGGCGTCCCAGTCGTCCTCGATCGACGGCAGATCCCGGGCCGGAGCGGAACGATGCGGTGCGTACGTCACGTGTCCCCCAGTGGTTCGGATACGGGCGCGGCCGGGGACCGGCCGCGCTGTCCGTCCATGCTGGGATCGCTGGACCGCGACACGCTGGCGACTCGCCGCATATCCTGACTATTCGGTCATACAGCTCCATGATCGGTCACTCGTACGGGTGGTCACCGTTGCAACAGAATCTTCCCGAAGTGGTCGCCGGACTCCATCAGCTCATGCGCCCGCGCCGCCTCGGCCAGCGGAAACGTGCTGTTGATGATCGGCTTCACCAGCCCGGCGGCGACCAGCGGCCACACCTGGTCCCGGACACCGGCCACGATCCGCGCCTTGTCCGCCGCCGGACGGGCCCGCAACGACGTCGACGACACCCGGCCCCGCTTCGCCATCAACAGCCCGAGATCGAGCTCGGCACTCCGGCCGCCCTGCATCCCGATCACCGTGATCCGCCCCTCCGGCGCGAGCACCTCCACGTTGCGGGCCAGGTACTTCGCGCCGATGATGTCCAGCACCACGTCCGCGCCGCGGCCGCCGGTGTGATCCAGCACCGCCCGTACGAAATCGTCGTTCCGATAGTCGACGGTCAGCGCCGCACCCAGCGCACGCAGCCGCTCGTGCTTCTCCGCCCGGGCCGTCACCAGCACCGACGCGCCCAGCGCCACCCCCAGCTGCACCGCGAAGGTGCCGATCCCGCTGCCGCCACCGTGCACCAGCAGCGTCTCACCGGGACGGAGCCTGTCCCGATCCACCACGTTGGACCACACCGTGCAGGCCACCTCGGGCAGCGCCGCCGCCTCGACCAGCGACAACCCGGCCGGGACCGGCAGCAACTGCCCCACCGGGACGGCCACCCGCTCGGCGTAGCCACCACCGGCGAGCAGCGCGCACACCCGCTCACCCACGTGATGCCCGGTCACGCCCGGCCCGAGCGCACTGATCACCCCCGAGCACTCCAGCCCCGGAAACTCCGGCGCGCCCGGTGGCGGCGGATAGAACCCCTGCCGTTGCAGCACATCGGCCCGGTTCACCGCGGACGCCGTCACATCGACGACGACCTCCCCCGCGCCGGCCTCCGGATCCGGCACCTCAGCCCAGCTCAGACCCTTGTCCTCGATCACGATCGCGTGCATGGGGCCGACTCTGCCCCACCGGTACGACAAGAACCAGAGGCGGGTGGCAGACTGGAGCGGCACTACGGGAGGGCTCGCCTAGTGGCCGATGGCGCCGGTCTTGAAAACCGGTAAGGGGAAACTCTTCGTGGGTTCGAATCCCACGCCCTCCGCATCGATGAACAGCGAAAACCGCCGTTGAACTGGAGAAGCACAGGTCAACGGCGGTCATCGTAGATCGCCAGCCGGTCTCACTCGGTCTCGCTGCATCCCTCTGGATCTCACCCGTCGCGGCAAATCCGCGGCAACGGAATCTCAGCTGCTGCAACGTGGTCAGCGCCTTCTCCCTGGCCCGGCGCCAGGCTGTGGCGTAGGCGTTGCAGCCAGTAGGGGCGCTTCTATACCAGGCTTCTCGAATTGGACACCATGACGACGTTGCCGGCGCCCTGGCTATCGAGCCAACCTTCATCGATGGATCGAGGCTTGGCCAAGCGACGGGTAAGGAAGCTGCGTAGCCGCCGTTCGGCTGGGCGTTCAACGGCAACGTAGAGAAGATGTGCGGCGCCGACGGAAGCGGCTAGCAGCCCGATCGCCAGCGCCAGGCTGGCGGTGGGGTTGAGGGTTCGCCCGGCCACACCCGCCTCCAGGACGAGGATCAGCTGCCAGTGGATTAGGTACAGTGCGAATGAGCGGTCCCCCAGAATTACCAGCGAGCGCTTTCGTAGCAGCGTTCTTCTGCCCTTGATGTCGGCGGTTGCCGCTGCTGCGATGATGGCGAGGAAGAAGGGCAGCAGCGCCAAGTTCGTGAGAAATCTTGGCACATTTCCCATACTGTCGTGTGGAGCAAACATCAGTAGCGCCAAGTAGGGGAAAACGCAACCGGCGGCAGCGAGCCAGGTTGGCCATGATGCCCGCCAGCCACGTCGCATTGCTATGGCAAGGAGCATCCCTAGGATGAATTCGCCAAGCCGGTAAAGAGGGTTCGTGACCAGCAGGTACCCCCACGCGACATCGGGGGCCAGAGATACGACGGCAAGCGCGGATATCGCCATCATTGCTACGGTGGTGACGGCAAGGCAGCGCAGGCGCTGTTGTTGCCATCGGGCCACTCGGATCAGAAATGGGAACAGCGCATAGAAGAAGACTTCGGCTGCGAGTGACCAGGCTGGCGGGTTAAATGCGTTGCGCCATTCTTTGCTGGGAATCCATAATTGCGTCAAGGTCAACACGAACGGAAGCGCGCCCCAAACGATCTTTTTTCCAGCTAGATAGATCACCGGAACAGCGAGTGCGATTACGGCGACGTGAGCGGGCCAGATCCGGGCGAATCGACGGCTGTAGAAAAGACGGGCGGCGTCACCGGGTTTGGCTGTCCAGGTGAGGACGAAACCGGACAGGACGAAGAAGAAGGTGACGCCTACGTATCCAAGGCTCGCCACCTCCTCGATGATGTACGGCAGGTCGAAAGCGGCCTGGAGATGCACTATTACGACTGCTGCGGCAGCGAAGAACCGAAGACTGGTCAGGGAGTCCAGACGGCTTGGCGGGGCCGCGCTCGCGGGTGTCGTCATGAGGTCCTCTCGCCGACCGGGTCGTCGTCGGAAGTAGGTAGCCGCCCGGTCCCGACGGCCACAGGTGGGTCGTGGCTCATCGAGAGTTAAGCGGGGTTGAGGTGTCCGCGGCGGCGTCGGGTGATTGCGGTTCGGGTGCACAGCCACTCACGGCTCACCGAAGCACGCAGCGGTTCTCCGTCGGCCACGGTCCGCCGCGGCCGGAACTCATCGTGGGTTCGACTCCCACGCCCTCCGCTCCGTCACCGGCCATACCATGACGAGCCACGCCTCCAGCAACCCTCGTCCAGGCAGCCCGTGACGTGCGAGAGAAGTGCACCTTGGCAAAGGCGCTCGGGGAAGCGGCTTCCCGTCACGTCCCGGTGACAGTCGGGCCGGGTAGCCTGGCCCGATGGCGCGGAGCCTGCCCGACGGCAGCCGCCCGGGGTGTTCCGCCGGACGGCCGTGAGCCGCGGCTGAAGCGGCCGGTCACTCGGCCGGCGGGTTGAGGATCATCTGGGGGCCGGCGCCGCTGACCGCGAGACGGTCGCTCGGGTTGACCAGCTTGCAGCGTTGCAGCGACAGGCAGCCGCACCCGATGCAGCCGCTGAGCTGGTCACGGAGGCGCTCGAGTACCCCGATCCGCTCCTGGAGGCGGTAACGCCAGCGGGCCGAGAGCCGGGACCAGTCCGCCTTCGTGGGGGTGCGGTTCTCCGGCAGGGAGGCGAGCGCCTCGCGGATCTCGTCGAGCGAGACCCCGACCTGTTGGGCGATCTTGATGAAGGCGACCCGGCGCAGTTCGGCCCGGTCGTACCGTCGCTGGTTGCCGCTGGTGCGGGAGGCGTGGATCAGGCCCTCCCGCTCGTAGAAGCGCAACGCGGAGGGCGCCACACCGCTGCGGGCGGAGAGTTCCCCGATGGTGAGGTGCTCCATCCCCACTCCCTTGAGTTGAAGTGAACTTCAAGTTGCAGTCTATGCACATGAAGCTGCTCAGCCGAGTGACCGCCGACGTCAAACACACGCCCAGCGCGCACTCCACGCTGGACGTCCTGTGGGTTCTCTACGATCGTGTGTTACGCATCACCCCGGAGACGGTCGACGCGCCGGACCGGGACCGCTTCCTGCTCTCCAAGGGGCACGGGCCGGCCGCCTACTACGCGGTGCTGGCCGCCAAGGGGTTCATCCCCGAGGAGTGGCTCGACGACATGGGCGGGTGGAACAGCCCGCTCGGCCACCACCCGGACCGGGTGCTGATCCCGGGCGTCGAGATCGGCACCGGCTCGCTGGGCCACGGGCTCGGCCTCGCCGTCGGCACCGCGCTCGGGCTGCGGGCACAGGGATTCCTCGACACCCGGACGTTCGTGCTGCTCGGCGACGCGGAACTGGACGAGGGATCGAATCACGAGGCGATCGCGTACGCGGCCGCGATCCGCCTGCCGATCACCGCGATCGTCATCGACAACCGGTCCGCGACCCACGGGTGGCCGGGCGGGATACCCGTCCGGTTCCCGAACTGGAGCGTGTCCGTGGTGAACGGGCGGGATCACGACCAGATCGAGCGGGCCCTGCGGGTCGTCTCCGACCGGCCGCACCTGGTGGTGGCGTCGGTATGAGGGAGACGTTCATCGACACGACCACCGCGATCCTGGACGAGGACCCGCGTACCGCCCTGGTGGTCGCGGACATCTCGGCGGCGTCGTTCACCGCGGCGCGGCGCCGGCACCCGGACCGGGTCTTCAACGTCGGCATCCGGGAGCAGCTGATGGCCGGGGTAGGCGGCGGGCTCGCGCTCACCGGGATGCGGCCCTACCTGCACTCGTACGCGCCGTTCCTGATCGACCGGGCCTACGAGCAGATCAAGCTCGACCTCGGGCACCAGGAGACGGGCGCCGTGCTGGTCAGCATCGGCGCTTCGTACGACGCCGCGGCCGAGGGCTACACCCACCAGTCACCGGGTGACGTGGCGCTGCTGGACACCCTCGACGGCTGGACCGTGCACGTGCCCGGGCACCGCGACGAGGTGGCCGCGCTGCTGCGGGCGGCGGCCCGGCACGACGACCGCGTCTACGTGCGCCTCTCCACGCAGGAGAACGCCCACGCCTACCCGGACGCCGGCGGCCTGCGGGTGCTGCGCCGGGGTGGGCCGCTGGTGGTGGCGGTCGGGCCGATGCTGGACCCGGTGCTGGAGGCGACCCTCGGGATGGACGTGACGGTGGCGTACACGAACACGCCCCGGCCGCTGGACACCGACGGGCTGCGGGCGCTCGTCGAGGGTGAGGTCGTGGTGGTCGAGCCGTACCTGGCCGGCACCTCGGCGCACCCGGTCGGCCAGGCGCTGAACGGGCTGCCGCACCGGGCGCTGCACCTGGGCGTGGGCCGGGCCGAGGTCCGCCGCTACGGCGACTGGAGGGACCACGCCCGCGCGCACGGCTTGGATCCGGCCGGGCTGCGCCGGTCGATCAGCGGGTTCCTGCTCTAGACCCAACGCCGTTCAGTTAGGCCAGCGTCGGGTTCGTCAAGGTCCGTTGGTGATGATGTTGATGGCGATGGTGGCTTGGTAGGTGCGCCGGTCGATGTTCGGGCCGCGGGCCTGGTATTTGGAGTTCGAT
>NZ_JAHXZI010000034.1:0-61024 GCF_019429605.1 Actinoplanes hulinensis | reverse complement strand
CAAGGCGGACCGGGGGCCGGCCCGCCTTGGCCCGCCAGAGCGCTTTCGCTTCCGCGGTTGCTGTCTTCGTCCCGGAATTTATGGCTGCCTTCATGGCCGCGGGCGTCTCGGGTTTCGTGCTTGTGTGATCGCGCGCCCGCGGTCGCAAGTGATCCTGTTCTTGCTCTGGTCTGTGTGGCTGCTTCCAGACCTATGTGCGCTTCCGCCTGCGTCTCCGGTTTCGTGCCTACGTCTGACTTTGGCTTCACGCATTCTTTGGTTTTGCGCGCCTGGGCTGGAGCCATTTCCCGGCTTGGCTGCGGTTTCCGGATCTGGGTCTGCTCTGTTCCCGATAGGACTGTTGTCTCGCTTCTGCTTGCCTGCCTGGTTTCGGGCTGGCTCCGGATCCTGGCGCTGGCGGGCGGGAGCCTGTGGGGGATTGGCTTCCTTCCGGTTGAGCGACGGGAACGCGGAACAGTGGGGTGGCATGGAGGAGGCGATGTCCGGCGGGAGGATGGGTCGTCTCCGCCCGGTGGCGCGACCTGTGCGGCGGGGCGGCGTGCCGCGGTCGCTCCGGGGGCGGTTGTGGACCACGTACGTGTATCGGCAGGACTCATCGGTGAATCTCTTGGCTTCCGGAATCGCGCTGGCCAGGGTGCGCGCTATGGGGGGCCGGCGGAGGAAGGCCGTGCTGTGGCCGCCTGCGCGGGGCGGGTCGAGGCGCTCGAAAGGAAGATCCGGGCGGTCGGAGAAGGACGGGTCGGGGACGTGGAGCGTGTCCACGTCTCGGGCGGGCCGCCGCGAAAGGGCGTGGAGCGGCCTGGGCGGGGCGTGTGGTGGTGGAGCCGCCTGGACAGGGGCGTGGTGGTGGAGCGGCCTGGGCGGGGGCGTGCGGTGGTGGAGCGGCTGGGCCGGGTGGTGGTTGAGCGGCCTGGGTAGGGCGTGCGGTGACTGTTTGGCGTCGTCGTGGGGGATGGCCGGCCGGGTATCGAGACGTGGTGGCCTGGCGGGGTGTGACCTCTTGCGGTGATGGCCTTTTGCAACAACGGCTTCAGTGAGATCCGGCCAGGCCGCCTCGAGTGATGAGCTCGATGGGTGGTGTATGAGGCGGCCGGCCGGTTTGCCGGGTCGAGAGGCCGTGAGGACAGGGACCGCAAAGCGGTGGGTGCGGTCGGGTACTGGAGGGTCGTGCGGTGCGGCTGGGCTGATGGGAGTTGGTGTGGCGGCTGGGTTTGACGTGGCCGGGGTCGGGTGTGGACGGGTGGTGGTGGCGGTTGGGTGGTGACGGAACGGAACGGAGGTGATGGCGGAGGTCGAGGGCTGTGCTGGGAGGTTCGGGGTGGAAGGGGGAGGTTCACGGAGGGGACGCCGGGGTGCTGGAAGCGAAGAGCGGCGGCAGGTGGTGGAGGACTGACGGATGGTGAAAGTGGTCGGTGGGACGGGCTGGGCCTGGGTGGAACTGCGGAATGGCCGGATTGGGAGCGGGAGGCTTGCGGACGTCGAAGGGATGTCGGCGACCTGTCCGTGATGCATCGGCGGCTCTGTGGTTCCGGGAGAGGCTGCCGACGGGGTGCGCCGCAAGGTGACCGGGGTGGGCGGCCGGGTTGGGCGGCCGGGTTGGGCGAGCGGCGCCGTGTGGACGGTGGGGTTGCTGAGCCGGGGGCGCTTGGTTCGTCCCGGGGAAGGGTTTGAGCGGGAACCGGACCGGTCAGGGTGAGCGATCGGGGGGCCGGGACCGCGAAGCGGATGGATGGGGCCGAACGTCGGACGCTCGTCCGGGTGACGTGTGCGACGGAGCTACCCGCCCGGATGATCGGGGGATGCCGTGGTGCCCCGTGCTGGCGTAAGCAGGAAACCCAGAGCGGGCGGGGAGGTCGCTGTGGGAGCGCGGGTGGTGAGCGATGTGCGGGTCCGGGTCGATGAGAGTGGGACGCCGTGGCTGGCGACCGTGCGCGGGATTCTTGATTCGCTGCCGGGGATGGCGGCCTATCTGCTCGCCGAGATCGACGGGCACGGGCGGCTCGTCGACCTGGTGTGGGCGGCGGCCAGCCCGGAGGCGGTGACTCCGGACGGGCGGTTCGGGTCGCAGCTGATCGGCATGCCGGTGACCCGGACGGCGCCGGACGTGGCGGCCGAGAAGCGGTGGGCGGTCTACCAGCGGGTGATGGAGACCGGGGAGCCGGCCGATCTCGGTGCGGTGCGGATCGGGGACGGTGAGTTCACGGTGCGGGCCCGGCGGCTCGGGCCGGGGCTGCTGGTCAGTTGGGAGCGGCTGGACCGGCTGCACCGGTTCGGCGGCATGGAGCGGCTGGGCAACCTCGGCTGGGGCGAATGGGACCTGACCAGCGGGGAGATCTACTGGTCGTCGCAGCTGTACCGGATCTACGAGCGGGACCCGGCGCTCGGGCCGCTCGGCCGGGACGAGGCGGACGGGATCGTGGTGGAGGACGACCGTCCGCTCCAGGCGGCCGCCCGGGAGGCGTTCGAGCGGTCCGAGCGGGTGGACGTGATCACCCGGGTCCGGATCGGTGGGCGGATCAAGCATCTGCGGACGGTCGTCGACGCGGTGCGCGACAGTGGCGGGCGTCCGTTGCGGATCTGCGGGATCGTCCAGGACGTCACCGAGCAGCAGACCAATGTGGAACGGCTGGCCGAGGTGGAGCGCACCCTCGCGGCCGAGCACGAGCTGGCCGCCCGGCTCCAGCGGATCATCCTGCCGATCCCGGCCGAGCCGATCGACCTGCCGGGGCTGCGGGTGGCGGTGCGCTACCTGCCGGCCGGGCAGGAGACGCTGGTCGGCGGGGACTGGTACCACGCGGCGGCGCTGCGCGACGGGTCGGTGCTGCTCGCCGTCGGCGACGTCGCCGGGCACGGTACGCACGCGGCCACCACGATGGCCCAGCTGCGGCACGCGCTGCGCGCTCTGGCCGTGGTCACCAGCGATCCCGGTACGTTGCTCGAGCACCTGAACCGGCTGACCTGCGAGCTGGAGGCGGAGTCTCCGGAGCTGTCGGCGACCGCCGTGGTGGCCCGCTTCGACCCGGCGCGCGGCGAGCTGGTGTGGGCGCAGGCCGGGCACCCGCCGCCGCTGCTGAGCCGGGGCGGGCACACGGCCCCGCTGTCCCGGCCGCCCGGCCCGATGCTGGGCGTGGTCGACGACGCCCGGTACAGCGACGCCGTCCTCAGCTTCCACACCGGTGACGTGCTGCTGCTGTACACCGACGGGCTGGTCGAGCACCGGCGGCGCAGCCTGGACGTGGGCCTGGACGCGGTGATCACCTCGGTCGACGACGCGGTGCGGTCCGCCCCCGAGCAGCCGCTGGCCGAACTGCTGGCCCGGTTGCGCCGCGCGAACCCGGACGACGACACCTGCATCCTGGCGGCCCGGCCCCGTTAGGCATGATCGGGGCATGAGCCCGGTCGTTCTGGACGGTGGAGACCGCCGTTGTGTGCTGCTCCTGATCGAGCTGCGGAAACTGACGACCACGCTGCCCGGCGGGGCGGTCGTCCACCTGATCGCCACCGATCCGGCCGCCCCCATCGACCTGCCCGCCTGGTGCCACCTGACCGGCCACGAGTACCTGGGGCCGGTCGACGGGCGCGACCGTCCGGCGTACGGGGTCCGGGTGACCGCCGGCGCCACCGCGACGCGGGCCGACCGGCCGTGGCATAGATCGGACGTATAGGGCGTTTCGCGCCGGGTATCCGGCCGTAATGATCCGGTACGGGGACGAGGTCGCCTCGATCGCCCGGCCGCTGCGGGATCCGGGGGATCTGGAGATCCTCCTGGATCGTGCGGCCGCCGCGCGGGTCGTGATGATCGGCGAGGCCACCCACGGGACGCACGAGTTCTACGAGTGGCGGGCCGAGCTCACGAAACGGTTGATCGCCGAGTGCGGGTACTCCTTCGTCGCGGTGGAGGGGGACTGGCCGGACTGTGAGCGGGTGAACGCCGCGGTCCGCGACGACCGGGCCGACCCGCGCGACGCGCTGGTCCGATACGACCGCTGGCCGACCTGGATGTGGGCCAACGAGGAGACCGTCGACTTCACCCGCTGGCTGCACGCCCGCAACGCGCGGCGCGCGCCGGACGACCGGGTCGGCTTCCACGGGCTGGACGTCTACTCGCTGTGGGAGTCGATGCGCGAGATCCTCACCTGGCTGCGCGAGCACGACCCGGATCTGGTGCCGGCCGCGCTGGAGGCGTACCGGTGCTTCGAGCCGTTCAACGAGGACCCCAACGCGTACGGCTGGGCCACCCAGCTCGTGCCGGCCGCCTGCGAGGACCGGGTGGTGACGATGCTGTCGGCGGTCCGCGACCGGGACTTCGGGTTGTGGCAGAACGCCGAGGTGGTGGCCGGGGCGGAGGGCTACTACCGGGCCATGGTGCGCGGCGGCCCGGAGGCGTGGAACATCCGCGACCGGCACATGGACCAGACCCTGGACCGGCTGCTGCGCCGGTACGGGCCCACGTCGAAGGCGGTGGTGTGGGCGCACAACACGCACATCGGCGACGCCCGGGCCACCGATCAGTCCCAGTACGGCGAGATCACCATCGGTCAGCTGGCGCGGGAACGGTACGGCGACGCCCAGGTGCTGCTGGTCGGTTTCGGCACCTACCGGGGAACGGTGGTGGCCGGCCCGGGCTGGGGACAGCCGATGGAGGTCATGGGCGTGCCCGAGGCGCGGCCCGGTTCGCTGGAGGAAGTCTTACACGCGGCAGCTCCGACGTGCGGGTTGTTCGTCTTCCCCGCCGAGGGCCCGCGACCGGATCTGCTCACCACTGTGCTGCCGCACCGGGCGATCGGCGTGGTCTACCGGGCGGAGCGGGAGCGCTGGGCCAATTACGTGCCGACCGTGCTGGGTGAACGTTACGACGCGTTTCTGTGGTTCGCCGAGACGCGGGCGCTGCGGCCACTGCACACTCTCCGGGTGGACGCGCACGAGCCGGAGACGTACCCCAGCGGTGTCTGATTAACACCATGAAGGACCGGTTAAATGGATCTTTTGAATCTCGGTGGCACATCATTCAGTTGACGTGTGCGGATGCCTGAAAGGGCACGGACATGTGCCCGTGAATGCTGATCCACGGTGGGGGAGAACGGTTTTAGGCTGTGGCCTCCATCGATCATCCATTTCGGATACAGCAGGGAACGGGGTGCCATGAAGAAGATCTCCCGACTCATCCTCGCCGCGTTGATCGCCGCGTGCGGGGTGGTCGTCGCGACCGCCGGACCGGCGTACGCGACAGTGCCGGGATACGTGCTCAGCTCGTCCACCGCGAGTCTGCCGCCGAGTCTGTCCGCTCTCGCCACCGGCAAGCGGATCCAGTACGTCACCACCAACATCAACGGTGGGGTCATCACCGCGACCGGCCTGGTCCTCACACCACGCACCAACAAGAAGAACCGGGTCGTGGCGTGGGGACACGGCACCACCGGGCTCGCCGACACCTGCGCACCCTCCACCAACCATGCGGTCTTCTGGGAAGAGGCCCGGATCGCCGTCGCCGAACTGCTCGAACGCGGCTGGACGGTGGCCGCGCCGGACTATCCCGGGCTCGGGACGGTACAGCAGCACCCCTACCTGATCGGAGCCAGCGCCGGCCGGTCGATCATCGACAACGTACGGGCGGCCCGCAACCTCGACTCCGCACTGTCCACCCAGTACGTGGTCGACGGCCACTCGCAGGGCGGCACCGGCTCGCTGTTCGCCAGTCAGCTCGCCCCGTCCTACGACGGCAATCTGGTCCTCAAGGGCGCGGTGGCGATCGCCCCGCTCTCCAACGCACAGGAGATCATTCCGTACATCGCGGGCACTCCGGTCCAGGGCTACCTGGTGATGGCCCTGTACGGCGTGGCAGCCGTCGAACCGAGCTTCAAACCCGCCAACGTCCTCGCCGCTCCAGCCGAGGCCAAGCTCGGCGTTCTCCAGACCGGCTGCCTGTACGAGATCATGGCCGCCTTCGAGAACTTCACCGCCGAGCAGCTGGTCGAGGGCGGCACCGTGCCGGCCGCGGTGATCACCAAGATGGCCTCCTACGAGAACCCGCTCCAGACCGCGCCGAGCTCGCCGATCCTGCTCGTGCACGGCACCGACGACGAGGCCGTCCCCTACTTCCTCTCCGAGATGCTGGCCGGACAGATCCAGGCGTACGGGGTCTCGCTCACCTTCGAGACGATCGACGGCGCCACCCACGACACCGCCGTGATCCAGTCCGCCGACCTGGTCGCGAACTGGATCGCCGCCCGGTTCACCTGATCATTCGCGGACGCGCCCGGCGGCTCAGCCCGCCGGGCGCACCGCCCCGACCAGGCGCACCCCGGTGCTCATCGCCGGCGGGTCGGGCAGCACCGGCGCGAGCGCGGCCAGCAACCCGGGCCGGCGCTCGGCGGGGACCCGGCGCAGCACGGTCCGGCCCGCGTGCGAGTCCACCCAGGCGAGGAAGTGCTCCAGGTCGCGGAACTCACTGCGTACCGTCAGATCGCCGATCGTGACGTCGGCGAAGCCGGCGGCGCCGACCGCGGACCGCAAGGTGTCCTCGCTGTCGAACATCGCCGGGAGTTTCGGCTGCTGAGACGGCTCGTCGGTGTGTTCACCGATCACCCGCATCGCCTCCCGGTAGCCCGGGTCGAACGCCGCGAAACAGCTGAACGCGAGCCGGC
This sequence comes from Actinoplanes hulinensis, assembly GCF_019429605.1. NCBI lineage: Bacteria > Bacillati > Actinomycetota > Actinomycetes > Micromonosporales > Micromonosporaceae > Actinoplanes > Actinoplanes hulinensis. The sequence goes on along the minus strand of NZ_JAHXZI010000034.1, from coordinate 54,380 downwards.
CGCCGGGCCGCAGCAGCCGGAGGTACGCCCGCAGCGCGGCCTCCGGGTCCGGCAGGAAGAACAGCACCAGACCGAGCGCCACCACATCGAACGAGCCGGCCGGGAAGTCCGGCGCCTGACCGTCGCCGACCGTCACGGTGACCTGCGGCAAGCCGGCCGCCGCGGCCCGGGTCAGAACCACCATCGCCGGTGCCATGTCGATTCCGGTCACCGAACCGGACGGCCCGACCGCGGCGGCGGCCGGGAACAGCACCGCCCCGCGCCCGCAGCCCACGTCCAGCACCCGCTCACCGGCCCGGATCCCGGCGGCGGCGACCAGCGCCGACCCCATCGGCCCGACGAAATCCACCCCCACGCTGTCGTAGTCCGCCGCTGCCGCATCGAAGACGTCATATGGTTTCGTCACGGGATCAGAATGCATAACGAACCCGCAGATACGGCGTACGCTCGCCGATCAGATCGGTGAGCGCCGTTACGTAGGAGCCCTTCGCGCCGGTGCGGTAACGGACGTCCAGATCGCCGCTCTGCGAGCGTTTCACCTGCTGGAGGCCGGGCCGGAAATGCGCTCGATGTCGGCGAAAACGGTGATCGGATTGCTGTAGCCCTTGTGTCGCGGGACATAGCAGTAGGCGCAGCCGTTCGCCGTCGACGGGGCGATGAAACCGGCGGAGCGGCCGTTCGGGCGGGCGGTGATCGTCTTCTTCACACCCAGGACCAGCGCCTCCCGTTTGATCCGCACCCGGCGCCGGACATTCGCCTCGTCACCGTGCACCTCCGGGATCCGCTGGTGGCTCTCCGCCTCGACGATCGCCGCCCCCGGGAACCGGGCCAGGGTCTCGCGGCCACGAGGCAGATCGGCGGCGGCCGGTTCGAGGTAGATGCGTCGGATGTCCAACAGCTCACTCACACCCCGATTGTCCGTCAGGCCGGGTGAATCGGTTCGCCCTGGCGCGTGCACTACCGCCACGATCGGGCGCACAGGGATGTCCGGTGCCGCCGGAATGCCGTTGACTCGGCGCCGTCACCGCAGTCCCGCGACACCCGGATCGGAACCCGCGTGCCCCTTCTCCTGACCATCGGGCTGGCCGTCTCGCTCGTCACCGTGGCCCTGCTCCTGCTCACCCGCCGCCGCTCCAGCGCCGCACCCACCGCACCGGAACCGGACCCGGCTCCCTCCGGGCCGCGCGCCCCGATCACCGAGCCGGCTCCGGACCGGTCGCGTTTCCCGGCGTCGGCTCCGGACCGGGCGCGTTCTCCGGAGCCGACTCCCGGAACGGGTGCCGGGCTCGTGGCCGTGGTGGATCCGGGACCGTTCGGATCAAGGGGGTGGATCGTGCTGGACGCCGAACGGTCGGCGCTGGCCTGGGAGCCTCTCGCCCAGAGGCCGGCCTCCAGCGCCGAGAGGCCGCGATGTTCACGATCGTGACGTCGAGGCTGATGATGAGCAGGCTCATGCAGCAGATGGCCAGGATCGGGTAGCGGCGGGGCGCCTGTCGGTTGTACCCGCCGTCAGGAAACCCGACCCGGGGGACATTGGTCACAGTTTTCTCGCGGGGCGGTATTGGGCATGGTTGGCGCATGCATATCTGGCCGGGCAACCCGTACCCGCTGGGGGCCACCTACGACGGTGGCGGCACCAATTTCGCGCTCTTCTCCGAGGCGGCCACCCGGGTCGAGTTGTGCCTGTTCGACGAGGACGGCCGGGAGACCCGGATCGACCTGCCCGAACGGGAGGCGCTGGTCTGGCACGGCTACCTGCCGCGGGTGGTGCCGGGGCAGCGGTACGGCTACCGGGTGCACGGGCCCTACGATCCGTCCCGGGGGCTGCGGTGCAATCCGGGCAAACTGCTGTTGGATCCGTACGCCAAGGCGATCGACGGGGATTACCGGTGGGATCCGGCGCTTTTCTCATACGATTTCGGTGATATCGGTTCTTATAATGATGCGGATTCAGCGCCTTTTTCACCCCGATCCGTCGTCATAAACCCCTATTTCGACTGGGGCAACGACCGGCCGCTCAAGATCCCGATGTGGGAGACGGTGATCTACGAGGCGCACGTCAAGGGCATGACGATCCGGCATCCGAACATCCCGGACGACGTGCGCGGCACCTACTCCGGCCTGGCCCACCCGGTGATGATCAAGTACCTGAAGAGCCTCGGCGTCACCGCGGTCGAGCTCATGCCGGTGCACCAGTTCGTCCACGACAGCGGGTTGGTCGAGCGGGGCCTGACCAACTACTGGGGCTACAACACCATCGGCTTCTTCGCGCCGCACAACGGCTACTCGTCGTTCGCCGGCGGGGGCGGGCAGGTGCAGGAGTTCAAGGCCATGGTGAAGGCGCTGCACCAGGCCGGCATCGAGGTGATCCTGGACGTCGTCTACAACCACACGGCCGAGGGCAACCACCTGGGCCCCACGCTGTCCTTCCGGGGCATCGACAACCCGGCCTATTACCGGCTCGTCGACCAGGACAGGCAGTACTACTACGACACCACCGGCACCGGGAACAGCCTCAACGTCCGGCACCACGAGTCGCTGCGGCTGATCATGGACAGCCTGCGCTACTGGGTGACCGAGATGCACGTCGACGGGTTCCGGTTCGACCTGGCCGCCGCCCTGGCCCGGGAGTTCCATGAGGTGGACCGGCTGGCCGCGTTCTTCGACCTGGTCAACCAGGACCCGGTGGTGTCGCAGGTCAAGCTGATCGCCGAGCCGTGGGACGTCGGCGACGGCGGCTACCAGGTCGGCGGCTTCCCACCCAACTGGACCGAGTGGAACGGCAAGTACCGCGACTCGGTCCGCGACTTCTGGCGTGGCGAGCCGGCCGGGCTCGGCGAGTTCGCGTCCCGGTTCACCGGCAGCTCCGACCTCTACCAGGACGACGGCCGCCGCCCGATCGCGTCGATCAACTTCGTCACCGCGCACGACGGGTTCACCCTGCACGACCTGGTGTCGTACAACGAGAAGCACAACGACGCCAACGGCGAGGGCAACCGGGACGGCGAGAGCCACAACCGGTCCTGGAACTGCGGCACCGAGGGCGAGACCGAGGACGCCGACATCATCGTGCTGCGCGAGCGGCAGAAACGGAACTTCCTGGCCACCCTGCTGCTCAGCCAGGGCGTCCCGATGATCGCGCACGGCGACGAACTCGGCCGCACCCAGCGCGGCAACAACAACGTCTACTGCCAGGACAACGAGGTCTCCTGGGTGGACTGGGTTGAGGCGCGCAACGAGGACGTGCTCACCGGGTTCGTCCGGCGGCTGCTCAAACTGCGCGCCGAGCACCCGATCTTCCGGCGCCGGCGGTTCTTCACCGGCGACCCGGCCGGCGACTCGAAACTGCCCGACATCGCCTGGCTGCGCCGCGACGGCCAGGTCATGACCGAGGCGGACTGGAACACCCGCAGCGGCATGACCATGACAGTGTTCCTCAACGGGCACGGCATCCCGGAGCGCGACGCCCTCGGCGAGGAGATCCGGGACGACTCGTTCCTGCTGCTGTTCAACCCGCTCGACGAGGACGTGGCGGTCACGCTGCCGGATCGCGACTACGGGCGGACGTGGGAGGTCTCGGCCAACACCGCCGACCCGCTGCTGGCAGCCAGGCGCAAGACCGCGCGGGCCGGCGGGCAGTTCACCGTGACCAGGCACAGCCTGGTCGTGCTCCGCTGCCGTTACTAGCGGGTCAGGCCCGCGACGTGTACCACGCGATCTTCTCCCGGACCCGTCGCTGCTCCCGGCGCAGCTGCTCGATCTTCGCGTCGATCTCCTGATCGTGCTCGCGCAGCAGCGCCGTCCGCTGCTCGGCGCCCTCGTCACCGGTCTGCAACAGCTCGGCGAAGCGCCGCAGCCGGGAGATCGGCATGCCCGAGTCGCGCAGGCAGCGCAGCAGCCCCAGCCGGGACAGGTCGTCGTCGGAGAAGATCCGGCGGCCGCTGGAGTTGCGCTGGATGCCGTGCAGCAGCCCGATCTTCTCGTAGTAGCGGATCGTGTCGATGCTGACACCGAGCCGTTCGGCGGTCTCCCCAGGTGTGTAAGGCACGCCTGAGATTAACCGCTTCACCGCATTGGCAGCCGCCCCCACTGGTGCCGGACATGGCCGCGATGCTAGGCAGAGGCATGGAACGCGTAGCGCGGCCCCGGTTGCACTTCACCCCTCGCGCCGGCCAGGTCGGCGACCTCTTCGGTGTCCTCGCGGCGGACGGCCGCTACCAACTCTTCTACGAGCACCTCTCCGGCCAGGAGCCGGCCTGGGGGTACGCGGTCTCCGACGATCTCATCCTGTGGACCGAGCAGGCGGTGGCCGCGCCACCCGCCGGCCCCGGATCGGCCCGCCGCGGCGCGGTCGTGGCCGGTCCGGACGGGCCGGTGCTGTTCCACACCCGCGACGGAGGGGAGGTGGCCCGCGCGGTCGCGGCGCCCGGCCTCACCGGCTGGCGCCAGGACCCGGCCGGTCCGCTGATAGCCACGCCACCCTCCGGCGTCAGCGAGATGCGCGATCCGTACGTCTGGTGGGCCGGCAGCGGCTGGCGGATGCTGCTCGGCGCCACGATGCGCGGCGGGGCCGCCGCCGTCCTCCAGTACCACTCCGCCGATCTGCTGCGCTGGGCCTACGACGGCGTGATCGTCTCCCGCGAGCAGGGCGACTGGAACTGCCCGCGGCTCTTCCCGCTGGACGACGCCTGGGTGCTGCTCGTCTCCAGCGGCGACGAGGTCGCCTACGCGGTCGGCGGCTACGACGGCCTGCACTTCACGCCGCGCGCCTGGGGCGCGTTCGGGCGTGGCCGCCTCGGCCCCACGGTCACCTTCGTCGACGCGGCCGGGCGCCGCTGCGTGCTCGCCCGCCTCGGTGACGCCGAGGCCAGTGCCGGGTCGGTCTGGGCGGGCTCGCTCAGCCTTCCCTGGGTTCTCTCGGTACGCGACGACCGGCTGATCGCCACCCCGCATCCGAACCTCGACCCGTACCTGATCAGCGGCGCCAGCGGGCTCACCGCGGCCGGCGGGGAGGTCCGCGACCACGGCGAGCTGATCCTCACCATGCCCGCCGGCGGGGAGACGGTGCTCTTCGCCGACGCCGACATCGTCGAGGTCGCGGTCGAGGGCGTCAGCGGTCTCGGGGTGGCCAGGCGAACCGGCCCCACCGCGCCCGGTGTCAGGTTCGCCCGGTTCGGCACGGCTCCCGGCGAATGACGGCCCGGCGTTTGCCGGATCCGGCCACGGGCAACCTCTCCGGTATGCCTGGACGTGACGAACTACCCGAAACCCTCAAGCGATCCCCGAAGAAGGCGCAGGACACCTTCGTCAAGACCCACGACTCCGCCGTCGACCAGTACGGCGAGGGCGAGCGCGCCCACCGCACCGCCTTCTCCGCGGTCAAACACTCCTTCGAGAAGGTCGGCGACCACTGGGAGCCGAAGGTGAAGAAGGGCCCGAGCGACGCCAAGGCCGCCGGCGGGCGCGACACGAAAGCCGACACCGCGGGTGGCGTGGACGCCAACGCGAGCAAGGAGCACCTGCTGGGCGTGGCCCGTAAGCTGGACATCTCCGGCCGGTCGAGGATGACCAAATCGGAGCTGGTCGACGCGATCCAGAAGGCCAACGCCAGGGAGACGCGACGCGCGCGTGGATGATCTGATCCGATTCGTACGGGCACAGGACGGCGTCTTCGAGCGGGCGCTCGCCGAGTTGAGAGCCGGCCGCAAACGCACCCACTGGATGTGGTTCGTCTTCCCCCAACTGGCTGGCCTGGGCTCCAGCCCGACGGCGCGGACCTACGCCGTCCGGGACCTCGGCGAAGCCCGCGACTATCTCGGCCATCCCCTGCTGGGGCCGCGGCTGCTCCAGTGCGCCGAGGCGATGCTGGAGCATCACGGCCGCACCGCCGAGGAGATCCTCGGCTACCCCGACGACCTGAAACTGCGCTCGTCGATGACGCTCTTCGCCCGCGCCGCCGACGACCCGGCCCTGTTCGAGCGGGTGCTCGACCGCTACTACGACGGGCCGGATGAGCGGACGGTCGCGCTTCTCGGCGCACTGTAGGGGATTCCACCGTCCGGCGGGCTGCCGCCGTGTGACGATCGCGGCGGTCCCGTTCCCGCCGACGACGAGGTGGCTCCTTCATGCGACGTGCCCGCGCCCTCGTCGTGGCGGTGGCCGCCACCCTGCTCGGTGTCCCCGACCCGGCGGCCGCGTCCGGCGGGGGCACCGGCGATCTCGACCGGATCCTCACCGGCGCCGCGCTGGCCGGCGCCACCGTCGCCGTGGACGTGCGCGACGCTGCCGGGGGCGCCGTCTACCAGCGGAATCCCGGTCTTCGGGTGCTGCCGGCCTCCAACCAGAAACTGCTCACCGCGGCCGCCGCGCTCGAGGTGCTCGGCCCGGCGTACCGGTTCCGCACCACGGTCCGCGCCCGTGGCGGCGACCTCCACCTGCGCGGGCAGGGGGACCCGACCCTGACGATCGCGCGATTCGACGGGCTGGCCGCGGACGTCGCCCGGAGCCGGAAACGGTTCAGCGGGCGGCTGGTCGTCGACGACACCTGGTTCGACCGGGTGCCGCTCGGGCTGGACTGGTCGTGGCAGGACGAGTCGTTCGGTTGGACCGCACCCGTCTCGGCCCTCACCTTCGCGGCGAACGAGCGGTCCGACACCGGCGCCGTCGAGATCCGCTACCGGGGTGCCGCCGGGCGGCGGCCGTCGGTCACGGTGTGGCCACCGACCCGCAGCGTGCGGGTGGTCAACCGGGCGGTCACCGGGCGGGGCGACAGTGTGAGCGCGGTGCGGGTCCACGGCGGCCGGACGGTGACGGTCACCGGATCCGTCGCGCCCGGGCGCTCCGGGACCACGCTGGTGTCGGTGCCGGATCCGGCCCTCACCGCGGCCGGGGTGTTCCGGGCGGCGCTGCTCCGGCACGGGGTGACGGTTGCCGGGGGCACGGTCCGGGGGCCGGTCCCGCGTGCGGCCCGGACCCTCGCCACGCGGGCCTCCGCCCCGTTGCGTGAGATCCTGCGGCCGTTCCTGAAGCTTTCCCACAACGGCATCGCCGAGACGCTGGTCAAGGCGATGGGCCGGGCCGCGACGCCCGCGAGGCCGGGGAGCTGGCCGACCGGGCTGGCCGCGGCGACCGCCGCCCTCGGCCGTCTGGGCGTCGACACCCGGCTGCTCACCATGGGCGACGGCTCCGGCCTGAGCCGCCGCAACTGGGTCACCGCCCGGCAACTCACCACGCTGCTCACGGTGGCCCGGCGGCGCCCCTGGTTCCCGGCCTTCCGGGCGGCCCTCCCGGTGGCCGGCGCCGCGGACCCGCTGGTCGGCGGCACCCTGCGCCACCGCATGCGGGGCACCGCCGCGGCCGGCAACGTCCGCGCCAAGACCGGCACGCTGACCGGCGTGAACGCCCTCTCCGGCTACGTGACCACCCGCGACGGCCGCCACCTGACCTTCGCCGCACTGATCAACGGCGCCCTGACCAGCGCGAGCCCCACCCTCGACCGGGTGGCCGTGGCCCTCGCCGAGAGCACCGGCACGCCGGGAGGTCAGTCCTCCGGGAGGAAGGCGGCGGCGATGGGGGCCACCGTCTCCCAGCCGAGGGTCCGGTAGAGGTGCTGCCCGGCGTCGGTGGCGACCAGGACACCGGTGGTCATGCCCAGGTGCCGGGGCGAGTGGCCTGCCGGTCCAGGGCGGTGAGGCGGGCGGTGTCCCAGGTGCGCAGGACGTGCCGGAGCCGGTGGCCGGGCAGGTCCACCTCGGCGCGCCAACCGCCGGGAACGCCGACCGGGGCCGGCACGCCACGCGACGCGGCGTCGATCTGAGGACCGACGCCCGCAACAGCTGCTTCCGGGCCACGATCGCCGGGCTCGGCGCCCTGTTCGAGGGGATGGCACCGTCTCGCCGAAACCGGCCGGCCGGGGAGCCGGCCGGAGTCGCGCGGATGAGGCGTCAGCTGGAGCAGGTGTTGAGCATGGTCTGGAGCGCGGTCTTCTCGGACGACTGGAGCTTCAGCGCCCAGTAGTACTTCACCGCGATCCACATCTTGGCGTAGGTGCAGCGGTAGGAACTGACCGACGGCTGCCACGTCGACGGGTCCTGGTCGCTCTTCGACTGGTTCACGTTGTCGGTGACGGCGATCAGCTGCGGGCGGGTCAGGTCGTTGGCGAAGCTCTGCCGCTTGCTGGTGGTCCAGGCATTGGCGCCGGAACGCCACGCCTCGGCCAGCGGGACCACGTGGTCGATGTCGACGTCGGAGGCGGCGGTCCAGGTCGCCCCGTCGTACGGGGAGTACCACGAACCGGAGGTGGCGGCGCACGCCGAGCTGGTGACGACGTTGGTGCCGTCCCGCTTCAGCACCGTCTCCCGCGTGTTGCAGGTGCCGGAGATGGTGATCCAGTGCGGGAACAGGTCGCGGTCGTAGGTGCTCGCGTTCGCCTCGGCGGCCACGGTCAGGGCGTTCAGGTAGGTCTGTGCGGTCGCCTTGGACGGGATGCCGGTCGGGGCGGCCTGGGCGGGGGAAGCCAGCAGACCGATAGTGATCAGGCCGGCGGTGAGGCCGGCGATCAGGGGACGGGGGGAGAGGCGCATGCAACGGCTCCTTTGTGTCGTCCGATTCGGACACTGAAGAACTACGGGAGCCAAACGTCACCGGATGATGACAAGCGTGAATTTCTCATGACCGAACAAAAAAGATCAAAACTGCGCCGGAAACATCCCGTTAACAGACGGCGGGCGCGCTCCGCCCGTACCGGAAAAGGGGGTTGGCGAAGCCGATAGGGTGGGCGGGTGAGACCTCTGCTGGCCGTCGACGCCCCGAGCCTCTACTTCCGCGCGTTCCACGGCATTCCGGAGAAGGCGGCCCGGACCGAGGCCGGTGAACCGGTGAACGCGATCCGCGGCTTCCTCGACATGCTCGCCCAGCTCATCCGCACCCGCCGCCCGGACCGGCTGGTGTGCGCGCTGGACGCCGACTGGCGCCCGGCCTGGCGGGTGGAGCTGGTGCCGTCGTACAAGAAGCACCGGGTCGCCCACGGCGATGTCGAGGAGGTGCCGGCGTCGCTGGAGCGGCAGGTGCCAGTGCTGCTGGAGACCCTCGAGGCGATCGGCATCCCGGCGTTCGGCGTGAAGGGGTACGAGGCCGACGACGTGCTCGGCACGCTGGCGTTCGGGCAGCCGGCGCCGGTCGAGGTGGTCTCCGGCGACCGTGACCTGTTCCAGCTCGTCGACGACACCCGCGGGACCCGGCTGCTCTACTGCGGCCGTGGCGTGGCCAAGCTGGAGGACGCCGACGAGGCGCTGGTCCAGGCGAAATACGGGGTCGAGGCGCGGTGGTACGCGGACTTCGCCGCCATGCGCGGCGACCCCAGCGACGGTCTGCCGGGCGTGGCCGGCGTCGGCGAGAAGACCGCGGCGCGCCTGATCGAGAGGTACGGCGGGGTCGAGCAGATCCTGGCCGCCCTGGACGACCCGGACGCCGGTTTCGCCCCCGGCGTGCGGACGAAACTGCTGGCCTCCCGGGAGTACCTGGGCCGCGCCCTGCCGGTCTGCAAGGTCGCCACCGACGTGCCGCTGCCCGGCTTCGACCCGGTCCTGCCGACCGCACCACGCCACCCGGACGCGCTGCTGGCGCTCGCCGAGCGGTGGAACCTGGCCGGATCGGCCCGGCGCCTGGTGGACGCGATGGCCGGCTGAGGCCGGTTGCCGGACGGTTGCGGCCGCAGCGGGCGGCTCATGTCGGCCCCCGCGGACCCGATACGGCGAGTCGGCAAATGCCCGCCGCCTCACGATCGGAGTACGCCTTGTCGACGCGAGCCGTTCGCGCGTGCTTCGGTGTCTGGATCCTGGCTCTCGCCGGTGTCTATTACGCCGTTCCCGGCAGTCACCTCTACATATGGGCGGCGCTGGGCTGTTCGAGCGCCGCGACGGTGCTGCTGGGTGTCCGGATGCACCGCCCGGAGCGGCGGCTGCCGTGGATTCTGATCAGCGTCGCGCTGGTCCTCTTCACCACCGGTGACATCTGGAACAACCCGTTGGCGGACCTGTTCTACCTGCTGGCGTACCCGCCGCTGGCGGCCGGGTTGCTGCTTCTGGCGCGGGCCCGCGGCGGTGGCGCCGCCAACCGCGCGGCGCTGCTGGACGCGCTGGTGCCGACGGTCGGGCTGGGCCTGCTGGCCTGGGTGTACTGGATCGCGCCGTGCGCCCGCGCCGACCATCTGTCGGGACTGGGGAAGCTGGTGTCGATCGGCTACCCGCTCGGCGACGTGCTGGTGCTCGCGATGATCCTGCGGATGTTCACCGGCGCCGGCCGCCGGCGGGGCGCGGTCGCCGCCCTGGGCGCCGCCGTGGTGGGTCTGCTGGTCGCCGACGTGTTCTACGGCCAGTCGCGTCTGTACAGCGCGTGGGTGCTGGGCGGCCCGGTCGACCTCGGCTGGATCGTCTTCTACGCGGCGACGGGCTTCGCGGCGCTGTCGCCGACGATGCGGTCGCTGTCGGCGCCGGGCGAGCCGGTCATCCCGGAGATGGGCCGCCACCGGCTGTTCTGGCTGACCGCGGCCGCGCTGATCGCGCCGGCCGTGCTGGCCGTCGAGTACTTCCAGGGCCGGCAGGGCGTGGCCGACGCGCCGGTCATCGCGGCCGCCGCGGCGGTGATGTTCCTGCTGGTGCTGGGCCGGGTCGCGGACCTGGCCCGGATCCAGCGGGCGGCCGGTCTCCGGGAGCGGGCGCTGCGTGAGGCCGTGGCGCTGCTGAACGCGGCCGTCACCGACGTGGGCGTGGCCGCCGCGATCCGCCAGGCGGTGAGCCGGCTGATCCCCGCGGGCGAGCCGTACCACCTCCAGCTCTCGGTGCCCGAGCCGGGCACGGCCACGGTGGGGGTGAACCTGGTGGCCGCCGCCGATGTGCCGGACGGGCTGGACTCGGGCGGCTTCCCGCACGCGCTCTACACCACCCAGCGGCTGCCCGGCGAACGGGTCGGGATCATGGTGCTCGGCGCGCCGGACCCCGTCCTGCACGTGATGCGCCCGGCGTTCGAGACGCTCAGCGCACAGATCAACGCGGTGCTGGACCGGATCGGGCTGACCGACGAGGTGAGCCGCCGGGAGGGTGAGGCCCGGTTCCGCACCCTGATCCAGAGCGCCTCCGACGTCATCCTGATCCTGGACGCCGACGGTGTCATCCGCTACGCCACGCCGTCCGCGGAAACCCTGTTCGGCGCCGACCCGACCGGTACCCCGATCGCCGGGCTGATCGCGTCGCCGGAGGCGCTGCGTGAGGTCCTCGACCGGGTGGACTTCGGCGATCTGGACGACATCGAGCTGACCGCGGTGGGCGCCGGCGGCCGCACCATCGAGCTCGAGTGCGGCCTGCGGGACCTGCGCGACGACCCGACCGTGGGCGGCCTCGTGGTGACGCTGCGGGACGTGACCGCCCGGCGCGGGCTGGAGAGCGACCTCACCCACCAGGCGTTCCACGACGCGCTGACCGGGCTGGCCAACCGGGTGCTGTTCAAGGACCGGCTGGAGCAGGCGTTCTGTGTGGCCGAGCGGGACGGCGCGACCCTCGGCGTGCTCTTCGTCGACCTGGACGACTTCAAGGAGGTCAACGACACCCTCGGGCACGCGGTCGGCGACCAGCTGCTGCTGGCCGTGGCGCGGCGGATCTCGGCGATCATCGGGGCCGGCAGCACGGCGGCCCGGATGGGCGGCGACGAGTTCGCCGTCCTGGTCGAGCAGAGCGACACCGTGGACGCCGCGGAGACGGTGGCGGCGCGGCTCGTGGAGGCCCTGGGAGCGCCGATCGAGGTGTTCGACGCCGACGGTGGCACGCACGTGGTCAGCGGCGCGGCCAGCATCGGCGTGGCCACGAGCCGGGACGCCGAATCGGCCACCGAGCTGCTGCGCCACGCCGACCTGGCGCTCTACCTGGCCAAGGGCAACGGCAAGAGCGGCTGGCGGCGTTACCAGAGCGACCTGCACACCGCCATGGTGCAGCGGCTGGAGATGCGTACCGCCCTGCACGAGGCGATCGAGAGGGAGCAGTTCGTCCTCCAGTACCAGCCCATCGTGGAGCTCGCCGACCAGCGGATCACCGGCGTCGAGGCGCTGGTCCGGTGGCAGCACCCGTCCCGTGGCCTGCTCGGCCCGTTCTTCTTCGTGGAGGCGGCCGAGGAGAGCGGCGCGATCGTCGGGATCGGCTCGTGGGTCATCCGTGAGGCGCTGCGGCAGTTCGCGCGGTGGCGGGCCGAGAACCCGGAGACCACGCTGCGCTACGTGAGCGTCAACGTGTCGGCGCGGCAGTTCCGGACCGTGGACTTCGCCGACCAGGTACGCCGGGCGCTGGCCGAGACCGGGGCCCGGGCGCAGTGGCTGCTCCTGGAGATCACCGAGAGCCTCGTGCTGCGGGACGCCGAGAAGGTGCTGGCGGATCTCGAGGAGTTGCGGGCCATGGGCGTACGGATCGCGATCGACGACTTCGGCACCGGCTACTCGTCGCTCAGCTACCTTCGGCAGATGCCGGTGGACGTCGTTAAGCTGGACAAATCATTCATCGACGACATTCTGACCAGCCGGCAGCAGCACGCGCTGGTCGACGCCATCGTCACCCTGTCGCACAACCTCGACCTCGCGGTCGTCGCCGAGGGCATCGAGGAGGCCGGTCAGCGGGCCGCCCTGGATGCCATGGGCTGCCGTTACGGCCAGGGCTACCACTTCGCCAAGCCGCTGTGGCCGGCCGACATCCCGGAACTCACCGGGATGCCTTCCACACGTCGGGAAGCAACCGTATGACGGAACCCGACAGATAAGCGTGCGGGTGGTTAGACGGATATCTACTGGCGCGACCCGCCGCCAAGAGGCAGGGTCGGGGGTGTGCTGAACAACCCCGTGTGGGCCGCCCTCACCGGGCCGCAGGCGTGTTTCGCCGAGGCCGCGGGCAACGCCGCCCGATACCTGCCCGATATCGCCCCGTTCGCCGCGCTGAGCGACCCAGCCGACCCGGCCGCCTGGCGTGATCTGGCGACGATCACCAACTACGCACTCCTCACCGGCCCGTCCATCACTCCGCGCGCGGGGTGGGAGGTGGACCAGGTCACCCCGGGAGTGCAGATGATCGGCCAGAGCATGTCCGGCGTCGAGGATCCGGAGGCCGTCCTGCTCACCGAGAAGGACGTCCCCGAGATGCTCGACCTGGTCGCCCGCGCCGAGCCGGGCCCGTTCCTCAAGCGCACCGTCGACCTGGGCCGCTACCTCGGCATCCGGGACTCCGGCCGCCTCGTCGCGATGGCCGGCGAGCGGTTCCGGATGCCCGGCTGGACCGAGGTGAGCGCGGTCTGCACCGACCCGGCGTACCGCGGCAAGGGCCTCGGCGCACGGCTCACCCTCGCCGTGGCGGCCGGCATCCTGGCCCGCGGCGAGCTGCCGTTCCTGCACGCGGTCCACGACAACGAGAACGCGATCCGGCTCTACGGCCGCCTCGGCTTCACGCACAGCGCCGACGTGGTGTTCGCGTCGTTCAGGTACACGGGGTAGAGGTTCGAAGGCCGGCCGTCGACGGCCGGCCTTCAGAGTTGCCCGTGATTCGGCGGCAGCAGGTCCGAGAGCTCGTAGGCCGCGATGTGCGCGTACTTCCAGTCCATCGGGTCGTGGACGCTGTGCGTGCGCGCGTTGCGCCAGTGCCGGTCCAGGTCGTACTTCGCGGCCGCCGAACTCGTCCCGCACATGGTGAACAGCTCCGACCCGGCCTCCAGCGCGACCTCGCTGCCGAAGGCCTTCGCGGCCGCGACGGCGAGCGAGCCACGTGCCGCGGCCTCCGCGTCCGCGGGGATCAACCCCACTTCCTCGAGCGTACGGGCAGCCGAGTCCAGCAGGGCCTCCGCCGCTCGCACCCTGGTCGCCAGCCGTCCGTAACGGTGCCGCACGTGCGGGTCGTCGACGGCCGCCGCCGCACCGGACCGGACCGCCTCGGTGGACGGCCGCGCCTTCTCCCGCAGGTAGGACCGGGCGTCCCGCAGAGCCGCGCCCGCGATGCCCACCTCGATGGCCGCGTGCACCAACTGCGCCCGGGCCCCGATCTGCTGCGGGACCTCGTACGCGCCCGCGTAGTCGACACGCAGTCCGGCCTCCACCGGCACCCGCCGGAACGTGGCCGTCCCACTGATCGTCGCCCGCTGCCCGAGCATGTCCCAGTCGGTGTCGACCGACACCCCCTCGGCGGCCCGCGGCACCAGGGCCAGCACCAGCCGCCCCGTCTCGTCGAGGGCGCTCACCGCGATCCACGCGCTGGTCAGCGCCCCGGTGGTGTAGTACTTCACCCCGTCCAGCAGGCCGTCGGTGATCCGGGTGCGCAGATCCTGGGCATGCTGCCCGCCGCGTTCGGCGAACGCGTTCCCGAGCCGGCGGCCGGCCAGCACGTCACCGAAGGCGCGCTTGCGGGCCTCCGGGCCGGCGTGCACCGCGAGCACGTCCACCAGCAGGAAGTGGCTCTGCGGGACCTGGGCGATCGCCGGGTCGGCGGCCGCGACGATCCGCGCCACCTCTCCCAGGGTTCGCGGGCCCAGCCCCGGGCCGCCGTCGGACACCGGGACGGTGATGCCGAGCAGCCCGGAGCCGTCGAGTGCGGCCAGGGCCTCGTGCGGGACGACCTCCGCGCCGTCCCGGTCGCGCTGGATCGCGCCGGGCTCCAGGACCGCGGCGAGCCGGTGGGCGGCGGTGATCGCCTCATCGTGTGTCTGAAGTACGGCCTTGACTTCCTCCCCACGGCTATGGCCGGGGGATTCCTGGACCTCACGGCCCGAGGTTTTCTCCTTCATCGATTGCTGCCTTCCCGCGCTAGGCGCGAGGAGGTCTCACGCCATCTCCAGAGACGGACACCGCCAGCCCGGCGGCCAAGATGTTGCGCGCCGCGTTGACGTCACGGTCATGGACGGCCCCGCAAGGGCAGATCCAGGTCCGGACGTTCAGCGGCATGTTCGGGTTGATCCGCCCGCAGGCGGAGCAGGTCTTGGACGACGGGTAGAACCGATCGATCGCGATGACGGTCCGCCCGTACCAGTCGGCCTTGTATTCCAACTGGCGGCGCAGTCCCGACCACGAGGCGTCGTGGATGGCGCGGGCCAGGCTGTGGTTGCGGACCATGTTGCGGACCGACAGGTCCTCGATGACCACCGTTTGGTTCTCGCGGATGATCTTCGTGGACAGCTTGTGCAGGGTGTCGCGGCGACGGTCGGCGATCCGGGCGTGGATGCGGGCCACCTTGAGGCGGGCCTTGGCCCGGTTGGCAGAGCCCTTCTCCTTGCGGGCCAGGTTCCGCTGGGCCTTGGCCAGCCGGTCCCGGTCGTGCTGCTCGTGCTTGGGGTTGGTGACCTTCTCCCCGGTGGAGAGGGTCACCAGCGCGGTGATCCCGGCGTCGATGCCGACCGAGGTCCCCGCCGGCGGCAGGGCTGCGATGGCCTCCTCGACCAGGATCGAGATGAACCAGCGGTCCGCCGTATCCCGGGACACCGTCACCGACGACGGGTGCGCACTTTCGGGCAGCGGACGGGACCAGACGATGTTCAGCGGCTCGCTGCATTTGGCCAGCTTGATTCGGCCGTCGCGGAAGGTGAACGAGTTCCCGGCCGTGAACGTGGCCGACGGTTGGGACTTCCGTTTGGACTTGAAGGTGGGGTACTTCGCCCGCTTCTCCCAAAACGCTGCATACGCACCCTGGAGATGCCGTAGAGCCTGCTGGAGCGGAACGTTGGATACCTCCTGGAGCCAAGCCACCTCCGATTCCTGCTTCCAGGCGGTCAACATCTTTGCGGTCTCGACGTAGTTGATCCGCTTGCCGCCCTGAAACCAGGCGCGGTGTCGTTCCGCCAGCGCTCGGTTGTAAACGTAGCGGACACAACCGAACGTCCGATTCAGCAGCTCCCGCTGCTGATCGGTGGGATAGAAGCGGTACCTGTACGCCCGCTTCACCGCTCGGCTCGGCACGCTAACACGATAACATCTCAATGTGTTAGGGGAACGATTTCCCTGCGCTAAAGCGAGGCGTTTGCGCGTTACGGCTCATTGATCAGCAGATCCTATGGGTCCGCCTCCTCAAGTCGGCTCGCGCGGGACCGATCACCCCGGGGTCCAGCCCGGACGGAGGAGGGGTCTTGCAGACGCGGAGTCGACAGGTGCGGCCATCGTTCACCGCCGGTGCGCTGGTGATGTTCATCGCCGGGACGCTGGTGCAGATCATGATGCTGGCGCGGGCCTGGAATGACGGCGAGTTCTTCCCGTGGGGTGGCCTCGCCCTCGCCGGGGCGGCGCTGAGCGGGTTCGTGCTGTACCGGCAGACGCTGGCCCAGCGGGACAGCGGGCTCACCGACGGCCTGACCGGACTCGGCAACCGCGGCATGTTCCGGCAGGCGTCGGATCGGGCCCGTGACCGGCGGATGGGCGTCCTGCTGATCGACATGAACGGCTTCACGGAGATCAACGACACCCACGGTCACGCGTCCGGCGACCGGGTGCTCGTCGCGTTCGCCGAGGTGCTGCGCCGCTGCGTCCAGCGCCCGAACCTGCCGTTCCGCCTCGGTGGCGACGAGTTCGCGGTGGTGCTGCCGGACGTGGCCCGGCCCGAGGACGCCTACGAGGTGGCCGGCCGGATCGCCGCGGCCCTGGGCACGATCGCCGTCGACGGCCGGCTGGTCACGCTGGCGGCGAGCATCGGCGTGGCGGTCACCGAACCCGGCGAGCTCACCCACGACGAGATCGTGCACCGCGCCGGCCTGGCGATGCGGAAGGCGAAGTCGCTCGGCCCCGACACCCGCTGGGCGATCTGGCAGGAGCCGCTCGCCTCCGAGCTGCCCACAGCCGCTTGAAACCCGCATATCGTACGGAAGGGGCCGTCGCCAACCGCAACGGCCCCTTCCGTCCGCTCCCCGCGAGCCCGCCGGGCCCCAGGCCCGTGCCGCGCCCGCCGGGCGTGGCCCGCCGGGCGTGGTGGGTGGTCCGTGGCCCCGGCGCGCCCTACTCGTTGTGCAGGACCCGGGCGATGGTGAGGCGGGCCGCCGAGCGGGCCGGCAGCAGCGCGCCCACCACCGCGATCAGGACACCGCTGAGCACCAGCAGGGCGAGTTGCAGCGGGTCCCACACCCGCAGGACCGACTCCGGCAGCGTCACCTTGGCGGCGCCCGCGGAGAGCGGCACCACCAGCCGGTGCGCGACCATGCCGAACGGGATGCCGAGTAGGCCACCGGCCACGCCGAGCGCCGCCATCGAGGTGACCAGCATGGTGATCACCTGGCGTGGGGTCATCCCGATGGATTTCAGCATGCCCAGGTCACGCCGCCGGTCCAGGACGTTGAGCGCCACCGTGTTCAGCACGCCCAGCGCCGCCACCGTGGCCAGCAGCACCGCCAGCACACTGGAGAAGCCGGTCACGATCACCTGGAGTTCGTTGCTGCCGCCACGGCTCCACGGCGACAGCCCCGGATCTGCCGAGCGGATCGCCTCCATGTAGGCCTCCCGGTCCGTGCCCTCGGCGAGATCGACCTGGTAGAAGTAGTCGAACGGCTCCGCGTCCTCGAACTCCCGCCACGGGGCGAACAGGCCGTCCCCGGGGCCGGGCAGGTTCTGCAGCGTCTCGCCGACGACGGTCACGGTGGTCCGGACGCCCTGCAACTCCATGGTGATCGTGTCGCCGACCTCCAGACCCCGCTTGTTGAGCAGCTCCGAGGTCGCCACCATCTCGTCCGGCGCGGCCATCCAGCGGCCCTCGAGAAGCTGGTCCTCATACCCCATCGCGGCGACGTCGCCCCGGACGAAGTTGACCTGGATCGGCTCGCTCTGACCGAGGACCGACACCGGGCGGCCCAGCGCGACCCCGATCCTCTCGGTGCCGGGAAGGCCGCGCAGCAGCGCCTCCACCTCCTCGTCGGTGCGGCTGCTGGTCACCCCGGTGGGCCCGTCCGGCGGCTCCGGGCGGATGCCGACGTCACCGCCGGCCGCCGCGTCGAGCGCCGAGAACCGGATCAGCGTGTCGGAGAGGCCGGTCGCGAACGTCACCGTGGTCACGCCGAGCAGCAGCGACGCCATGGTCAGCGCGGTCCGGGCCGGACGGGCGAACAGGTGGCCCAGCCCGAGGCTGACCGAGCGTGGCAGACGAGTACCCCCGAGGGCTCTCTGCACGCGCAGACCGTGACCGCGCCGTGGGGCGCTGCCCGCGCTGATCGCCTCGGCGGCGGAGAGGCGGTGCGCGCGTGAGGCGGGCACCAGCGCGGTCAGGAGGACCAGCGCCGGTATGCCGACCAGCCCGGCCGCCCACACCCAGGCCGGCACGCCGGTGTCCTGCCCGAATCCCATCCCGCGGAAGGTGTCCTCCAGCAGTGGCCGCGCGCCGAGGTCGCCGAGCGCGGTGCCGAGGATCGCGCCGACCGTCGCCGGCACCGTCACCATGGTCAGGTAGACGGCGACCACCTGGCGTGGGGTGAAGCCGAGCGCCTTCAGCATCCCGATGTGCCGGAAGCCGGAGATGACCGCTCCACTCACCACATTCCCCACGATGATCACCGCGATGATCAGGCCGAGCACGCCGAAGGTTCCCAGGAACGGCAGGTACACGCCGGACCCCTCGGCCGCCTCCTCCTTGACGACCTGGTACGGCTGGGCCGCGATCAGCGCGTCCCCGGGAAGCCCCGTGGTCACCCCGGTGAGCCGCTGCTGAACCGCCTCCCTCGTGGACACGTCGCCGGAGAACCGGTACAGCATCTGCGTCCCGGTCGGCCGCAGCGCCGTCATCTGGTCCGGTGTCACCCAGCCGTCCGCCGAGCCGCCCACGCTGAACGCCCAGCCGACCACGGTCAGTGTCGTCCCGTCGGCGGTGAGCGACGGGATCCGGCTGAACGGGCCCATGGTGAAGCTCGTCTCGTCCTCGGGTGGCGCGTTCAGCACGACCTCGCCCGGCGCCGACGCCCACCGCCCCCGCCAGAGGTCGAGGCGGTCCACGTCGCCACCGGGGTCGGCCCGCCCGACCAGCGTCAGCGGGCCCCGCACGACCGGGCCGGACCCGCCGCCCATCTCGAACATCACCTGCCCGAACGGGCCGGCGGCCGCCTCCACGCCGTCACGCGCGGCCGTGAGCTGCGCGTCGGTCACCTTGGCCGGGTCGAACGCGGCGACCGCGTGCGCTCCCCGCTGCTGGGCCAGGGCCCGGTCGAACGGCGCCGACATCGCGTCCAGCAGGGCCAGCGACACCACCACGGTGGCCGTGCAGAAGAGCGCGACCAGGCCGATCACGAAGGTCTGGAGCCGGCGGCGGCGGATCGCGGCCTTCGCGGCCGCCCACACGGCGCTCATGAGTGCGCTCCGGTCTTCTCCGCGGCCGCCCGCACGGCGCTCACACCCGGTCCAGGGCGGACTCGCGGGCGATCCGGCCGTCGGCCAGCTCGACCAGCCGGCTGGCGCAGCGGTGCGCGAGCCGCTCGTCGTGGGTGACGATCAGCAGCGTCTGACCGATCTGGTTGAGGTCGATCAGCAGGTCCATCACCTGCTCGCCGGCCCGGCTGTCGAGGGCGCCGGTGGGCTCGTCGGCGAGCAGCAGCGCAGGCCTGTTCATCAGTGCGCGGGCCACCGCCACCCGCTGCCGCTCGCCGCCGGACAGGGCCGCCGGGTAGACGTCGCGGCGGCCGGCGATCCCCAGCTCGTCGAAGAGCTCCAGCGCGCGGCGCCGGGCGGTGGCCGCCGAGGACCCGGTCAGCTGAGCGGCCAGGGCCACGTTGTCCAGCGCCGACAGGTCGTCGAGCAGGTTGAAGAACTGGAAGATCATGCCGAGGTGGTGGCGGCGGAACAGCGCCAGCCCCGTCTCGTTCATCAGGTCGAGCCGCTCGCCGTGCACGGTCACCTCGCCCGCGGTCGGCCGGTCCAGGCCGGCGACCATGTTGAGCAGGGTGGACTTGCCGCAGCCGGACGGGCCCATCACGGCCACCGCCTCGCCGCGGCGGATCTCCAGCGAGACGCCGTCCAGGGCGGCCGTCTCACCGAACTCCTTGCGCACTCCATCGAGCCGCACCACCGTCTCTGTCGTCATGCCGGGAACGCTACGGACGACCGAGAGTGGCGTCATCGGCTTCCGGATGCAACCACCCAGGGTCTGTCATACCGGGGATGTAGGCGTGGCCGACCACGGGTTGATGTGCCGCCCGCGCCGGCATGCCAAGGTGGTCGGAGTGAGGACGCTGATGCTGGTCGTGGCACTCGTGGTGGCCTGCCTGGCCGCCGCGGCGCTCGGGTTCGCGCTGCGCCGGGCCCGGCAGCGGCACGAGCGGGCGCTGGGGGAGCGCGGCTGGCTGCTGGAGCGTGAGCGGGAGGCGGCGGCCCTGGCGGCGGTCGGTGCGGAGCGCGCGCGGATCGCGCGGGAGCTGCACGACATCGTCAGCCACAACGTCAGCGTCATGATCGTGCAGGCGGGCGCGGCGCGGGAGGTGCTGGCGAGCATGCCGGAGGAGGCGGCGTCGGCGCTGGCCGCGGTCGAGCGGGCCGGGCGCGACACGATGACCGAGCTGCGTCACCTGCTGGGCCTGCTGGCGCCCGCGCCGGACGGGTCGGAGGAGACCGAGCCGGAGGATCTCGCGCCGCAGCCCAGCCTGGCCCGGCTCGCACTGCTGGTGGACCGGATCGCGTTCGCCGGCCTGCCGGTCGACGTCCGGGTCTCGGGCGAGCCGTGCCCTCTGCCGACCGGCATCGACGTGACGGCGTACAGGATCGTCCAGGAGGCGCTGACGAATGCCCTGAAGCACGGCGCCGGCGGAAAGGCCGAGGTCACCATCCGTTATGCGGAGCATGCCCTGCGGGTCGAGGTGCTCACCACCGGCCCGAGCGTGCTGACCGGCGGCCCACCACCGGGCCGCGGCGGCGACGGCGCGGGCCGTGGTCTCGCCGGCCTCCGCGAGCGGGTCGCCGTCTACGGCGGCGACCTCGACGCCCGGCGCCGTCTCGGCGGCGGCTACCGGGTCCGCGCCCGCCTCCCGCTGGACGCGCCATGACCATCCCGCCGACCTTGGGAGCCTGATGAGTGCCGTTGCGGAGACGCCGAACGGGGACCGGGTGCCACGTGTGCTCATCGTCGACGATCAGGAGCTGATCCGGACCGGGTTCCGGATGATCCTCACCGCCCGCGGCATCGAGGTGGTGGGTGAGGCGGCCGACGGGGCCGCCGCCGTCGACGCCGAGCGCCGCCTGGAGCCGGATGTCGTCCTGATGGACATCCGGATGCCCGGGGTGGACGGGATCGAGGCCACCCGCCGCATCCTGGCCCGCAACCCGCGCTGCCGCATTCTCATGCTGACCACGTTCGACCTGGACCGTTACGTCTACACCGCCCTGGCGGCGGGGGCCAGCGGCTTCCTGCTCAAGGACGTGACGGCCGACCACCTGGCGGCGGCGGTGCGCCTGGTCGGCACCGGCGACGCCCTGCTCGCCCCGTCGATCACCCGGCGGCTGGTGGAGCGGTTCGCGGTCGGGGAGCAGCCCCCGGCGGTGCACCGTGACCTGGCCCAGCTCACCCCGCGTGAGCTGGAGGTGCTCACCCTGCTGGGCCGGGGCCTGTCCAACACCGAGCTGGCCGAGACGCTGACGCTCAGCGAGGCGACCGTGAAGACCCACGTCGCCCGGATCTTCGCGAAACTGGAGCTGCGGGACCGTGCCCAGGCGGTGGTTCTGGCGTACGAGACCGGGCTCGTCACACCATCCGGTTGAACGCTCGTTAAGCTGAGGTCATGACCGTGGATCGCATGCTTCCCACCCCTGAAGCGCACGACCTGCTCGACCTGACCGCCGAACTCGCCACCCGGGAGCTCGCCGGCAAGGTCGACGACTTCGAGGCGCGCGGCGAGTTCCCCCGAGACGTGCTGCGCACCCTGGGCCGATCCGGCCTGCTCGGCCTGCCCTATCCCGAGGCCGACGGCGGGGCCGGCCAGCCGTACGAGGTGTACCTGCAGGTCCTCGAGATCCTGGCCGGCACGTGGCTGGGCATCGCCGAGGCGGTCAGCGTGCACACCCTGTCATGCTTCCCGGTCGCCGCCTTCGGCACCCCGGATCAGCGCAAGATGCTGCCGGACATGCTCGGCGGGGAGCTGCTCGGCGCGTACGCCCTCTCCGAACCGCAGGGCGGAAGCGACGCCGCGGCCCTGGCCACCCGCGCGGTCCCCGACGGTGACGACTATGTCGTGACCGGCACGAAAGCCTGGATCACCCACGGTGGCCGCGCCGACTTCTACAACATCTTCTGCCGCACCGGCGGCCCCGGCGCCCGCGGCATCTCCTGCCTGCTCGCCGATGCCACCACCCCCGGCCTGCTGCCGCAGGCGACGGAACGGCTGATGGGCCTGCGCTCGTCCGCGCCCGCCCAGATCGTGCTGGAGGGCGCCCGCATCCCGCGCGACCGCCTGGTCGGCACCGAGAACGAGGGCTTCGCCATCGCCATGAAGGCGCTCGACGCCGGCCGGCTCGGCATCGCCGCCTGCGCGGTCGGGCTCGCCCAGGCCGCCGTCGACTACGCGACCGGGTATGCGAAGGAGCGCGAGCAGTTCGGTAAGCCGATCGCCTCGTTCCAGGGCCTCGGCTTCATGCTCGCCGACATGGCCACCCAGGTCTCCGCGGCCCGTGCCCTGCTGCTGTCCGCGGCCCGCCTCAAGGACGCCGGCCGCCCGTTCTCGATCGAGGCGGCGAAGGCGAAACTGTTCGCCACCGACATGGCCATGCGTGTCACCACCGACGCCGTCCAGATCCTCGGAGGGTACGGCTACTCCGCCGAGCACCCGGTCGAGCGCTGGTTCCGCGAGGCGAAGGTGCTGCAGATCGTCGAGGGAACCAACCAGATCCAGCGGATGGTGATCGCCCGGTCGATGACCGGAGGCTGAACGGAGGTCACCACCACCCGCGGCGCCGTGCCGTCCGGGCCGTTCGAGGGCACGCTTGCCGAGTCCTACCCGAAGGGCGCGGGCGGCATCACGCTGTCGGCCGCGAAGGCGGTCACCGGGTTCAGCGCGGCCGAGGCGAAGGCCGCGCCGTGCACCGCCACCTCGGGGCCGAGGATCCGGAGGACATCCGGCGGGCCGGCCATCCGCTGGATGTCACGGGCACCTGCTGACCGGCGGTTGACCGACCAGTAATGTGGCGCCGTGGAAGAGATCGACCAGGCGATCGTGTCGGCACTGACCGCGGACGGCAGGTTGTCGTACACCGACCTGGCCGAGCGGGTGGGCCTCAGCGTCTCCGCCGTGCATCAGCGTGTGCGCCGGCTCGAGCAGCGCGGCGTCATCAACGGCTACACCGCCCGGGTCTCGTACGAGGCGCTCGACCTGCCCCTCACGGCGTTCGTCGCGATCCGCCCGTTCGACCCGTCGCAGCCTGACGACGCTCCTGACCGGCTCGCCCATCTCGCCGAGATCGACTCCTGCTACTCGGTCGCGGGTGAGGACTTCTACCTGCTCCTGGTGCGGGTGAAGAGCCCGGCCGACCTGGAGCGGCTGCTGCAGGACATCCGCACGGCGGCGAACGTCACCACCCGTACGACGGTGGTGCTGTCCACACCGTACGAGAACCGGCCACCCCGGATCGCCGCCCCCGAGAGCTGAGGTCCGCTCACTGGCGGTGGCCTGCCCCGCTCACTACCGCAGGCCCGCTCTGCTCACTGGCGATAGTCCGCCAGGAAGGTGCCGAGCCGGCTGATCGCGTCGTCCAGCACGTCGACCGGGGCCAGGAAGACCACGCGCAGGTGGTCCGGCGTGTCGATGTTGAAGCCGGTGCCGTGCGAGAGCAGCAGGTGCTGCTCCTCCAGCAGATCGATGATCATCCGTTCGTCGTCGTGAATCTTGTGGACCGTCGGGTCGAGGCGGGCGAACAGGTAGAGCGCCCCCTCCGGCTTGACACAGTCGACGCCGGGGATCGCGACCAGCCGCTCCCAGGCGTGGTTGCGCTGCTCGTAGAGGCGGCCGCCGGGACGGATCAGCGCGTTGATGCTCTGGTAGCCGCCGAGCGCCGTCTGGATCGCGTGCTGCGCCGGCACATTCGGGCACAACCGCATGTTGGCCAGCAGTTGCAGGCCCTCCAGGTAGTCGGTGTCCCGGCCGCTGAAACCGCTGATCGCCAGCCAGCCGGAACGGAAACCGGCCGCCCGGTACGTCTTCGACAACCCGCCCATGCTGATCATCGGCACGTCCGGCGCCAGGGCGGCGGCCGTGTGGTGCAGCGCGCCGTCGTACACGATGCGGTCGTAGATCTCGTCGGTGAACACCAGCAGCCCGTGCCGCCGGGCCAGGTCGAGCATCCCCTCGAGGACCTCGCGCGAGTAGACGGCGCCGGTCGGGTTGTTCGGGTTGATGATCACCATGGCCCGGGTGGCGGGCGTGATCCGCGACGCCAGATGCTCCAGATCGGGCTGCCAGCCGGCGCTCTCGTCACAGCGGTAGTGCACCGCCCGGCCCCCGCACAGCGAGACCGCACCGGTCCACAGCGGGTAGTCGGGGCTCGGCACCAGCACCTCGTCACCGGTGTCCAGCAGCGCCTGCAACGCCATCACGATCAGCTCGGAGACGCCGTTGCCGAGCATCACATCCTCCGGCCGCACGGAGGTGACACCCTGGGTCTGGTAGTACTGCGCCACCGCGACCCGCGCCGAATAGATGCCGCGGGCATCGCTGTACCCCTGCGCGGCGGCGAGATTGTGCACCACGTCGGCGACGATCGGATCCGGCGTGGCCAGGCCCCACGGCGCCGGATTGCCCAGGTTCAGCTTGAGGATCTGGTGCCCGGCGTCCTCCAGCTCCTGGGCTCGGCGCAGCACCGGGCCGCGGATGTCGTACCGGACGGCCTTGAGCCTCTGCGCCTGTTTCACCAGGTAACTCTCCCACCCGAGGGTGGCAGTGTCGCGGTCCAATCCGCGGCGGGCGGACGTTTCATCGCCGGTGCTCTATCTTCTCGGTGTGGACCTATACACACGGATCGGTGAGGGACCGGCGGTCACGGCCGCCGTCGACGCGCTCTATCGGGTGGTTCTCGGCGACCACCGCCTGTCCGGCTATTTCGCCGCGACCGACGTGCCGCGCCTCAAGGAACACATGGTCGCGCTGCTCAGCCAGGTGCTCGGCGGCCCCCAGGACTACAGCGGGCGCGATCTGCGCGGCGCGCACTTCGGCCTGGGCATCACCCCGGCGGACTACGACCTGGTCGGCGCCTACCTGCTCGGCATCCTGGCCGGCCTGGGCGTCGACGACGAGGTCCTCGCAGCGGTCCGCGGCGTCCTCACCTCCGTCGCCGACGACGTCGTCGGCTGACCCGGACCCCACCCCTCACGGCAGGGTCCTGAAAACCTTTCGTGGTCGAGGTCCGCGTTCCACTTCCGGCTCTTTTCCGGTACGCGTGACCTCGCCCCGCCTCATCACGACCGTCCCGTCCGGTCGACGCGATCTCGCTGCCCGCTCCAGCCTGTGCCGCACCCGCCGGGCGGAGATCGGTGCCCGGGCAGGCCCGGCCAGTCATCCCCACGGCGCCTGCCGCCGCTCACGGTGATCGGTGCGTGGGGGCGGGCCGGGCTGGTCATCGCCACCCCGCCCCGCTGCCGGTGGCGGCCCGGGCGACGGGCTCGCCGGCCACCGGTCACGCTGATCGGGCGGTCACGATCCCGCCGGTGTGCTCGGGCGGCGCGGCGAAGAGGCGGTCCAGGTGGGAGTCGAGGATCCCGCGCGCCTGATCCGGCGTGTACTGCCCGCCCAGCAGGTAGACTCCCAGGCCCTCCATGAGGGCCAGTAGCCCGGCCGCCGCGTTCTCGGCATCGGGGCCCGGCAGCAGGCCGGCGATGAAGCCGACCATCTGCTCGGTTTCCTCCCGCAGCGCCGCGGACGCGGTTGGTCGCACGGCCGTATAGGCCAGGAACGCCAAGGCCACCCGCCCATCGGCGCGAGCCACCTCGTCCAGGGGCAGTAGCGTCCCGATGATCGTCTGCAGCAGGTCACGCGGCGACGGCGCGGAGCCCAGGTGGGTGACGGCGTCGGTGACGCGGATCTGGGTGCGCTCCCGAACCACATCCAGCGCGAAGGTCATCATCTCGTCCTTGGTGCGGAAGTAGTGCTGCACCATCCCGGCGGAAACACCCGCCTCAGCCGCGACATGGCGCAGGCTGACCGCTTCCAGGCCCTGTTCGGCGGCGACCCGCATGAGCGCGTCAGCGATCTGGGTGCGGCGCTTCTGGCGGTCGACCTTCTTGGGCATGGCGTCGATGCTGTCACAATGCCGTGGTCACGGTCCCGGCCGCACCGTCCACGGTGACCACCTGGCCATCAGTGATCAGCCGGGTCGCACCGGGAACGCTGATGACAGCCGGCAACCCGTACTCCCGGGCGACGGTGGGCCCGTGCGCCATGATCGCTCCCGTCTCGGTGACCAGGGCGGCCGCGGTGAGGAACAGTGGCGTCCACCCCGGATCGGTGGTAGCCACCACCAGGACCTCCCCGGGCTCGACGCGGGCTCGCGCAGGATCATGGACGATCCGGGCGCGGCCGGTCACCCTCCCCGCCGAGGCGCCGACCCCACGGAGCACGCCCGCAGCCGCCACTTCGTCCGATCCGCCTTCCCCCACGGGCGGCGCACCCCTGTCTGATGCGCGCTGCTCCGCGGCCAGCGCCGCCTCGACATCAGTGCCGTCGGACAGCAGAACCGGTGGCACGTGCCGCCGTAGGCACTCGGCTTCATACCAGCCTTTCCGTGCGGCGACGACCGCCCGCAGATCCGCGATGCCGGCGTCGGTCGTCAGGCTCGTCTCACCCGCGGGCCCGGATGGGGAACCGGTGCGCCGGCCCGCTGGGTCCGGCACCGATCCGGCCACGGACGGCTCCGCGGCCGCCGCTTCGCCGGGGGTCAGGAACATGATGTCGGCGGGCTCGGCGAGGCGGCCCGCCGCGACGAGTCGCGCTCCGGTCTCCAGGAGGCGACGGCGGTCGGCGGCAAGGTGGTACAGGCCGGCGAACTTGCCGGACTCCCGCAGACCGGCCAACTCGCGTGCCCGCCGCAACAGGAACACCGCCAGCGCTCCACGGACCGGGCGCCGCCGCCGAGCGCGGACGGCCAGGTCGGCGAGCGCGGCCTCGGCACGCTCGGCAGCGCGCGCGAAACGGCGATCGGGCGCCTGATCGAGGTCGGTCAGGCGCAGGTAGTTGGCGATCGCCGCGAACACCGGAGCCGGATCCTCGGACCAGCGTGGAACACCGAGATCAGCCTCCGCGGCGGCCCGATGACCGTAACGGTCCAGGAAGGCGCCCAGCCCGATGTCCGGCAGCCCGCCGCTCAGGTAGAGCCCGGCGAGGTCGGCAGGTGGGGTCTTGAGCAGTAGATCGGCGTGATCGCGGGCGGTATCGGCGAGCCGCCACAAGGCCAGGTCCATCTCGATGGTCACGTTGTGCGGCAGCCCGCCGAGCACCGTGTGGATCTCATCGTCGGTGACGACGCCGTCGAGCAGCCGCCCAGGCAGCGCGGATGCGAGCATCCCGGCGACGATCGGCCAAGTCAGATCATCGGAATCCGATGCCCCCGATGAGTTCGGTGTAACCGGGGACCCCGATGAAGCCGGCGATGCCGCCGAGGTCGAAGACGCCGGCGAAGCCGGCGAATCGATTGAAGCCGGCACCCCGGATCTGTCGTCGCCGCCCGCTGCGGCAACCCGGACGTGACCCTCTTCCCGGACCGCACCGCTCTCACCGGCGAGGCGGGCCACGGCCTCAGCCACGCGGGCACGGGCCGCGGCGGGGCGGGCGAGCGCGCGGCTGATGCCGGTGAGCGCCCGGAACGCGGTGGCCGGGGAGCCCGCGGGCCGGGTCGAACCACCCTTGACGGGCGCGAACCGGGGATCGGTCAGCACATGCTCCATGGCTGCCTGAGCTCGCGGGCCGAAGTCCACCGCCATGAGCTTGACCAGGCGGTTACGGGTCGCCGGGTGGCGGGCCAGGTCGGTGAGGTCGCCGTAGAGGCGGCCGCCGATGTCCACGATCTCCGCCCGGAAACCGAGCGCGGCGAGCATCGCGCTGATCACGTCCTTCAGCGTCGCCATCCCCATCGGGGTGACCGGCCGCAACATGCCCTGGACGTGACCGAACTCCACATAGACGCGCGGATCATCACTCGCCGGCGGTGCGGGGAAGAGAGTCGTGATCGGCCGGGACTGGAGGACCCACAGGGCGCCGGCGGGATCGATGGCCCATTCGACGTCCTGCGGGCAACCCCGGTGCCGCTGTAGTCGCTCGCCGAGGGCCCACAGCTCCGGCATCGCGGCGCCGTCGGCCAGGATCCGGCGGCTCACCGGGCCGCACCCGTCGACCACCGAGGTGCCCGGGCCGGAGGCGGACTCCACCATCATCTCGGTGCGGCGGCCGGTGACCGGATTCGCCGTGAAGAGGACGCCGGCCGTCTCCGCCCGGACCATCCGTTGCACCACGACGGCCATCCGCACGGTGTCGTGCCCGATGCCGCGGGCATCGCGGTAGGCCCTCGCCCGCTCACCGTGCAGCGACTCCCAGCACTCGGCGATCGCGGCGAGCACCGCCTCGGGCCCGGTGACGTCGAGGACGGTGAGATGCTGGCCGGCGAAGCTCGCGCCGGCCAGGTCCTCGGCCGTCGCGCTGGACCGGACCGCCACCGGACCGCCGCCGAGCGCCTCGTAGGCGGCGCGCACCTCGGTCTCGGGAAGCGCGCCGCGCCGGTGGGCGTCGGTGGTGACGCAGAACCCGTCGGGCACCCGCTCGCCCAGCCGGATCAACTCGCCGAGCCCGGCCGCCTTGCCGCCGGCGAGTGCGATGTCGGCGGCCGACACCTGGGAGAGCGGGATGACGAGCATGACAGGCCCCCGGTTGCGATACGACTGTATTGCCATTGACTCTACCCGCGTCAGCGATGCGATCGCAATGGAAAAGGGGGGCATGATGGCGGTCATGGATCACAGGGACGTCGACGACGCGGTGGCCGAGATGACGCGGGTCCTGCGGCCGGTTCAGGAGCGTGACTGGGAGGTGCGGGCCGGCCCGCTGGAGTGGACCTGCCGCGAGACGGCGGCCCATGTGGCACACGACCTGACGGCGTATGCGGGTCAGATCTCCGGCCGGGAGCCGGAGGCCTACCTGCCGTTCGATCTGGTCGTCAAGCCGGAGGCCGTGGCCCGTGAGGTCTTGAGCGTGGTGGTCGCGTGCGGCGCCATGCTGAGTGCGGCGCTTCGTGTCGCCGGGCCGGACGCGCGCGGCTGGCATTGGGGGCCGACCGACACGACCGGGTTCGCGGCCCTCGGCGTCAACGAGACCCTGGTGCACACGTGGGACATCGCCCGGGGCCTCGGTCTCGACTGGACACCGCCACCGGCGATGTGCGCCGGCGTGCTCGCGCGCCTCTTCCCGGAGGCGCCACCCGGTGATCCGGCCCAGGCGCTGCTCTGGTGCACCGGCCGCGTGGCCCTGCCGGACCGCCCACGCCGGCCATCGTCCTGGAAGCTGCGCGCGGCCCTGGGCTGACCCGTCCGGCGCTGGCAAGAAGGGACTGACCCGTCCGGCGCTGGCAAGAAGGGACTGACCCGTCCGGCGCTGGAAAGAAGGGTTGACCCGCCCAGTGCTGATGAAGGCCGGGCTGTTCGGTACCGGAAGAGCGCTTGGCCTGGCGTGGGATCTCGGTGGGAAGGCGCGACCGTGCGACCGGATCGACCGCCCGGAAGGGCCGACCCGGCCGGAGCCCGATCAACGTGGGTGGTCGAATTCCCCGCCTGCCACGCCCGCGATGAAGGCGGCGAACGATTCCCGGTCGAAGCTCAGCACCGCACCCTCCGGATTCTTGGAGTCCCGCACCAGGATCCGCCTGGGTAGCGGCGCGACCTCGACACAGGCTCCACTGCTGCTGTACGAGCTCTTGCGCCAGCGCGGCGCACCGGAAAGACCGTCCATGGTCCACCCACCCCATCTAACGTGACCGGGCGTGAGCCCCTTGACCCACGCCAAGAGCAGCTTATAGCGCAAATTGCCACAATTCTGACTCCGCGTGCACATTGCACCTGGTCTAAGGTGGGAGGGGGTGTCCAGAGGGGAGGAGCCATGGGTGGGCCGACGCCCGGCCCGGCGATCGCCCGGGCCCTCCTGTCCAAGGACCTGCGCACGCTGCGTGACGACCGCCCCGCATCCGACGTCGCCCGTGCCATGCACTGGTCACTGTCCAAGCTGAACCGGATCGAGAACGGCAAGGTCACCATCGGCCCGGTGGAGGTCGAGGCCCTGGCCCGGCATTACGGCGTGGACGACGCGGAGGAGCTGCGGCGCCTGGTGCGGCTCTCGGTCACCTCACGGCAGCGGATGTGGTGGCGCGACGAGCACTTCGCCGAGGATTTCACGAATTTCATCGCCTTCGAGCACGACGCCTCCAACCTGTACGGCTACCAGGCCACCTTCATCCCACCACTGCTGCAGATCCCGGAGTACGCGCTGGCCGTCACCTCCTCGGTGCTGCGCCGCCCCGCCCGCGACCGCCGGGTCCGCAACATCGTCGACGTCCGGCTCAAACGGCAGGAGTCGCTGTGGCAGCGGCTCGACGGTGATTTCCCGCCGAGCCTCAGCCAGGTCATCGACGAGGCCGTCCTGCTGCGCCCGGTCGGCGGCGGTGACGTGATGACGGCCCAGCTCGACCATCTGGCCGCGATGGCGAAGCGGCCCGGCATCCGGATCGTCGTCCTGCCGTTGCGGCTCGGCGTCCATCCGGGTCTGGGCGGCACGTTCGA
Organism: Actinoplanes hulinensis; assembly: GCF_019429605.1. NCBI lineage: Bacteria > Bacillati > Actinomycetota > Actinomycetes > Micromonosporales > Micromonosporaceae > Actinoplanes > Actinoplanes hulinensis. The sequence continues at coordinate 23,628 of NZ_JAHXZI010000034.1, read as the reverse complement.
GCTGCTCACCTTCACCGAGGACGACGACCTGGACGTGGTCTTCATCGAGACCCCGGCCAGCGATTTCCTGCTCACCGACCGGGAGGACACCGCCACCTTCCGCGAGATCACCACCGAGCTGCTGGACACCGACCCGTCCGGCGACAGCCTGCACCGCGCGCTCACCGCGGCGAAGGCGACGCTGCGTTCCTGATCCTGTCCGTCAGGACCCGGTGAACGGCGTCGATGGAGGGCTGAGCGATGGTCACCGGGCTGGTGCTGGACGACGCGGGTTTCGAGATCCTGGCCGAGGGCCGGCGGATCGGCCCGCGCCGGAGGCTCACGGACGACGACGAGGCGCGGCTGCGCGCTTTCGCCGACCGCTACGTGCAGGCGGTCCACGCGCACGCCGGCGACGCGACCTTCGTCGCGCTGGGCCGCGAGCTCTACGCGTGGCTGGACGGCGATCAGGCCCAGCTCAGCGACCTGCTCACCCAGGTGCGTGCGCCGGCCACCTTCGAGGTACGCGCTCCGAAGGACCCGCCCGACCGGGTCTGGGCCGTGTTGCGGGCGCCGTTCGAGGTGCTGGCCCGGCCACAGGGCGGCTTCCTGGCCGAGGACGCGCTGCTCCGTTTCGAGGTGGTGCGCCGCCTGGGCCGCGCCGAGACCCCGCCGGCCCTGGACGATCACCGCCTGGGCCTGATGTTCATGGCGTCGTCCCCGCGCGGTCAGTTCGAGCTGGATTTCGAGGCCGAGGAGACGGCCATCCTGGACGCGGTCGGCGACACCCGTGTCGACCTGGTCGTCGAGGACACCGGCGATCCGGAGCAGCTGGGTCACCGGCTGGCCGACCTGGGCGGCATGCCGGTGGTCCACCTCTCCTGCCACGGCGTCAACAACTGGCGTGCGGGTGCGGACGCCCCCGGCGTACCGGTGCTGATGATGGAGGACGAGGTCGGCGACGGCCGTCCCACCTCGGCGCCGGACCTGGTCCGTCTCTTCTCCGCACTGCCCCGCCTGGTCTTCGTCTCCGCCTGCCTCACCGCGACCGGCGCCGATGCCCGCGGCCACCTGCCCGCCGGGGAGGGCCGCCGCGACCTGGTCCTCGAGCCGGAGGACGCGACCGGGGTGATCGCCCATTCGATGTCCACCGGTCTGATCACCGCCGGCATCCCCGCGGTGATCGGCTGGGACGGCTCGGTCACCGACGTGGCCGCCACCCTGTTCGCCGAGGAGCTCTACCGCCGCCTGGGCGCCCGCGCCGATCTGGCGGTCGCCGTCGGCGACGCGCGCCGCGCGCTTCTCGCCCAAACCCAGGCAGAGGTACGGGCGGACTGGCACCTGGCCCGCATCTGGCTCGGCCCCACGGGCGGTGGCCCGGTCGTCGCAGGGAAGCGCAAACGCACCCTGGTGTCGGCCGTCCACGGCACGAAGACGTTCCTGGACAAGAAGAACCAGCACGTCCCGGTGGCCGCCCCCGGCATGTTCGTGGGCCGCCGCCGTGAGTTGCGGCGTTCCCTGCTGACCCTGCGCAACGCCGACCGCGCCGGCGTCCTGCTGCACGGTCAGGGCCGCCTCGGCAAGTCCAGCCTGGCCGCCCGGATCGCCGACCGCCTCAACGACCGCGCCGTGGCCGTCGTCTTCGGCGACTACACGGCCCTGGGCGTCCTCGACGCGATCGCCGCCGCCGTCACCACCAACCGCGACGCCCGCGAGTTGATCGAACGCCGGCTCCCCGAGGTCCGCGACCGTCCCGAAACCCTGGAAGCGCTGCTGATCGACCTGGTCAGCGGCCCGTGCGCCCAGTCCGGCACGGGCCAGCGCCCACTGCTGCTCATCGTCGACGACCTGGAGCAGATCCTGGAGCCGAACTCGGCCGGGGACCACCGGGTGTCCGCGGCCCACGCCCCGGTCATCGCCGCGATCCTGCGTGCCTTCGCTCCGGACGAGACCGACAGCCGTCTGCTCTTCACGAGCCGCTTCCGCTTCGCTGTGAACGGCCTGGAGACCCGCCTCGAACCGATCCAGTTGGAGCCCCTGTCGGAGGCTTCCCAGCGCAAACTCTCCACCCGCCAGAAGGCCCTGACCACGGACGATCTCCGCACCTCCCGCAAGGACCTGGCCCGCCGCGCGGTGACGGTGAGCCACGGCAACCCAGGCCTCCAGGACCTGATCGCCCTCCGCCTCGTCTACAGCGACCAGGTCGACGAGTCCCGCGCCGAGAACGTCGTGGCCGGCATGGAGTCCTACCTCTCCCGGGGCGATCTGCCCTCCGACACGGTGGTTCGCGGATTCCTGGAGAACCTCGCGCTGGACGCTCTGATCGACCTGGCCGGTTCCGACAACATCGCCCTGGTTCGGGCTCTCACTCTGTTCGACCTTCCGATCCCGGATCCGGTCTTGGAGGTCTTGGCGTCCCGGACCGGTGGAGCCTCGGACCGGCTTCGCGCGCTGGGATTGGTCGACGTCTTCGCCGACATCTATCGACCCGATCAGCCCGCCAGCGCCGCCAACAGCTTGACCGCCGGCCGGCTCGCCCCGCTCACCGAGAAGGAACGAGCGGAAACGGCGACCGTGGCGGCATCGCCGCTGCACACCGCCTGGGGCGGCGTCGCCGGAGGCCGCTATCGGGATCCGGTGGTGGCGTTGCAGTTGACCCGGCTCGGCCTGCTCGCTGACGATCCGGTGATCGTTGCGGCCAATGCGTCCCACGGCGTGGTGGAGCTTCGAACCGGCCGGGCATCGGATGCCCTCGACCTGGGACAGGAAGCCGTTGCGCTGCTGGACCGGTGTGCGATGCCGGTCCCCGTCTCGCTGCTGCGGCATGTGGCCGACGCGGCGCTGGCCGGCGGCCATGGCGACATCGGCGACGCATTGCTCGAGCGGGCGGCGGCGAATGGAGTCGGCGCCGAGGAGGCCTCGTCCGATGAGGGCCGTCTCGAGGATGCCCGGGTTCTCGTCGAACAGGCTCGCCGCTTGTTGGCCCGTGGTGAGCTGGACCGTGCGGAACGTTCAGCGCAACAGGCCTCCCAACTCTTCACCACCGCGGGCTCCGAGCATGAGGCCGCCATCAGCCAGGGTGTCATCGCCGATTCCCGGTACCGGCGAGGGGAGTACAACGAGGCGTTGCGGAGTCGGCGGGAGGTTCAGTTGCCGGTGCTCGAGGGACTCGGCGAGACCCGGGAGATCGCGTTGGTGTGGAGCGGAATCGCGGACGTGCTGTCCGAACTCGGTGATCACACGGAAGCTCTGCGGATCCGCCGGGAGGTTGAACTGCCGGTCTACCAGCGGATCGGTGACCTGAACTCGACTGCCGTGACATGGGAGGAGATCGCTCAGATTCTCGAGCAACAAGGTGAGTGGGAGGAGGCATTGCGGATTCGGCGTGAGATCCGCATGCCGATTCTCGACCGGCTCGGGGATGTTCGTGCCGCGGCGGATACCCTGTCCAGAATCGCGGACACCCTGTATGAGCATGGCGAGCTGGACGAGGCCATGCGGATCCGGCAGGACGTCGAGTTGCCCATGCGGGAAAGCATCGATGATCCGCTGGGGATCGCCGTCATCGATATGGCGGTGGCGCGGATGGCCCTGCAACGGGGGGCCCTCGGTCCGCCCAGGACCGCATGACGAAAGCGTTCCTGACTTTCGACCGTTCTGGGCATTCGGGCGGTGTCGCCTACATCGGGACCTTGCTGGCGCGGATGGTTGCCCGCGACGACCCGGAGAACGCACGGGTGCTGCTGCGAAATAGCCTTGCCGCCGCGATCGAGATCGGTGCCGTGGAGCTGGAAGGGGAGATCAGGGGCCTCCTGACGGAGATCGCCTCCTGATGGAAGGGCAGGTCGTTTCAAAGGGGGGTTTGTCGGGCATTGGTCGGGGGAGGGCAACCGATCAAGGAGGCTGACGATGAGCATCGCCGACAAGGCCAAGAACAAGGCCGAGGAACTGGCCGGCAAGGCGAAGCAGGGCATCGGCGAGGCGACCGACAACGAGCGCCTCTACGCCGAGGGCGAGGCCCAGGAGACGGCCGCGAAGGCCAAGCAGGCCGGCGAGCACGTCAAGGACGCCGGCCGCGACGTCCGGGACGCCCTCAGCTAGGGCGTACCGAGGAGGAAAAGGGAGGCACCGAGGTGCCTCCCTTTCTCATGCCTGCTGCTGCTTGCGCCACCAGTCCTGGCCCGATTCGGGCAGCGTGTCGATCGGGTCGTAGTAGGCGTACAGCTTGGAGAGGGCCTCGCTGTCGTCGGCCTCGATCGAGGTGCGGTAGTTCTTCGTCCAGTAGGAGATGCCGTGCTCCCGGTCGTAGTCGGCGATCATGTGCACCCAGCGCTTGCCCACGAACGGCACGTCGCAGACGATCCGCGGGGTCGCGTACCCCGGCAGGTAGCCCATCAGGTCGTGCTGGAGCTGCTGGGCGTGCCACACCGGCACCCGCCAGTGCTCCGCGTTGGGGATCATGTCGCACATGTAGAAGTAGTACGGCAGGATTCCGGCCTCGCCCTGGAGCGCGAAGCAGAGGTCGAGCAGGTCGCCCACGGTGGCATTGACACCCCGCATCAGCACACCCTGGTTGCGCACGTCACGCACGCCGACTTCGAGCAGCGTACGCACGGCGCGCGCGACCAGCGGCGTCAGCGAGTTCACGTGGTTGACGTGGGTGTGCACGGCCAGGTTGACGCCGCGCCGCTCGGCCGTCACGGCGACCCGGTGCATGCCCTCGACGACGTCGTCCTGGAGCCAGTGCTGCGGCAGCCCCATGAGCGCCTTGGTGGCCAGCCGGATGTCGCGCACGGTCGGCACCGACAGCAGCCCCATGAGGTACGCCTCGAGCTGCTTCCACGGCACGTTGGCCACGTCGCCGCCGGACACCACCACGTCGCGGACCCCGGGGTGGGCCTTGAGGTAGTCGAGGTGCAGCGTGTACCGGTCGACGGGCTTGAGCGTCAGCTTCAGCTTGTCGACGGTGGGGGTGCTGTTGCCGACCAGGTCCATCCGTGTGCAGTGCCCGCAGTACTGCGGGCAGGTGGACAGCAGCTCGGCCAGCACCTTGGTCGGATAGCGGTGGGTGAGCCCCTCGGCGACCCACATGTCGTGCTCGTGCAGGGAGTCACGGGTGGCGTGCGGGTGTGACGGCCAGTCGAGGTGCCGGTCGGTGGCGACGGGCAGCATGTACCGCCGGACCGGGTCGGCGTAGAACGACGCGGTGTCCGGCGCCCGGTCCGGGACCATGGTGTTGAGCATCTGCGGCGGCAGCAGCATCGACATGGTCGCCAGGCGCTGGTGGTCGTCCTCCAGGTCGGCGTAGAACGACTCGTCGACGAGATCGCCGAGCACGGCCCGCAGTTGCTTGATGTTCTTGACGCAGTTGACCCGCTGCCACTGGGCGGAATGCCACTGGGCGGCGGTCACGTCGCGCCAGCCGGGGAACCGCGTCCAGTCCGGCTCGACCAGCTCACGCCGCTGGTACTCGTACGGCTGTCCCGCCACGGTCTCTGCCACCGGATCCCTCCCGATATTTGGACTGCTGATCAACGTACTGGAGAATCTCCGGTCTAGAAAGCGGGTACGCGAAGGATTTACGGTAGCGCCGCGATATGACAGTGTTTTTGACGTGAGAGAGGCATGGGGAGCATGAGCATCGGGTTGCGGCGGGTCATCGAGCCGGCCGGCGTGCTGCCGCAGGCCGCGTGGAAGCTGGACGCGGACCCGCGGATCGCGCCGGACGAGGTGCGCATCCGGGTCCAGCGGCTCAACCTGGACGCCGCCAGCTACCGGCAGCTCGCGCAGAAGCACGCGGGCGACGGCGCCGCCATCCGCGCCGAGGTGCTGGAGATCGTCGGGACGCGGGGCAAGATGCACAACCCGGTGACCGGGTCGGGCGGCATGCTGATCGGCGTGGTCGACGAGGTCGGCCCGGAGTCGCCGCTGGCGGTCGAGCCGGGTGACCGGGTCGCCACGCTGGTGTCGCTGACCCTGACCCCGCTGCGGATCACCGACGGGCTGGCCGGGTGGGACGGGCTGAGCGAGCAGGTGCCGGCCGAGGGCACGGCGATCCTGTTCGGCCGTTCCGTGGTCGGGGTGCTGCCCGGCGACCTGGCGCCGGAGCTGGCGCTCGCCGTCTACGACGTGTGCGGCGCCCCGGCGCTGACCGACCGGGTGGTCCGTGCGAACCGGGCGGCCACCGTGGCGGTGCTCGGCGGCGCCGGCAAGAGCGGGTCCCTCACCCTTGCCGCCGCCAGGCGCGCGGGTGCCCGTACCAAAGCCGTGGTTCTGAACGAGGCAGAGCGGGACGCGCTGCTCGAAGCCGGACTCGCCGACGAGATCGCGATCGCCGACGCCCGGGACCCGGTCGCGGTGAGCGAGGCGGTCGGGGAACCCGCCGACGTCACCGTGGTCTGCGTGGACGTGCCCGGCTGTGAGCACGGCGCGATCCTGGCCACCGCGGCCGGCGGGACCGTGATCTTCTTCTCCATGGCGACCAGCTTCCCGGCCGCCGCGCTGGGCGCCGAGGGCCTGGCCGCGGACGTGACGATGCTGGTCGGGAACGGTTTCGTGCCGGGCCACGCCGATTTCGCGGTGGACCTGCTGCGCCAGGTTCCCGCGGTGCGCGCCCTCTTCGAGGCACGGATCGCGGCAGACTGACGCGCATGACTGACACACCCTCGGTTCGCTACGTCAACGGCCGCTTCTACTCGGCCGCGGAACCCCGCGCCACCGCCATGGTCACCCGGGGCGGCACGATCGCCTGGCTGGGCGACTCGGGTGACGTGCCGGCCGCCGACGTCACCGTCGACCTGGACGGCGCGCTGGTCACTCCGGCGTTCGTGGACGCGCATGTGCACGCCACCGACACCGGCCTGGCCTTCGAGGGCCTGGACCTGTCGGCGGTGCGGTCGCCGGGCGAGCTGCTGGAGAGGGTGGCGGCGTTCGCGGCGACCCGCCCGGCCGGTGGGGTGGTGCACGGGCACGGCTGGGACGAGTCGACCTGGAGCGACCAGACGCCGCCGACCGCGGAGCAGCTGGAACGCGCCGCCGACGGCCGCAAGGTGTACCTGTCGCAGGCGTCGGTGCATTCGGCGCTCGCCTCGTCGTCGCTGCTGCCGGTCGCGGCCGGGGTGCACGGCTACCACGAGTCCGGCTGGGTGCGGGAGGCCGCGCACCACGCGGTGCGTGCCGTGGCGCTCGGCTCGCTGACACCGGAGCAGCGGGCCGCGGCGCAGCGCACAGCTCTGGGCCGCGCCGCGTCGATGGGCATCGCGGCGGTGCACGAGTGCGGCGGCCCGGGGACCTCCAGCGAGGCGGACTTCGCGTCGGTGCTCGCGCTCTCCGGGCAGGGCCTGCCGCAGGTGTTCGGCTACTGGGGCGAGCTGGGCGGCGCCGAGCGGGCGCGGGAGCTGGGCGCGCACGGCGCGGCCGGCGACCTGTACGCGGACGGCGCGCTCGGTTCCCGGACGGCGTCGGTGCGGTCGCCGTACCGCGACGGCGACCACGGCTGCGGCGAGGCGTTCCTGACCGCCGAGCAGGCCGCCGAGCATCTGCTGGACTGCATCCGGATCGGTTTCCAGGGCGGTTTCCACGCGATCGGCGACGCCGCCATCGAGACGGTCCTGGAGGGTTTCGCGATCGCCGCGAAGAGCGTCGGCGTCGACAAGGTGCGCGAGGGCCACCACCGGGTGGAGCACGTCGAGCTGATCGACAAGGCGATGATCGCCCGGATGGTGGAGTTCGGCGTGATCGCGTCGGTCCAGCCGGTCTTCGACGCGCTGTGGGGCGGCCCGGACCGGATGTACGCGCAGCGCCTCGGCGCCGACCGGGCGCTGGCCAGCAACCCGATCGGGGCGATGCACGCGACCGGGGTGGCGCTGGCGTTCGGCTCGGACTCGCCGGTGACGGCGCTCGACCCGTGGGCCGTGGTGCTGGCCGCCGCGGCCCCGCGGAACCCGAGGTTCCGGATGAGCGTCCGGTCGGCGTTCGCGGCGAGCAGCGCGGGCGGCTGGCGGGCCGCCGCCGTGCAGAACGCGGGCGTGCTCAAGCCGGGCGCGACGGCGACGTTCGCGGCCTGGGAGACCCCGGCCGGGCTGGCCGACGGCCTCCCGGCCCTGCTGCCGGACATCGACGGCGCCGAACCGGCCCGTCCGGTCTGCCGTCGCACGGTGCTGCACGGCGACACGATTTTCGAGAGGTAACAGGAGGCGTTTCGTTGGCCGGGAAGCTGGATCTGGATGCGACCGTGGTCGCGCGGGCAAGGGCGCTCGCCGCGCGGGCGGGGCAGCCGGTGGTCGACCTGGCGCGGTCGCACACGACCGTGTCGGTGGAGCGTGCGGTGCTGCGGCTGGCCGGGGTGACCGGCGCCGACCCGGACGGCATCCCGTGGGTGAACCGGCTGGTCGACGCGGTGCGTGCGGACGTCGGGCTCGGTCACGGGGTGGCCGTGCCGGTGTTCCACGCGATGGAGACGGCCGGCGTGGAGGACGTGACGGTCCTGGCGCAGAAGGCCGCGGCGGGGTCGGTGCGGTTCACCATGCCGGCCTCTCCCGGCAGGGCGCGGCAGCGGGCCAGGCGCGCCACCGCGGCCGGCCTCAAGACGATCGACCGGCGCCGGGCCGAGCGGGACCGGCTGATCAAGCGGCACGGGGACCCGAAGCAGCGCCCGTGGATCTACCTGATCGTGGCCACCGGCGACATCTACGAGGACATCCCGCAGGCCCAGGCGGCGGCGCGGGCCGGCGCCGACGTGATCGCGGTGATCCGGTCCACCGGCCAGTCGCTGCTGGACTACGTGCCGGAGGGCGCCACCCGGGAGGGGTTCGCCGGCACCTACGCCACGCAGGAGAACTTCCGGCTGATGCGGGCCGCCCTGGACGAGACGTCGAAGGAGGTCGGCCGGTACGTGCGGCTGACCAACTACGCCTCCGGCCTGTGCATGCCGGAGATCGCCACGCTGGCCGGGCTGGAGCGCCTGGACATGATGCTCAACGACTCGATGTACGGCATCCTGTTCCGCGACATCAACCCGATCCGAACCTTCGTCGACCAGCGGTTCTCCCGGCAGATCCACGCCCGTGCCGGGATCATCATCAACACCGGCGAGGACAACTACCTGACTACCGCCGACGCCGTCGAGGCCGCGCACACGGTGACGGTGTCGCAGCTGATGAACGAGTACTTCGCCCACGAGGCCGGGCTGGCGGACTGGCAACTCGGCCTGGGGCACGCCTTCGAGATAAATCCGGATCTGCCGGAATCATTCCGTCTGGAGCTGGCGCACGCGCTGCTCGCCCGTGAGCTGTTCCCCGACGCGCCGCTGAAGTGGATGCCGCCGACCAAGCACATGACCGGGGACGTGTTCCGCGGCAACCTGCTCGACGGCTTCTTCAACCTGGCCGGGGCGCTCACCGGACAGGGCATCCTGCTGGTCGGCATGATGACCGAGGCGGTCGTCACGCCCTGGCTGTCCGACCGCGACATCGCCCTGCAGAACGTCCGGTACGTCCTCAACGGCGCCGGGAACCTGCACGAGGACTTCACCCCCGGGCCGTTCATCCGCGGCCGCGCGAACCAGGTCCTCTCCGAGGCGATCGACCTGCTGGAGCGCATCGTCGACGACGGCATGCTCAACGCCATCGCGGACGGCACGTTCGGGATCATGAAACGGCCCGCGGACCGGGGCAAGGGCCTGGACGGCGTCGAGAAGCAGGACGAGGACTACTACAACCCGGTCGCGGAGGCGCTGTGATCATCCGGCCCTATGGGGACACCACCGGCGACGGCATGGTGCAGATCTCCTTCACCCTGCCGATCCCGCACGACAAACGCGCCGAGGGCGCCGCCCTCCAGCTCGCCGGCAAGATGGGCATGGACCCGGCCATGCTGGTGCACGCCAAGCAGATGGGCGACGGCTACACCTTCTTCGTCGTGTACGGCAAGGTGAACCACCTCGTCGACACCGAGAAGGTCCAGGTGGTCGAGCGCGACTTCCCGCTGCTGAGCGCCAAGGAGGTCAACGCCGCGATCAAACGGCGGCTGCGGCGGCGGCTCAACGTGGTCGGCGCCTGCATCGGCACCGACGCGCACACCGTCGGCATCGACGCCATCCTCAACCTCAAGGGCATCGCCGGCGAGAAGGGCCTGGAGTACTACTCCGAGCTGTCGGTCACCAACATGGGCGCCCAGGTGTCGGTGCCCGACCTGGTGGAGACGGCCCGGGAGAAGAAGGCCGACGCCGTGCTCGTCTCCCAGGTCGTCACCCAGCGCGACGCGCACCTCCAGAACACCCGGGCCATGTCGGCCGCGTTCCGGGAGGCGCTGCCGGCCGGCAGACGGCCCCTGCTGATCGTGGGCGGGCCCCGGTTCGACGAGCTGATGACGGGCGAGCTGGGCGTCGACCGGATCTTCAGCCGCGGCACCACGCCCCGCGAGGTCGCCTCCTATCTCGTTCACGCCCTCGCCGGGAGCTCGAAATGATCACCGTGACGCACCGCCGCTACGTGCCCTACGCCCACGCCCACTACGCCGGGAACCTGGTCGACGGCGCCTACTCGCTCGGCCTGTTCGGCGATGTGGCCACCGAGATCTGCATCCGGCTGGACGGCGACGAGGGGCTCTTCGCCTCCTACGACGACGTGCAGTTCAAGGCCCCGGTGCGGGCCGGCGACATGCTGGAGATCACCGGGACCGTGGTGAAGATGGGCACCCGCTCCCGGAAGATCGACTTCGAGGTGCGGGTGGTCTGCCGCGGCACCGAGGGCTCCGCCGCCGCGGTGCTCGGCGAGCCGATCGTCGCCACCACGGCGACCGGCACCGTCGTCGTGCCACCGAAGTGACGACCGCGGTCTGCGTGGACGTCGGATCCACGTACACCAAAGCCGCCAAGATCGATCTGGACGGCGCGCGACTGATCCGCCGCGCCGAGGTGCCGACCACCTCCGCGACCGACGTCCTGCACGGGCTGGACGCCGCTGTCGCCGCCGTGGGCGGCGGCGACGAGCTGCGCGTCTGCTCCTCCGCGGGCGGCGGGCTGCGGCTCGCCGTGATCGGGTACGAGGCGCTGGTCACCGCCGAGGCCGGGCACCGGGTCGGCCTGTCCGCGGGTGCGCAGGTGGTGCACGTGGCGGCCGGGCCGATGAGCGGGCCCGGTCTCACCCGGCTGCGCGCCGCCCGCCCGGACGTGCTGCTGCTGGTGGGCGGCACCGACGGCGGCGACGGCGAGGTGCTGCTGCACAACGCCCGCCGCCTGGCCGCGGCCCGGATCCGGCTCCCGGTGGTCCTGGCCGGCAACGCGGACGTACGCGACGAGGCGCTCGCCGTCCTGACCGCCCGCGGTGTGCCGGTGACCCCGGCCGCCAACGTGCTGCCGCGCATCGGCGTCCTGGACCCGCTGCCGGCCCGCGCCGCGATCCGGGACGTCTTCCTGCGTCACGTGATCGGTGGCAAACGTCTCTCCCGGGGCCGCCGGTTCGCCTCGCTGGTGCGTGCCGCCACCCCGGACGCGGTGCTCGCCGGGGTCGAGGCGCTGGCCGACCGGACCGGGTTCGGCATCCTGGTCGTCGACGTGGGCGGCGCCACCACCGACGTCTACTCGGCGCTCGTTCCCGATCCGGAGAGCGAGACCGGGCCCCGGCGGGACGTGGCCGGCACCCTGTGGCGGGCCCGCACCGTCGAGGGCGATCTGGGCGTGGCCGCCGGTGCGGACGGCACCCGGGCCGCGGCCGTGGCGGAGAAGCTGCCGGAACCGGGCGACGACCGGGATCTGGCGGCGACGGCCGCGGTGGTCGCCCTGCGCCGGCACGCGCGCGGCCGTCCGGGGCTGTGTGACGTACGTCTCCTGCTCGGCTCCGGAGGTGTGCTGCGCCACGGTGGGGGAGAGCGGGTCCTCGGAGCCGTGCTGTCCGATGTGGCCGGTGGCTGGGCGCCCCCGGACCGGGCCCGCACCGTGATCGACGAGCAGTACGTTCTGGCCGCGGCCGGTCTCCTGTCGGCCGACCATCCCGCGGTCGCCGGTGAACTCCTGAGTAACTCGATCAGGTACGAGATGTGACACGCCGGTGAATACGACACGCCGTCACGCGGGTGCCCCGGTTGACAGGGCAGCGGGTGGACGACGTACCGTCTTCTGGTCCTGTTCCACGGCGAGCGGTCATGATCCGCTCCGCTCCTCCACCCACTGGCCGCAGTCCTCGCAGGGGTCGTGCGCAGAGCCAGGTCCAGGGGGCGGGGGCGCGCGGAGCGGTGCGGACCGGGCCGCGTTCAGGTGGCCCTTCCGGGGATCGGTCCATGGCCAGTAGACAACGGCACGACGCGGGCATCCGGCACGCGGCGGGTCGGTCCGAAGGTCACGGCGAGATCCCGCGGATTTCACCGGCCGTGGAGAGGACAGGAGCACCCGAGGGGCGTGGTCGAACCGTGACCGCGCCCCTCCGTCGTCGCAGGTCGCGGGCGGGTAGCCTGCCACGGGTGGAAATGACTCTCCCCCCGCGGGCGCTCGCCGATCCGGGCGCCGGCCCGGAGCCGACGGCGCGCCCGCTGCGCCTGCCGGTGGCCGCGGCCCTCGCGGTCGCCGCCGGCGCGGCCCTGCTGCTGGCCCTTCCCCCGTACGACCTGTGGTGGCTCTCACCGGTCGGGGTGGCGCTGCTGGCCGCGGCCGTGCACCGGCGCCGTCTGCGGGCCGGGTTCGGCCTCGGCGTGCTGGCCGGGGTGGTGCTGTTCTTCCCCATGCTGGAGTGGACGCGGATCGCCGCCGGCTGGCTGCCCTGGACGCTGCTGGCCGGCCTCCAGGCGCTGTATGCCGGCCTCGCCGGCCTGGCCGGATCCTGGCTGTCCCCGCTGGTGGACCGCTGGCGGGCGCTGTGGCCGCTGCTGGCCGGGCTGATCTGGACCACGAGCGAGTTCCTGCGCGACCGCACCCCGTTCGGCGGCTTCCCCTGGGGGCGGATCGCGTTCAGCCAGGGTGACGCGCCGACCCTGCGGCTGGCGGCCTACGGTGGCGCCCCCCTGGTCACCTTCGCCGTGGCGGCCGCCGGCGGCGCGCTCGTGGCGCTGGCCTGGCGCCGGTGGAGCCCCCGCACCCTGCTGCCGGCCGCCGGGTTCGCCGCCGTGACCGCCCTGCTGCTGGCCGCGCCGGCCGCCCTTCCGCTGACCGTGCCGGGCGGCGACGCCACCACGGTCGCGATCGTGCAGGGTAACGTGCCCCGGCTCGGCCTCGACTTCAACGCCCAGCGGCGGGCCGTGCTCGACAACCACGTCAACGCCACCCGGGCGCTGGCCGCCGAGGTCGCCGCCGGCCGGCAGAAGCAGCCCGGCCTGGTGGTGTGGCCGGAGAACTCCAGCGACATCGACCCGCTCCAGAACGCGGACGCGGCCGCCCTCATCCAGTCCGCCGCCGACGCGATCAGGGCACCCATCCTGGTCGGCACCCTCCAGCGCACCGAGGTGCCCGGCGACATCTACAACGTGGGCATCCTGTGGCGCCCCGGCACCGGCCCCGACCACGCCCAGCAGTATGAGAAGCGCCACCCGGTGCCGTTCGCCGAGTACATGCCGCTGCGCTCGGTCGCCCGGCTGGTCAGCGGCAAGGCCGACCTGGTCCGTAACATGCTCGGCGGCGACGAGCCCGGGGTCGTCGACACCGGCGCCGCGGTCCTCGGTGACGTCATCTGCTTCGAGGTCGCCTACGACGGGATCGTCCGGGACGTGGTGACCGGCGGCGCCCAGATCCTGGCGGTGCAGACCAACAACGCCACCTTCAACGAGGCAGAGGCCCGTCAGCAGCTGGCCATGGTGCGTCTACGGGCCGTCGAGCACGGCCGGGAGGCCCTGATGGTGTCCACCGTAGGAGTGTCCGGATTCGTTGACGCGACGGGCGATGTGCACGATTCGACCGGTTTCAACACGGCGGCGGTGGTGGTGCGTGACATGAATCTGGACGGACCGCGTACGCTGGCGACTCGTTCGGGCGCTCGGCCGGAGGCGGTCATCGTCTTTGGTACGGTCGTCGCCCTCGTCGGTGTGCTGCCGTTGCGCCGCCGACGGGGGACTATCAACAGTGACGGCGTACAGGTTTCGGAGGAACGGTGAGCGAGGCGGAAGGTTACCCGGGAGTGGGACGGGTCCTCGTGATCATCCCCACCTACAACGAGGCGGACAACGTCCGGGTGATCACCGATCGGGTCCGTAAAGCGGTCCCGGTCGTCGACATCCTGATCGCGGACGACAACTCGCCGGACGGGACCGGCGCCATCGCCGACGAGCTGGCCGAGGCCGACGATCACATCTTCGTCCTGCACCGGGCCGGCAAGGAGGGCCTGGGCGCGGCCTACAAGGCCGGTTTCCAGTGGGCGAAGGACAAGGGGTACGACGCGGTCGTCGAGCTGGACGCGGACGGCTCGCACGCCCCGGAGGAGCTGCCCGGTCTCCTCGACGCGCTGGGCGACCACGACGCGGTCCTCGGCACCCGCTACATCCCGGGCGGCAGCGTGCACAACTGGCCGCTGCGGCGCCTGCTGCTGTCGCGGGGCGGCAACATCTACATCCGGATGGCGCTGGGCATGCCGTTCAAGGACGCGACCGGCGGCTACCGGGCGTACCGTCTGTCGGTCCTCGACAAGATCGAGGTGGGCACCATCGCCTCCACCGGTTACTCGTTCCAGGTGGAGATGGCCTGGCGGGCGTACCGGCAGGGGTTCCGGATGATCGAGGTGCCGATCACGTTCACCGAGCGCGAACACGGCGTCAGCAAGATGAGCGGCAACATCTTCAAGGAACAGCTGCTGAGGGTCACCCTGTGGGGCGCTCAGGCCCGCAAGGAAGACCTGCTCAACCTGCTCAACCGCAAGCAACGGCAGAGCACCACCTGGCCGTGAGGTGTCATGCTGGACGGGGCCGGTCGTGAGACGGGCTCGCGACACCCATCGGTGAGTGGAGTTCGACATGCGGCGTAGCAGGCTTGCCTACCTACCGATCGCGTTCCCGTTGCTGGCGGTGGCGGAGATCGTGGTCTTCCTGGCGGTGGCGGACGCCATCGGCGCGCTCTGGGCGGTCCTGCTGCTCGCCGCGTCCTGTGTCGCCGGCATCGCACTGCTGCGCCGTGAGGGCGTTCGCGGCTTCCGCGCCTTCCAGGAGGCGGTCCGGGCGGGGCGCCCGCCCGGCAAGGAGGTCAGCAACTCCCTGATCGGCCTCTTCGGGGCGCTGCTGCTGGCCCTGCCCGGGTTCCTCACCGGCATCGCCGGTCTGCTCCTGCTGCTGCCGCCGGGCCGGATCCTGGCCCGCCGCGGGGTGGAGCGGTTCGCCCAGCGCAACCTCGGCGGCGCCGCCACCGGCGACCTGTTCGGGCCGCGCCGGGTCCGGGTGCATCAGAGCGACCCGGTCACCGTCGTGGTCGTCGACGACGACCAGCCGCGCCCGCCGGCCGCCGCCATCGAGGGCGAGATAGTCCGCTAGCCGGTAGGAACACGAGAAGGCCGCCCCCTCCAGACGGAGGGGGCGGCCTTCTCGTTTGCTGACCTCAGCGACCGCGGCGGGTGCGAACCTCCTGCAGCCGCTCGTTGAGGATGTCCTCCAGCTCGGCGATCGAACGCCGCTCGAGCAGCATGTCCCAGTGGGTGCGCGGCGGCTTCGCCTTCTTCTGCTCCGGCTCGTTGCCGTCGACCAGGCGGGCGACGCTGCCGTCGAACTTGCACTCCCAGGTGACCGGCACCTCGGCATCGACGGCGAACGGCACCTCGAACTGGTGACCCTTGACGCACAGGTACTCGCGGGACTGTCGGGGCGCCAGCTCGGTGTTACGGTCGGACTCGTAGCTGACCGCGCCAAGACGGCTGCCGCGCAGCATGCGTTCGCCCATGATCGGCTTTCCCCTCGCTTAGTGGTGCTGCTCTCGTTGGTGTAACGAAAGGAGCGGCCGCCGGATTCCTCCACCGGAATTCCGGCACCGCCAAAGTCCCTATCGGCCGCCTGTATCGGCGGTGTTAACGCTATGAGCGTAACCGGCCACTCACCCCACCCGGCAAACCGAACCCGCCGCCGAGTGGACCTTGGTCCACCTTATGGCGGTTTGAGAGTTCTACGGGTGGTGCGATGTCGGTCACTCGGTCGAATTCACTCGTAAATCACGGAACCGTAGGTCACCCTCCGGCTCGCCCACGGTAGTGATCGGTTCCCGTTCCGCCGCTTACAGGCCGGTGGGACGTGAGAAACTTCACCAGTTTACGGCCAGGGGCTCGAAATGCGGGCGAAACACCCGGCGGGCCGGCTCAACTGTTGCCGGACGGGGCGGGCTGAGCCGGCGGGCCCGGGCGGGCGGCGCCCAGGGCGGCCAGCGCGGACGCCAGATCGCTCACCTGCGAGGTCAACTGGGCCACCCGCTCCTGGGCGGCGTCGGCGTCGGCACGGGCGGACGCGAGGCGGCGTTCCAGATCGGCGCGTTCCCGCGCGGCGCGCTCGGCGGCACGTTCGAGATCATCCCCGGTACGCCGGAGGCCGTCCCGTTCCGCGACCACCGCCGCCAGCTCGTCCCGTTTCGCGGCGGCCTCGGCGTGCGCCTGCCGTGCCCGGGCGGCCGCCTCGTCCCGGTCCCGTTCGGCGGCCGCCGCCGCCTGCCGGACCTGCTCCGCCTCGGCCGTGGCGCGATCCGCCTCCGACCGTGCCGCGGCGAGCCGCTCCTGGGAGCGGTGCTGCTCCTCCTCGGCCCGGTCACGGAACTCCCTGGCGTCCTGGAGTGCTGTCCTCAGGTCCCGTTCCGCGGTGTCACGCTGTGCCCGTACCCCCTGAAGGTCCTGTTTGGCCGTGCCCAGCTCCTCGGCCGCGGCGTCCCGCTCGGCCTCGGCCCGCTCGCGCAGCGCGGCGGCAGCGGTCGCCGCCCGGACCGCCTCGTCGCGGGCTGTGACCGCCTCCTGCTCCCGGATCCCGGCCTCCTCGGCGGCGCGCTGCGCGTCACCGGCCTGCCGCCGGGCCTCGTCCCGTTCGGCGGTGGCCGCCGCCGCGACCTGCTGTGCCGCGATCGCCGCGTCGGCCGCCTGCTCGGCGTCGCGGCGGGCGTCGTCGCGTTCCGCGTGCGCCGCCGCCACCTGCCCGGACGTCTCCGCCCGCACCTCGGCGAGCTGGCGTTCCACCCCGGCCGGGGACATCTCCGAGTGCAGCGACTCGGTCAGCGTGCCGACCAACTGGTCGAGCCGGTCGACGACCTCCCAGGTGCGCGCCACCTGCCCGGCCAGTCCCGGCGACGAACGGTGCCGCATCCGCACGTTGCGCGAGGCCCGCTGGCACTCACCGTCGTTGTCACGGCAGTAGCGGAACGGGCGCCCGGCGGAGGCGCGCTGTGGCACGGGGCGCCCGCAGTGGGCGCAGGGACGGGTCTCGGCTTCGGAATCCTGCACAGTCATAGCGCTCCCCACCCTATGCGGGGCGGCGGCACCACCCCGGCAACCACACCGGCGCAACCGTTCGATCCTGGGCGTGACGGTCTCCCGGCGTGACCGGCCGGTCAAGTGCGGCTAGGTTGCTCACGTGAATCGCACCGCGTTGGTCACCGGCGCCTCGTCCGGTATCGGGAAGGCGACCGCGGCGGCACTCGCCGCCCGCGGTTATCGCGTGCTGGGCACCAGCCGTGACCCGTCCTCGCTCCAGCCGGAACAGAGGGCGCCCGGCGTCGAGTACGTGGCACTCGACCTCGCCGACGACGCCTCGATCGAGGGCCTCGCCGAGACGCTGAGCGGTGTGGACGTGCTGGTCAACAACGCGGGCGAGAGCCAGTCCGGGCCGATCGAGGAACTGCCGGGCGAGGCGCTGCGGCGGATCTTCCAGGTGAACGTGCTCGGTCCGGTCCGGCTCACGCAGCTCGCGCTGCCGGGGATGCGGGAGCGCGGTCACGGCCGGGTGGTGATGGTCGGGTCGATGCTGGCGTCGTTCCCGCTGGCGTACCGGTCGTCCTACGTCGCCTCGAAAGCCGCGATCAAGGGGTTCAGCAACGGGGCACGGCACGAGCTGTCGCCGTTCGGGGTGTGGCTGACCACGGTGGAGCCCGGGTCGATCGCGACCGGCATCAGCGAGCGGCGGACGAAGTACATCGGTGACGGCTCGCCGTACCGGGCCGACTTCGAGCGGATGCTGACCGCGCTGAACCGCAACGAGCGGGCCGGGGTCACCGCCGAGCGGGTCGCCGCCACGATCGTCGCGGCGATCGAGGCGGAGCGGCCGAAGGCACGGTACGCGGTGGGCAGCAACGCGCCGCTCGTCTTCGCGCTGCGGCGGTTGCTGCCCGGTGGTGTCGTCGAGAAGATCGTCCACCGGCGGCACGACCTGCCCCGCTAGACCGCCGCGTGGTCGATCTCGAGCAGCGCCCGCGGGTGTGACACCTCCCCCCGCCACCATCGGTGACCGTCGACCGGCAGAATGTGCGCCGGTGATCAACAAGTCGATGTGGCGGTGCGCGGTGGCGTTCGCGCTGAGTCTCGCCGCGGGGTGTTCGGCGCCGTCCGTGCCCATGCCGCCGCCGTCATCGGCTCCGGTCCCGTCGGCCCCGCCGGCTTCGTGGGTGGGGACCTGGGGGACCGCGGTCCAGCACGGTGGTCGGTCTTTTCAAGATCACACGGTACGGCAGATCGTGCACACCAGCATCGGCGGTGACAGCGCCCGTGTCCGGTTCTCCAACGAGTTCGGCAGCGGGCCGCTGGTCATCGGCTCGGCCTACCTGGCGAACCGGGCCGGCGGCGGCACCGTCACCGGCTCCCGGCCGGTCACGTTCGGTGGCGCGACCTCGGTGACCGTGCCGGCCGGGCAGACCGCGGTCAGCGACGAGGTGGCGTTCCCGGTGCCGGCCGACGGAGACGTGGCGGTCACCGTGCACCTGCCCACCACCGCCGGCGGGACCATGCACGGGATCGCGGTGCAGGACACGTACGTCGCCTCCGGTGACCAGGCGGCGGCCGGCACGCTGTCCGGGGCGAAGACCGAGAGCAGCTGGTACTTCCTGTCCGGGCTGGACGTGCGCAACGCGGACGCGGCCGGCGCGGTGGTCGCGTTCGGGGCCTCCATCACCGACGGGTTCGGCTCCCGCCTCAACGGCAACCAGCGCTGGCCCGACCTGCTCGCCGACCGTCTGCGCGCGGCCGGGCACACGGTCGGGGTGCTCAACGCCGGGATCAGCGGCAACCGGCTCACCGTCGACGACCGCGGCGAGAGTGCGCTCAACCGGTTCGAACGTGACGTCCTCAGCCGGCCGGGCGCCCGCTGGGTGATCATCTTGGATGACGCGATCAACGACCTGGGCGCGGCCGATCCGCCGTCCGCCGCCGAGCTGATCGGCGCCCTCGGGAAGCTGGTCGAGCGGGCGCACGGGGCGGGGCTGCGGGTGATCTGTGCGACGCTCACGCCGTACGAGGGCGCCGGTTACTGGACCGCCCACGGTGAGGCGGCCCGCGGTGAGATCAACGCGTTCCTGCGTGGCCCCGGCAGTGGCTGCGACGCCGTCCTCGACGCGGACCGGGCCACCCACGACCCGTCCGCGCCCACCCGTTTCCGGCCGGCGTACGACTCGGGCGACCACCTGCACCCCGGCGCGGCCGGGCTCCAGGCCATCGCCGACGCTGTCCCGCTGGACGTCTTCACCCGCTGAGAGGAGCGAGCGTGGCCTCGGCCAGCCGGCGCCAGTCGGCTGCCGTGCCGTCCGCCGTCGCCCCGGCGAACCCCTCGCCCAGGCGCTCGTGGACGGCACGCTCGATCCGGGCCGCGTCCGGGTGCGCGCGGTCCGGCAGGCCCCGGACCGCGGTGCTCGCCGCGAGCAGCCGCGCCGCCTGCTCCGGGTCGTCGTGGCGCAGCGCCTGGTCGGCGACGCCGACGAGCACCTGGGCGATCAGCGGCGCGTGGCTGGTCTCTACCGCCGCGCGGTAGGCGGCGGCGCGGTGCGTACCGGCCTCGTGGTGGTCCTCGGTGAGGTAGCCGAGCAGATCCTCGATCTCGGCACGGACGTTCGGCCGCTCGGCATCGTCGCCCAGGATCCCGGTCGCGGCCGTGAGCCGCCGGTACGCCTCCGTCCGGTCGCCGGCCCAGTGGGCCAGGCGCGCCTCGGCGAGTGCCAGCTCGGCCAGCGAACCCGGCCAGGTGACCCGCTCCGCCGAGCGCCGCGCCCCGGCGAGCGCGGTCGCGGCGGCCTCGCGGTCACCGGCCAGCCAGTACAGCTGCGCCTGCCGGGCCCGCATCCGGATCACGTCCTCGACCGCGCCGATCGGGGTGACGACCTCGATCGCCTCCTCGTAGTACCCGCAGGCGGTGGTGAACTCGCCGCGGGTGGCGATCCGGTTCGCCAGCTCGATCAGCGCGAACGAGATGCCGAACCGCTCGCCGAGCGCCCGGAACTCGGTGAGCGCCGTCTCGAGGTGGGCGTCCGCGTCGTGTCCACCGTGGCCGAGCAGCGTCCGCATCTTGCCCAGGTGCAGCCGGGCCAGCGCGCGGGCCCACGGATCCGGGTCGTCGAGCAGCGGTTCGAAGGCGGACAGGACCGCGCCCGGTTCCCGCAGCAGGCGCTCCAGCGGGGCGGTGAAACCGATCAGCGGATGGTGGCGTGGGGCGTGCCGGCTCAGCTCGTACGCCTTGACGATCCACTCGGCCGCCCGGTGCTCGTCGCCGGGGCCGTCGGTCAGGAACATGGTGAAGATCGCGTAGACGGTGGCCCGGATGTCGTCGGGCACCGCACCGGGCGTCCCGGTGGCCGCCAGGATCAGTTCCCCGCCCTCGGTCTTGTTGCCGCTGAGCCACCAGTACCAGCCGGCGGCCGCGGCCAGCCGCATCGCCGCGGGCGCGTCACCGGTCGCCAGCGCCCCGCGCATCGCGGCCCCGATGTTGTCGTGCTCGGCCTGGAGCAGCGCCAGCCAGTGCAGCTGCCCGGCCCGGCGCAGATGCGGCTCGGCGGTCTCGGCCAGGTCGGTGCACCAGTCCAGATGTGCCCGCCGGGCCTGTTCCGACTCGCCGGCCTCGGCCAGCCGGTCACCGGCGTACTCCCTGATGGTGCCGAGCATCCGGTAGCGGGGCGCGCCGTCCCCCTCGGCCACCAGCAGCGACTTCTCGGTGAGCGAGGTGAGCAGCTCCAGGTGGTCGCCGCCGCAGACCCGTTCGGCCGCCTCCAGGCTCGCCCCGCCGGAGAACACCGACAGCCGCCGCAGCATCGTGCGTTCCGCCTCGGACAGCAGCTCCCAGCTCCAGTCGATCACCGCCCGCAGTGTCCGGTGCCGGGGCAGGGCGGTACGGCTGCCGCCGGTCAGCAGCCGGAACCGGTCGTCGAGGCGGTGCGCGAGCTGGTCGAGGGACATGGTCCGCAGCCGGGCCGCCGCGAGCTCGATGGCCAGCGGCATCCCGTCCAGCGCCCGGCACACCCGGACCATCGTGGACAGGGTGGCGGGGTCGCTGCCGAGATCCTTGCGGACGGCGCCGGCCCGGTCGCGCAGCAGCCGTACCGCCGGGGAGCCGGCGGCGTCGCCGTCGTCCGCGGGCAGGGCCAGCGGCTCCACCGGCCACAGTGCCTCGCCGACGATGCCGAGCGGTTCCCGGCTGGTCGCCAGGATCCGCAGTTTCGGGCACTCGCCGAGCACCCGGTGCGCGAACTCCGCCGCCGCCTCGATCACGTGCTCGCAGTTGTCCAGGATGAGCAGCGTCTCCCGGTCCCGGACGGCGGCCATCAGCCGCTCCAGCGGGCCGGCCGGCGTCGCCTCGCCGAGCAGGGTGTCGCGCAGGCCGAGCCCGGCGAGTGCCGCCTGCGCCACGTCACCGTCCGGGCCGATCGCGGTGAGCTCCACGAGCCACGCCCCGTCCGGAAGATCATCGAGCAGGGCACGGGCGGACTCCGCGGCCAGCCGGGTCTTGCCCGAGCCGCCCGGCCCGGTCAGTGTGGTGAGCCGGTGCCCGGCCACCAGCTCCCGGACCGCCGCGACGTCGGCCGACTTGCCGACATAGCTGGTCAGCTCGGCGCGCAGGTTGGTGCGCCGCTGCTCCGGCCGCCGGGCGTCGCCGCGCAGCAGGGCGACGTGCAGGGCGGACAGCTCCGGTGACGGGTCCACCCCCAGGGCGTCGGCCAGCGCCTCCCGGGTGCGCTGGTAGACCAGCAGCGCCTCGCTGCCCCGGCCGGCGGCGGCCAGGGCGCGCATCAGGGCGGCGGCCAGGCGTTCCCGCAGCGGGTGCGCCGCGACCAGGGTGGTCAGTTCGGGGACCAGTTCGGGGTGGCCGGCGCCGGACTCGTACCGGTCCTCCAGCGCGGCCAGGCGCAGCTCCTCCAGCCGGGTGACGGCCGCGCCGAAGGCCGCGCTGTCCGGCAGCGTGACATCGCGCATGGCGGGCCCGCGCCAGAGGCCGAGCGCCTCCCGCAGCAGCCGCTCCCGGTCCGGGTCGTCGCCGGCCCGGGCGTGCGCCGCGGTGACCAGGCGCGCGAACCGGACGGCGTCGACCGCGTCCGGCTCGACGGTCAGCCGGTAGCCCTCGGTGTGCCCCTCGACCGCGCCGTCCGGCAGCACCTTGCGCAGCCGGGAGACCAGACGGTGCAGGGCGTTGGTGGCGTCGGCGGGCGGGTGTCCACCCCAGATCCAGTCGACCAGGGCCGCCTTCGGCACCACCCGGCCGGTCTCCAGCGCCAGGGCGATCAGCAACCCGCGCAGCCGTGCGCCGGGCACGTCGGTGCGGGCGCCGTCGTCGCCGTGCACCTCGAACGATCCAAGCATCCCGATCCGCACCAGCAGATCCTGCCACGTCGATGCCGGGCGCCGACCTCACGGCCAGGTCAGGACCGCCAGGGGCAGAGTGCCGCACGGCGTGAGCCGGACCCCGTCGGGCAGCACCGCCGGAAGCGCGGTGAGCAGCGCCGTCCGGATGTGCGCGTCCCGGATCAGGGAACCCGCCAGGTGGTGGGCCGTGCTGCCGGCGACCACCCGGCCGTGCGTGTTGACCAGCGCGACCGGTGTGCCGACCGCCTCGGTCAAACGAGCTGATCGGCGAGTACTGGTCCGAGCTGGATGGCCTTGAGCTCCACCTGCATCTGCTCGTGCAGTTTCAGGTCGAGCGCGAAGCTGCCGCCGCCACGGCCGCGGCGTGTCTCCTGGACGACGATCAAGGGACGCCTGGCCGCCGCACGACCTCACCACCCGCTGGTGGTCGGCCGCCTGGGCCAACGACGGCGCCCGGCAGGCGCTGCTCACGTCGGTGCAGGCCGGGCTCGGCGCCACCGCGATCGCCCTGGTGCTGGGCACGATGATCGCCTTCGCGGTGCAGCGGTTCCAGTTCTTCGGCCGGGACACGATCTCGCTGCTCGTGGTGCTGCCGATCGCGCTGCCCGGCATCGTCACCGGCATCGCCCTGGACAGCGCCTGGCGGTCGGTGCTGGCCGGTGGATCTTCAACAACCTGTTCCGGCCCAACCAGGCCCCGGTCGTCAACGTGGTGGCCGCGGTTCTGATCGTCGTCTCGGTGATCCCGGTGTGGCCGGCCCAGCGCATCGCCGGACCCCAGGCGGGCGCCGGCCGTACCTGACCCGCATTCGTAAACCCGGGCTTCTCGTGGTCGATCCTCCGTGGCGAGTCGTTCGCCCCGGGGTCTGTTTGGCCGCAACCGGGTGGCACCGGTTCGGGCACTTGGCACGCAACTGCCGCCCTGGAATCTCTTTCCCATGCCCGGCCGA